>JBDTOI010000116.1:0-13476 GCA_039933315.1 Pyrinomonadaceae bacterium
CCGATCTTTTCATCCAGGCCGTCGAGCGATCCATTAGCTTTGCGGTAGAGCGATTCAATGATGGTGCGCCGGATTAAGTCAGGCGTGCCAGTCACATAACTCTTCATGTAGTAAAGCAGTGCCTGCTGCTGTTTGCCATCGGCCTCAAGCGCCGCGCCCAGATGCCAGAGCGCCTCGCGCCACAAGGGTGTTCCCTCCGGCAGCACACCGACCGCTAGCCGCAAATGCGTTAAAGCCTCCGGTCTTTTGTCCTGATTAAAGAGGGCCCAGCCGGTCAGGTCTTCAATGCGCCCGCGTAACAGCGCTGAAAGGGCCGTGCGCGGCGCGTCGGGAACAGCGGGCGTGTTGCCGCCGGCAATAGCCCGGCCGCGGATATTGCGTAGATCATCCGCTTGCACTGCTACGGTTGCCGCGGGAGTGTCGAGCGCCGCTTCAACTCCATGCATCGCAGCTGCGCCTAATTCCATGACGGTCGGCAGCGCGATTCGTTTACTCAACAACCGGCTGGCGACATAGACCTGACGATAGGTCCGCATGGGATCCTCGCCGGCGGCAAACTCCTGCCCTGCGGTCACCACTTCCGCTTGGTTAACTGTTGGTGCATTGATTGCTGATGTGAAGGCCAGCAAGCCCTTCAGCATCTTTGCGTTCGCTTCGGTGTCGGCGACAGCGGCCTGGAAAATACTTGCCCGCCGTTCGCGCGCCAGCAGGTCGGTGAAGTTAGCTGCTCGCGCCCCTAATCTTCCGGCCAGTCTGGTTTCAATCTCGCCGTTCTTAAGCGCAAATGATCGTGCCAGTTCATCGGCGGCTTCTTCATAAAGTCCCATCGACGCCAGCGCGCTGGCCAACTCATAATCCAGAGTGGAAAACTTGCCATATTGCCGCGCGAACCGCAGGGCCCGCTCGGCTTCGAGGGGTCGTTTGTTCGCGATTAGTGCCCGCGCCAGGGCTATCTGCGCCCAGGTGTATCGCGGCTCGACCTGCACTGCTTTGATTCCGAATTCGAGTGCTCGTGCCGGCTCGTTGTGCGCGGCGTGCCAGTAGCTTAGACCGGTCAAAAGCGGAACGTTCTGCGCGTTTTCTTTCAAGGCTGAGGCCAGCTCGGCCTCAGCCTCAGCCTTCTGTCCCAGATCAAATAAAGAAAGGATCAAGCCATTGCGAGCAGCGCCGTCTTTGGGATCGATTTGTAATTGCTCGCGGTAGAGTGCGAGCGCTTCCTGGGAATTTCCGGCCGACCTTTTCAGGTCCGCCAGGCTGCGGCGCGCCGGCGAGAGTTTCGGGTCCAGTTCGAGGGCGCGCGCATATTCCGCGGTTGCTTCATCCAGTTGCAACGCGATGTGGCGAGCGGAGCCCAGCGCCTGATGGGCCGCTGCTAACTCTGGAGCCATTTTGACGGCAAACTGAGCAATGCGCGTGGCTTCGCCAACATCTTCGATTGCCAGATAGAACGAAGCCAGCGCCAGGAGCCGTTTCGGATTAACCCGGACCAGTGCTTCGATTGAACGGGCCGACTCAAGGGCCGCGGCCCGCTGACCGCGGAAGATCAGATTCAAGGGAAACCTGGAAATAACATCATTGTAGAGATTGTCGCTCATGTCCGCCGGGCTCTCGGCGATTGCCTGCTTAAACTGTTCAATGCCCCCACCAACGTCACCGGTTTGGAGTTTCCGATCACCGACCTTCGCGCGCGAGACAATGATCAGCTCAGTTGCTTTGGTTCGCAGGGCAGATTTCGGATGGCTTGCCAGGAACGACTTGAGCGCATCGATGCGTTCGTCGTCCGATAGCTTTTGTGTCTGCTCGATGAGTTCAGCATCCTCGCCGCCTGCTGCTGGTTTACCTGGAACGCTGAGTGGTTTCGCCGGCTCTTTAACTTCTGCTGGAAGCGCCTTCGCCTCAACCGGCTCCGGCGTCGGCGCTTCGGCGACTTGTGGTGTCGGAGTCGGCGCAGGGCTAATAACTTCAGACACTGGTGTTGGAGTTGGTGTGGGCTGGGTTACTTCCAAAGGCGTTGGAGTCGCCGCGGGCTTACGGGCCTCGATTGGCGTCGGCGTCGCGATGGGTGATTCAGCTGCTTCCGGCGTAGGAGTGGCTGCTACTCGGGGTCTCGTTGCGAGTTGCGCCGGGCGCTCGTTGGGTACGGGAGTGGGGCTTTCAAGCGCCTGAGGAGTTGCCACAGCGGCGGGCGTAATTTCAGCCGGCCGCGCTTTCGATTCCGTACTGGTTGCCACGTTCCCGCTGGCCGGCGTTCCATCGGCGGGGGGTTGTTCGATTCCAGCCAGGCTCAATCCCTTTCGTTCTGCCAGCACCGTCACAAAATGGCGAACGCCCGTGGAAAGGCCGTCGTTGAATTCGCCGGATTCAAACTGAAGCCGCATGCGCCGCCCCATCTCGCCGACCAGGCCGTCGGGAAGATCTCCCTTAACACTCTTGCTGGCCTGGGTAAAAAATTTCCCGGTGTCCGCCGCGATGACCAGCAACAGACTTTTCTGTTTACTGCCACTCGCGCCAATGTTCCAATCCTCCGCCATCTGCATTGAGTAATCGAAGATGTCCTGATCACCCGCGGATCTGATCGTGGCCACAACCAGTTTGACGCCGCTCCGCTGTTCAAGGTTTAGCAGCGTGTTCTCGACGCGCTGTTTGGTTCCGGCATCAAGTACGGCGGCGAAATCGTTGACGTGCCCAGCGCGTGAGGGAAACTGCGGCTTCTTGTCCTGCAAGAAAGCTGATTGAACGGTGAAGGTCTGCCCCACGATGAGCGTAGTCATCAGGCCCACCAGCGCCAGGGCGCGAATCATTTGTTTTGAGTAATTCATATGTGATTAATTAGTGTAATTGAGTTTATGCGAGCCCACATTCCGGCTTTGCCGGCCGTGACTGTGAGCGCAGGAACAGTGATGCAAGTATTATGGGAGACCTCGTCGAGGAGCCATGATAACATCGCCTCCCTTGATGGAGCGAACAGCCGGTTAATGCGGTCCTAATAACGATTGGATGAGGGTTTAGTTTGAGTGAGCTGGAAGAGCATTGGGCAAACGCGCTGGCAGAAGCAGAACGGCGAGCGCGCACTCTGGGGCGGAAAGACCTCGCCGAGTATGTTGCCCTTCGTTCGGCCAACGATCTGGTCCGGCGGACTGCGGTTGAATGGTTGATATCGACAGTCACGGCGCTGGCCACCGAAGTCAATGGGGCCGCTGCGAACCTGGAGATCGAACATCAGGATAATCACCGGTTCCGCATTGGCCAGGCAACCATGGTCGGGCAATTGCTAACGGTGAGGCGCGGCATACCCCTAATCCAGGTAGAGGCTGGCTGGCCACGTACTCCGCCTGATGGCTTCGTACGTGGCGGCGGACTGGCGCGCGCGCATATCAAACATCTGGGAAAACCTAATGTGAATGAGGAGTTGCTGCTTACCCAGTCGCGTAACAAAGCGCCGCAATGGAAGGTTTTGAAAAAAAGTGGTGAACAAATAGTGCTGACCGAAGCACACCTGCGCAATCATCTCTCCGAGTTGTTGAAGAATTGAAAATCGGGATTCTTATTTCCGGCCGGGGCTCAAACATGGTAGCACTCGCTGACGCGGTGCGATCCCGGCAGGTTCCCAATGCCGAGATTGCAGTAGTGATCAGCGATCAGCCGGGCGCTGCCGGCCTGGCCCGAGCGGAGGAGCGCGGGATCAAAACGCTGGTGGTCGAACGTCGCGGGCGCACGCGTGAGGAGCACGATCGTGAAATCGTCGAGGCATTGCAGAAGCGGCAGGTCGTTCTGGTTTGTCTGGCGGGATACATGCGATTACTGTCGGGCGAGTTTCTCACCGCGTACGGCGGACGGGTTTTGAATATTCATCCGAGCCTTTTGCCGGCATTTCCGGGTTTGGAGCCACAGCGTCAGGCTTTGGAGGCAGGCGTTAAATGGAGTGGCTGCTCCGTCCACTTTGTTGACGCCACACTTGACGGCGGACCGATCATCGCGCAGAGCAAAGTGCCGGTGCATGATGATGACACGGTGGAAAGTTTGGCGGCACGCATCCTGCCGGAAGAGCACAAGCTTTACGCTGAAGCGTTGGCGATAGTTTTAGGCCGGCAGATACGCCCGGCGGAATCAGATTAGAAATGTCCCGAGAAGCCGGAACGAAACAGGACCTGACGATCGACGAACAGCTTGCCTACCTGCGCAAAGGCACGGTCGAGATCATTCGCGAAGACGAGCTGCGCGCGAAACTCTTGCGGTCTGCGGAGACGAAGAGAGCTTTGCGAGTGAAGCTGGGGGCGGATCCAACGGCGCCGGATATACACCTCGGCCACACCGTTGTTATCCGCAAGTTGCGCGCCTTTCAGGAGCTGGGACATGTAGTCATCTTTTTGATTGGCGACTTCACCGGCATGATTGGCGATCCCTCGGGCAAGAGCGCCACCCGGCCACAGCTAACCCGGGCAGAGATCGAAGCCAACGCCGAGACTTACAAAGCACAGATCTTCAAGCTGCTCGATCCGGAGAAGACGGAAATACGCTTTAACTCCGAGTGGATGAGCAAGCTGGGTTCAGATGGGTTCATCCGTCTGGCTTCACATGTCACGGTCAAACAGATTCTGGAACGTGACGATTTTGCCAAACGCCTGGCAGAGGAAAAGCCCATCGCTCTGCACGAACTACTCTACCCGCTCACGCAGGCTTACGACTCAGTGGCTCTCGAAGCGGACGTTGAACTGGGCGGCACCGACCAGAAGTTCAACCTGCTGATGGGGCGCAATCTGCAACGCGAGTATCAGCAGGAGGCACAGATCTGCGTCATCATGCCTCTGCTGGAAGGCACTGATGGCGTACAGAAGATGTCGAAGAGCCTCGGCAATTACATTGGTATCAGCGAGGCGCCTGCGGAAATGTTCGGTAAGGTAATGTCAATTTCGGACGAACTGATGTGGCGTTACTACGAATTGCTGACGGACCTTAGCGGCGAAGAGATTGCTGCGATGCGTCGTGCTGCCCAACTGGGCGAACGCAATCCGCGCGACATCAAAGTCGATCTGGCGAAACGCATCATTGCCGACTTCCATTCGCCAGCGGATGCTCAGCGCGCTGAGGAGGAGTTCGTACGGCAGTTTCGTAATAAGGAAACGCCCGACGAAGTTGAGGAGCGCGTGCTCCCTTCAAATACGCCCCATGGCTGGGACCTGTCCCAGTTGCTGGTCACCGTTGGCTTAGCTGAGTCTAAGGCCGAAGCTCGTCGGCTCGTCCAACAAGGTGGCGTGTCCGTTGACGGGGAACGCCAGGCAATTGGCAACTCAACTACCCTGGGGAAATCTGGCATGTCAGTGTTACTCAAAGTCGGCAAGAGACGATTTGTTAGGGTCCGATTCGAAGGCTAGACACAGCTTAGATAAGATTGATCCAGTGCCCTGAGGATTACTCCGATTGTCCGCCACACTCGCAACTGAAGACATCCTCATAATCGAAACGCCGGAGCGCGTGGCGCTGCATTTTGCCCTGGCGTCGATCGGAAATCGATTCCTGGCCTGTGCCATCGATCACACCATTCAAATACTTACCCTGGCCATAGTCGCGCTTGCCTTCTGGATAGTGGGCGACTATTCCAGCTTAGGCGAGCGCTTTTCCAGTGCGCCCAAGTGGGTGGTGGCTTTAGGGGTCGTGGTGACGAGCGCCATTCTTTCCGGCTACTTCACATTCTTTGAGTGGCTTTGGAGCGGTCAAACTCCGGGGAAGCGCTGGTTGAAGCTGCGTGTGATACGAGAAGACGGCAGACCGGTGACTGGCTTCGAAGCGTTTCTGAGAAACACACTGCGCCTTTTCGACATGATGCCGGCGCCCTTCTATTCCATTGGCCTGATCTCAGTCTTTACCAGTGCTCGTGATCAACGCGTGGGTGACATGGTGGCCGGTACGGTGGTGGTGCGCGAACGCGAAGCTGAGGCCCCCGCCTTTGCCAGGGTTTTTGCTGCGCCAATTTCTGATGGAGCGCTGCGACGCACGTTCAAACCTGTGCCATTCGTAGCCGACCTCAACAATTTGAGCGAGCGTGAAATCGCGGTAGTGGAAACATTTCTCCGTCGTCGCTGGGATCTGAGTGAAGCCCCGCGCCAATGGATGGCGTGGCGAGTAGCGATGCCAATCCTTTACAAGTTGCGGCCCGTTTACGATATGCCGACCTTCACCTACGAAGGCTTTCTCGAAGAGCTACTACATCGCTACCGGGCCCAGCACCGCTTCACGGACTGAGCGTTGCCGCTCTTTATCTGCGACTCGCTGCTTATCTGCGATTCGCTGCGCGATGGCGTGGGGGTATCACTTCCTCCACTCGACAGGGAATAGCGTACCAGCCGTGGCGGGGTCTAGTTTAAGTCCGACCAGCGCCCCTGCGCGCGCGAGTACGGGATCTTTCTTGGTAGCCATTTCGGCTGGCGTCGGGAGTACCAATTCGTCAGGCGTTACACCAACCTTCTCCAGGCTTTTGCCGTCTTTCATTATTAAATCAGCGTCCGTAATACTTACAGCGTAAAAAACCACTACGTCAAGACCAACTGAATGTTGTGTGTACTTTCCTCGCATAACCGCACCAGCGGAACGGTCCCCGATCACGACTCCGCGTTTCTCAAGCTGGACGACTCGGGCTAGCAATTCTGATGACGACCCCGAGGCGCTGTCTATGAGGACCACAAGTTGCCCCTTGAAAGAGTCTGCTCCACGGGTTTTGGCCTTCAACGGTTTCTTTTCCTTGCGACGTTTGAAATCTCCAATCATGATGTCCTGATCAAAAAGATTTCCCACCATCCGCAAAAGAGTTTCTTCCGCGCCCCCGCCATTCCCACGCAGATCTAAGATAAGCGCTTTGTGTTTCCTGGTTTTGCCCATCATACTGTCAACTTTTTCAGGAGGCAGATCGAACGAGGGCATCTTCCAAATGAAAACGTCATTTATTTCAAGGTAACGATGGCGGCGCAGGCGGGCATCCTTTTCCTCTTCGAGGAGTAAATCCATGTACTGACTGTATTCGTTAAGATCCGTGAGTCTCTTTCCGGGGGTTACTCGCGCTGCGACTTCCAATTGCCGCGGCTGCTCGCCCGGACTTTCCACCAGGAATTGAGTAACCGGCTGAGGTCGTAAGAAATAAAGATACTGAATTATCCAAAGGCTTTCGCGCGTCGCGTTCATTTGATCGATTGAACGAACAAGATCGCCAGGTTTGAGGCCTTTCTTATCGGCATCACTTCCAGGTTGAACGGCCGCGATATAGCATTTGTCGCCGATCACCTGCATGGTCCAGCCGTAGTCAACACGAGCGGCGCGGGATGGAGCTACAAAAAAGGTGTGGGAGTCATTCAAATGCAGCAGCGAGCGCGCTATGATCCCGTACATTTGGCCATCGGAGTCCGCTTGCTTGAGTAACTCATCCGCATCTTTGAAAACTGCAGCGATGTCCACGCTGTGAAAGGTTGGGTCATAATACGACTTCTCCAATTCACTCTTGATGGTTGAGAGTATTGCGCGGTTGCGATCGCGGCGCAAACTTAATGATTGCGTATAAGCTCCGGGCGGAAGAGCAGTCACGACTACGCAAATCATTATTCTCAGCAGGGCTAACCTGCCAAAAGGAGGTTGATGAGTGGAGTGGGAGTATTTCAAGAGGGTGGCACCTCCAAATCCGAGGGTTTGGTTCAAATCGTTGTCGTGAAGGGACGATGGCGAACGAATTCTAGCATAGGAGGTACTGTTGGAAAAACTCCATTTCTAATCTCGGCGCATTGCCTATGACCTGTGCTTCTGTGATCTTGTATGCGGAACTATATTGGGTGACGTTGCCCCCTTAGAGGGTATATGTATTCAGTCTAATTAAGTATTCTGACGAGGAATTTATTTATGAATCGTGACGTTTTCATTCTCGGCGGCAAGCGTACGGCAATGGGTGAGTATGTCGGCGCGTTGAAGAATATTTCCGCAATCGATCTGGGAGCCGTGGCGGCCCGCGGCGCACTTTCAGCCACGGGCGTGCCGGCCGAAGATATCGACCACACGATTGTCGGCAATGCGCTGCAAACTTCAGGCGACGCCATCTACGGCGCGCGCCACGTGGCCCTCAAGGCAGGCGTGCCCTTCGATCGCCCGGCACTGACAGTCAATCGTCTTTGCGGCAGCGGCATTCAATCGATCATTTCCGGCGCGCACATGATCCAACTTGGCGAAGCACGCACCGCCCTGGTAGGGGGAATGGAATCCATGTCGCAGGCGCCCCACGTGATTTACGGAGCCCGCGCCGGTTTCGCCCTCGGCCAGGGAAAACTTGAAGACAGTTTGATGGTGGCGCTGCTGGATACTTACTGCAACACTCCCATGGCCGGTACGGCGGAAAATCTGGCACTTAAGTACAAGATAACGCGAGAGGAGCAGGACCTGTACGCGCTGCGTTCTCAGCAGGAGGCCAAGCGGGCGCATGACGCCGGTATCTTCGCGGCCGAGATTGTCCCGGTCGAAGTCAAAACAAGGAAAGGCGTCACGAACTTCGACCACGACGATCATATGCGACCTGATACGACACTCGAAGGCCTGGCCCGGCTGCGACCGGCTTTTAATAAAGACGGGGCCGTCACTGCAGGTAATGCGTCGGGAATCGTCGATGGCGCCGCGGCGCTGGTTATCGCCGGCGAGGATTACGTCAAAGCGAAGAACGCGAAACCCCTGGGGCGAATCGTCAGCTGGGCCTATGCGGGCGTGGAACCGGAGCTAATGGGGATTGGACCCGTGCCGGCGTCCCGCAAGGCGCTGCAGCAGGCGGGACTGGGACTTGCCGATATCGACTTGATTGAAGTTAACGAAGCTTTCGCCGCGCAATATCTGGCCGTGGAAAAAGAGTTGGGACTGGACCGCGCTCGTACCAACGTTAACGGCGGCGCCATTGCTCTTGGTCACCCGCTGGGCGCCACGGGAACCCGAATCGTCCTAACTCTGCTGCATGAGTTGCAGCGCCGCGGCGGCCGCTATGGATTGGCGACGGCGTGTATCGGCGGCGGCCAGGGTATCGCTATGATCTGTGAAAGGCTCTGAACCCTTTGCTAACTCGGGTTTAAATGTTTGTCGCCGCGAGATGACAGCGGCGGAGACCGTTCTCCTGATTTTCATATAAAATCCAAAAACTTGGTGTGGCACGATCCTTTAAGCATTGAGGGTAGGAATTAACTGTCGCAAATAAAGTTCTTATAAACCTCTAAAACTTCTTCATCCTAAGGCACGGCTATTGCGACATTTATGGTGCTAAATTGCGCAAAACCGCTTCTACCCGGACAGGTCGCATAGTAGAGGATGTTTATTAACGATGGGCACTTGCACTGGAGACGTCGCGCATGGTAAAAAACCATCGCTACCCAGCAGGGTCGAATCGTCATTTACAGTCATTCCTTCTTAAGCTAACAAGTGCTCTCGAATCCCGGATCACCTTCTGTACCCGCCCGCGTGCGCGGACGAATCTCAACCTTCTTTGACTGATTAAGGAGTTCCATTCAATGTTTAAATTTCTAAGGCTTTCTCTAATCACCTTCTTGTTCATCGTGCTGGGCGCGCTGACAGCCGCTGCCCAAACCACGACAGGAAGTATTGGCGGGGTAGTCATGAATCCGGCCAAAGAGGTGATCCCTGGTGCTTCGGTTGCAGTGCGCAACGTTGAGACCAACAAGGAAGGAACGGCCACCACGGATGATCAGGGCCGCTTCTTCGTCGGCCAACTGGACCCGGGCAACTACTCAGTAACTATCAATTCCTCGGGTTTCAGCGCCTTCACTCAGGAGAGGGTTGTCGTTGAAGTTGGAAGAACTACCACTCTGGAAGTGCCTCTCTCGGTGGGACCGGTTACAGGCACGGTAGAGGTGGTATCTGAGGCACCCGTTATCAACACCACCCAACAGGACTTCTCAACCAACATCAATCAGACGTCGCTTAACAACCTGCCCATCAACGGCGCTCGCTGGTCTAACTTCGCCCTGCTGACGCCGGGCGCGGTTCCCGACGGCTCCTTTGGCTTGATCAGCTTTCGCGGGATCTCCGGCTTGCTGAATAACAATACCATCGATGGCGGCGACAACAATCAGGCCTTCTTCGCTGAGGAGCGTGGCCGCACCCGCATCGGCTACTCCATTAGCCAATCCGCGATCCGCGAATTCCAGGTCAATACCTCCAGCTACTCAGCCGAGTATGGGCGTTCCGCCGGCGGCGTCGTTAATGCCGTCACTAAGAGCGGAACTAATGAGTTTCACGGGGATTTATTTTATTTCCAGCGCAATAACAAGTGGGGTGCCCGCAACTCTCAGCAGACGCGCCAGGCACTAGTGAACGGGGTATTCACTCCTGTGGCCTTCAAACCGGAGGATGTCCGTCACCGGTTTGGCGGGACCATCGGCGGGCCCATCGTTAAGGACAAGGCCTTCTTTTTCTTCAGCTACGACGAGCAGAAGCGGAACTTCCCAGGTCTCTCTACCTTTTCCAGTGGTAGCTTTTTGAATTCGGCGAACCGCACTGCGATCCTGGCCCGCGGCGTTAGCAGCGCACAGATTGATAGCACGCTCAATTTCCTCAATAGTCTTTCTGGCCCAGTAGCTCGTCGCGGCGATCAGAGATTGCTTCTGCCGAAGTTCGACTGGCATATCACCAGCAATCACACCTTGACCGCCACCTATAACCGGTTGCGCTGGGCGTCTCCGGCGGGTATCCAGACGCAGGCTACCAACACCCGCGCCGTGGATAACTTTGGCGACGATTTTGTCGAGATTGACTCCCTAAACCTGCGGCTCTCATCCACCCTTTCGCCTACGCTGCTCAACGAAGCTCGCTTCCAGTGGGGCCGTGATAATGAATTCCAGTTTAGCCAGCCCCCGCTCCCGGGAGAGCCCACCACGGCCCCCGGCGGCAGGTCGCCCCAGACGTTCATTCAGAACGGCTTTTCGTTCGGCATACCCGAGTTTCTCGAGCGGGCGGCGTTCCCGGACGAGCGACGCTGGCAGTTTGCCGATACCGTGACTTTAACTGCCGGCAACCACACACTTAAGTGGGGCGGCGACGTCAACTTCGTCAAAGATATACTCAACAACCTTCGCTTCATGGGTGGCGAGTTTAACTATACGGGCGCAAATGGGCTCAACGACTTTATCGTTGATTACACTAACTTCACAACGAACGGAGCAATTCGCGCCCTAAGCGGAGGCACCAACGGTCAGTGCATCGGCTCGACGCGTCGAGCCGGCCAGTGCTACGGCGGTAACTTCAACCAGGGGTTTGGTATTCTCGGCCTGACAATGAAAACGGCGGACTTTAATTTCTTTCTTCAGGACGACTGGCGGGTCTCTCCGCGCCTGACGCTTAACCTCGGCTTGCGTTACGAATACCAGCGCAACCCGGATCCAATTAACGTCAACTCTCTGCTGCCTTTCCAGACTTCGAATAAAGTGGATGACAAAAACAACTTTGGTCCCCGAATTGGCTTTGCCTACGACGTGAGCGGCGACGGCAAAACGTCGGTTCGCGGCGGCTGGGGGATCTACTACGGTCGCGTGATCAACTCGACGGTTTACAACTCGCTGGTCAACACCGGCGTCGGTGCTGATCGCGCCCAGCGGCAGGTGTCAGTGTCTCCCACTAGTTCGATTGCGCCGATCTACCCCAATTTGATCGCAGCGGGCACCTTGACGACCCCGGCGGTGCAGTACTTCGCCCCCGACTTTCAACTGCCGCAAATTCATCAGCTTGATTTAGTCGTCGAGCGAGAAATCGGCCGCAACACCGTGGTTTCGGCAGCGTATCTGGGCAGCTTCGGGAACTCTCTCCCGAACTTCGTGGATACAAACCTGCCGCCGCCAACCAGAACGGTCGCTTTATCCATCGTAGGCGGACCATTTGCCGGGCAAACCTGGCTTACACCTATATTCACCGGAAGTAGACCAAACACAAACTTTGGCGCGATTACCGAAATCCGCAGCAATGTCTTTACCAAGTACAACGCTCTGGTGCTGCAAGCGCAACGTCGTCTTACCAACGGCCTGCAATTTCAGACCAGCTATACGCTTTCACGATCATCGGACAACGGTCAGAGCTCGGTGACCTTTACGACCAACAATCTTCCGTCTAACGCCTTCGATCAGCGTGCCGAGAACGGTTTGTCCAATTTTGACAGACGCCAGAAGTTCGTCGCGAGTGTCGTTTACAACACTCATCTCATCCAAGACGGCGACAACAAGGTGGGCCGGGCGCTCCTGAACGGCTGGACCATTGCACCTATCTTTAATTCGTTCTCAGGGGCGCGTTTCACCGGCAACATCTCCGGCTCGATAAACCCAACCTCGTTTGGCTTTGCCTCAAGTACAACGCCGGGTGGTGGAACAAACGGGTCGGGTGGCTCGAGTCGCTTCACCCAGGTGCCGCGAAACTTCTTCAAGCAGCCCAATATCTGGTTTGCCGACCTGCGTATATCACGTCGGTTCGCCATCACTGAAACCACCAATATTGAAGTCCTGGCCGAGGGCTTTAACATTTTCAACCGGACGCAGGTCACGGGTGTGAATTCTACTATTTACAACCTTTCCGGCTCGACCTTGACCTTTAACAATCCCTTCGGAATCACCAACTTCGCTGATAGCACGCTCTTCCGCGAACGGCAGGTGCAGCTGGGGGTTCGCTTCCAGTTCTAACCAGCACCGGCACTTTCGCCGTTCCTTCTCGGGTGCGCTTTTTTCGAAAGCGCACCCGATTTTTCTTTTTCGATCCATCGACCAACCCTCACGAGATGAACCAACTCTCACGGCTTCACTGTGTTGTCCGAAGATCAACCATCCCACACGAATACTGTACGGAATCTCGCCAGGCCGGGCCGTTCGCCATTAGGGTTATAGCTCTGTGGGCAATCTTTCCCCTGGTACGCCCTTTGCCGAACTTCATTCCGGAAGCGGCACTTCCGCGGCTTTCAATCACTCAGGCGTAGAACTTATTGAAGTAAGGAGAATGATCATGGGAATACCAAACAAGGACGAAGTTAAAGGAAAACTGGATCAGGCCAAGGGCAAGGTAGAAGAAAGTGTCGGTCGGGGGATCGGCGATCGAGATCTGGAGGCTGAAGGCAATGCCGATCAGGCCCAGGGACACTTGCGAGAAGGATACGGCACGGCTAAGCGAAAGATCGGCGAGGCCATCGAGGATATCGGCGAGAGTATTCGCAAATAGCTGGACCTGACAGTATTGCGAGATCATGAATGGACCATGGGGGGGCCGGGCTTTCCCATGGTCCATTCTCATGTTAGTCCGACCCGGATAAAACAATTCAATGAGAGGGGCGGCCACGGAGTGCCGCCCCTACAATTGTTTACTCTGAGCGCACATGTTCGGCGCCAATGTCTTCCAGCAGATGCTCTAACCGGTCAACATCCTCATCGTTTTTTGCTTCTACTCCCAGCAGAATGCCGCCCCCGCGTACCCCGGTGTCAT
>JBDTOI010000117.1:0-13463 GCA_039933315.1 Pyrinomonadaceae bacterium
CAAAGCAAACCCTGGGCTGGAATTAGCCAACGCCTTCGGCGTTAAGTTCAAACTGATCCACTACCGAATTCCTCTTTTCTTTGCTTCGCAAAACGTTTCGTACTAACCTCCCCGCAGCAAGCACAGGTAGTGCCTAATTTGTAACGCAAACTGTTAGTTTGCGAAGAATGAGTAGCATTCAACGCGCTCGCAAACTAACAGTTTGCGTTACAAGAGAAGTTATCCCCCGGGGGTTCTGGCGATGAAATACAGATTTCCACTTGTCCTAATCCTGCTTCCTCAATTAACTATCGCCTCACTGGCGCAGCAACCAGTCAGGCAGCCGGCACAAACACAATCATCGGCCGGGCAACGATCCGCGCCACCGCCTCCACCGCAGGACGACGAGGTGGTGCGCATCACCACCAAACTGGTCCAGGTGGACGCAGTCGTGACCGACGGAAAAGGCAAGCTGGTTACTGATTTGAAGCCGGAAGAACTGCAAATTTCCGAAGACGGCAAACCGCAGACCATTACCAACTTCTCTTATTACGTAGCAGCGCCCGATCCGGCGGCGCCAGTTGCGACCAGGACCACAACTTCCGATAAGAATGCGCCGCCGGTTCCGCCCACGCGTCTTCGCCCTGACCAGGTCAGGCGCACCATGGCACTGGTGGTTGACGATTTGGGTCTGTCTTTTCAGAGCGTCTATTACGTGCGGCGGGCGCTGAAGAAGTTTGTTGACGAGCAAATGCAGCCGGGCGACCTGGTGGCGATTGTTCGCACTGCCGGCGGGATGGGCGCGCTCCAGCAATTCACTTCAGATAAGCGACTACTCTATGCGGCCATCGAGCGAGTTAAGTGGGGATTCGGGCGAAGCGGGATCAGCGCGTTTGCCCCGATAGAGGCTTCCCTGATTCCCGCGGACGACGAAGAACGCCGTGCCCCCGAAGACGTTGACCAGTTGCGAGAGGATCTGTTTGCGGTGGGAACTTTGGGCGCGTTGAACTACGTGGTGCGCGGACTGCGTGAACTCCCTGGTCGCAAATCAATTCTGCTTCTTTCTGACGGCATTAAGATATTCAACCAGGACGACCCTACGCGGACTGATCGAGTGCTACAGAACATGAAGCGCCTGGTTGACCTGGCCAACCGTTCGTCAGTGGTGATTTACACAATGGACGCACGCGGCTTGCAAACGCTTAGCCTGCAGGCGTCGGACAACGTGGCCGGCATGAGTCCGGAGCAGGTCCAGCGACAACTGAGCAATCGCAACTCTGATCTTTTGGATTCGCAGTATGGTTTGAGTTTTTTGGCGGAACAAACTGGTGGCATTGCCATTCGCAATAACAATGATCTGAACAGCGGAGTGAAGCGCGTGCTGGAGGATCAAAAGGGCTATTACCTGATTGGTTATCGCCCGGACGATTCGACGTTTGACGTTCGCGGCCGGCGCAAGTTTCATAAGCTCAGTCTTAAGGTGCTGCGTCCGGGAAAGTTCAACGTTCGAATGCGCACCGGATTCTATGGCATCAGCGAGGACGAAGAGCGGCCGGCGCCGAAGACAGCCCCGCAACAAATGATCAGCGCCCTGACCTCGCCTTTCGGATCTTCCGGGGTTCATCTGCGCATGACGTCTCTGTTTGCCAACGATCCTAAGGTGGGGTCAATCATGCGTTCACTCTTGCATGTTGATGGCCGGGATCTGACGTTCACCGAGCAGCCGGACGGATGGCACCAGACGGTATTTTCCATCATGGCAGTGACCTTTGGCGACAACGGCGGAGTGGTTGATCAGGTCGGATATACCCACACCATGCGGGTTAAGGGCCCCACCTATCAACGCATACTGAAGCAGGGCTTCGTTTATTTTGTGACGGTGCCGATAAAGAAGCCGGGCGCATATCAGATGCGCACGGCTCTGCGTGACCAGGCTTCATCCCGGGTGGGCTCGGTAAGTCAGTTTGTGGAAGTGCCTGACTTCAAGAAGAACCGTTTGACTCTTTCCGGTGTTCTGGTCACCGCCGAAGACCCGGAAGCCAAAAGCAGGCCGGCTAAGACAGCAGCTCCAACAGCGAACGCGGGGCAGGAGATTCCGGACACCGATCCGGCTGCTATCGCGGCGGTGCGACAATTTCAGCGCGGGCAATCCATGGGGTATGGCTACTTTATTTATAACCCGCAGTTGAACAAGGCGACCGGCCGCCCGCAACTTGTGACGCAGGCGCGACTCTTTCGCGACGGCAAACTGGTGTTTACGGGAAAGGAAATACCTTTCGATGCCGCGGGCCAGACGGATCTAAAGCGCCTGACGGCGGGAGCAGCGCTCCGTTTGGGCACCGAGATGGCGCCCGGCGAATATACGTTTCAGGTAGTCGTCACTGACCTCCTGGCGAAGGAGAAATACCGCACCGCTACCCAATGGATTGATTTTGAGATCATGAAATAGGTGATTGGTTCTCAACGTTCAACTGAACACACTTGACTGTGAGATCTTTCAGTTGAAAGCTGACATCACATCGGTTCACGGCTTTCCACAAAAAGTCGCCGGCTGGTTCGAAGCGGAACCACTGAGCACGTCAAGATCAGTATTAGTTCGTGTTGCTTCGTGAGAGTTCGTGTAATCTCGTGGATCGTGTGCTTAGGATTCGGAGCCATACGATCCACGAAATCACACTAACTACACGAAAGAACACACGAAATAAAAGTTTCTGTGCGAAGCCTCGGTTCGGTCACTAACTCCCCTACCCGGCAAACGACACCTGACACCCAGTACCCTGACACGCATGCGCTCAATTATAGTCGGCACGGCGGGCCACATCGATCACGGAAAGACGGCGCTGGTGCGGGCGCTGACGGGCATCGATGCGGATCGGCTGCCGGAAGAAAAGCGCCGCGGCATCACCATCGATCTGGGATTTGCGGATCTGGATCTGGGTGACCTGCGCATAGGCTTTGTGGACGTGCCCGGTCACGAGCGATTCGTAAAAAACATGCTGGCCGGCGCGCACGGCATTGACCTGGTAGCCCTGGTCATCGCCGCCGACGAAGGCGTCATGCCGCAGACACGCGAGCATTTTGATATCTGCCGGCTGTTGGGAATCAGGAATGGCCTGGTCGTGATTACCAAAACCGATCTGGTTGATGAAGAGTTGCTGGACCTGGTACAGACGGAAGCGCGGGAACTGGTGGCGAACTCGTTCCTGGCTGAAGCCCCTGTGGTTGCGGTGAGCGCTCGCACAGGCGCGGGAATCGACGATCTGAAACGCACGCTACGTGACCAGGGTTTACGGGCGCCGCACCGCTCCGCAGACTTCATCACGCGTTTACCTATCGATCGGGCGTTTACCATGAAAGGCTTCGGCGCAGTCGTGACCGGCACACTGGTGGCCGGCGAGATTTCCGAAGGCAGCGAGTTGGAGCTTTTGCCCGCGGGCACACGTGCGCGTGTACGCGGCGTACAGGTCCATGGAACAACGGTGGCAGCCGCTGCGGCAGGCAATCGCACCGCAGTTAATCTCGGCGGCGTTGATGTTTCAGCCGTGGCAAGGGGAATGGTGCTGGCGCCCGCCGGCCGTTTGCGGCCTACCCAGATCGTGGATGTCCAGGTCGAGGTCTTGAAGAATGCGCCTCGACCGCTTCGTTCGCGGGCCCGCGTGCGCGTGCATGCCGGGGCCGCGGAAGTGCTGGCGCGTGTGCGCGTGTTGGAGCAGGGCGGCGAAATAACTCCGGGCCAAACGGGCTTGGCCCAGTTGCGCTTTGAATCGCCTATCGTCGCTGTGCTGAACGACCGCCTGGTTATACGGTCTTACTCGCCTTCCCGAACCATTGCCGGCGCCACTGTGCTCAATCCCTTTGCGGCGAAACATCGCGGTCGCGATACAGCCGCGGCGCGCGGGCGGCTCGAAGCCTTACTGACGCTCGACCGGGTGGCCCAAGTTTGCATCTTTGCCGATCTGGCGGGAACGCAAGGCCTCAGTCGGGGGGCCCTCATCGCGCGTACCGGCTGGAACGATAGGGCGATTGAATCAATCTGGAGTGAAGCAAAGCAGGGCGGCACAGTGGTTGAGGCCGAAGGAGTGCTGGTCAGCCATACTGGTTTCGAGCAACTAAAAGATCTGGTAAAGGCAGAAGTGGCCGAACATCATCGCGCGCAACCATTAGCGCGCGGCCTGTCGCGCGAGACTTTGCGCGAGCGCCAGTTCGGACATGCGGCTCCCGAGTTGTTCCGATCGGTCATCGCCCAACTGGAAAAAGAAGGCGTGATCGTTTCAGAAAAAGACACGATTCGCGCACGCGAACACAACCGGGAACTTTCACCCGCCGACGCGCAGCTGCGCCGGCGACTGGCAGACATTTACGAACAGGCGGGATTGGAAGCACCCACGCTCGAGGAGGCAATGACGAAGACGGCCGTCCCCGCTGCGGGTCGAGCGCATGCCAGAAAGATTCTGCAATTGCTAGTCGACGCAGGTGAACTGGTCGCGGTGCAACCGCAACTCTTTTTTCATCGCCAGGCGCTCGACGAATTGACGGAAAAATTGCGCGTTTACGCGAGCGAGCACCAACCCGAACGTTTGATTGACGTGGCTGCCTTCAAGGAGTTGGCCCGAGTTTCCCGGAAATACGCGATTCCGTTACTCGAGTTCCTGGATCGGCAGCGGGTGACTCGCCGGGCCGGCGACAAGCGCGTGATTCTCTAAGGTATTGTGGGGGCGGCACTCCGTGGCCGCCCCTCGATTGTAATAGTAGGCTAAGAAGGGGCGCCCACGGAGGAACGCCCCTACAAAACTAATGGGTGCGCAAAGCATGGTAAGGAGCTTCCGTTTCGTGTTTTACACTGGCCTTGCCTTATCACAAAGGTAGCGTTAACATGCAGCCATTATTCGCCGGCTTTTTCCGTAACCTTCATAAAAACATTGCCGGAGGTTCAAAATGAAAGACATCCTTGTCATCGTCGTGGGCCTGGGCTCGCTGGGGTATGGAATCTACCGATTCTATCTCTTCGTGGGCGATACCAGCAACGCGACATCAGGATCGCATCACATGTGGTGGGCAATTGGCATGGGGGTCGTCTTCTTCATTTGCGCCCTGATCTATTTCCTGGGTCATGTGAACAAGGAAGAAGAAATCCACATCACGCAGTAACAAAAGTTGCCGTGTTGCTTTATAGCCCCTGATTATTAAACTGGCGGCTGCGCGCGCTATGAAGCGCTGCGAGAGTGCCGTCTTAACTAAGATTGCATTGACGCCGTTTGCGCTTTAGCCATCGAGCCATGGGCGCAAACGGCGCTTAGTTTGTCAAACGTAGTCGCAATTCTCTTTGGAGGAGTAGCGAATGAATTTTGCCTTGTTGATGATCCTGCAGGACGCAGACGCCCGGTTCACGGCGCCAACTTACTTTGCGCCGGTCATTCTCTCCTTGCTGCTGGCCGGCACGGTTGGATGGTTGGTGGCAACGGTGATCGGATTCGCGCGGGCGCGCGCCTTCGGGGCCTCGGCGAGATGGTTTTCCTTTGTTTCCCTTTGTCTACTCTTCTTTCACTTGCAATTCCTGTTGCTCGCTTATGCCTACGTTTTCGATGCCACCACCGCCTTTGCCATACTCACTTTCTTTAACGGGTTCGTGGTGGTGGGAGCCTTCTGCGCAATCATGGGATTCATTCGCATGACCAGCCCGCGCTAAGTGCCACCAATGAAATTGGTCGCCTCTCCGATTGGCCCCCCAACATGAGCGGCGAGTTTAGGTCCGGTCGCCCCGCTTAGAATCCACCCAAATGGGAAAGAGAACATTTGTTGTTGCCGCGCTCATGATCGCCGCGAGCGCGGCAATTCTGTTGTCTTGCAGTGCGCGCGAGAACGCTTCGCCGGGCGTCCCGCTCGGATTCGTGCAGGCCCGTGGTGCGCGTCTGGTAATAGACGGCAAATCGTTTCGTTTTGTCGGCGCTAATGTGTCGGTCATGTACCGGGATGAGGATCGGGCGCGCATGCCCGAAACGTTGAGGGTGGCCGCTCAGAATGGCATCCGCGTGGTAAGGGTGTGGGCTTTCGGCGAAGGCGGCCCGAACGATGTGAAGCCTATCTCCGACCAGGCTGACTGGCCGCGAACGCATTCCCTGCGGCGCGCGCCGGGTGAATGGAATGAAGAGGAGTTAGTCCATCTCGATCGCGTCATCGCCGAGGCAGCGCGCAACGGTCTGAAGGCCCAGCTTTGCCTGCTTAACTGGTGGCGCGACACAGGTGGAGTGACGCAATATCTTCGCTGGGCCGGGGTAACGGGCGCTGACGACGATAGCAAACCCTTCGGCATTAACAATGAACGCGCCATGCTCTTCTACACGAATCCTGAGGCGCGCCGGCTGTATCGCGAGCATCTCGAGAAGATCGCCACTCGCCGCAACACCGTCACGGGTCTGCTTTACCGCGACGACCCCGCCATCTTTGGTTATGAGTTAATGAACGAAGCGCAGGCAGTAACGGGACGCTGGTCTGAACGGCGCGCGTGGATCGCGGAGATGAGCGGTTATCTGAAGTCACTCGACCCGCATCACCTGATAGCGCCCGGCGATTGGGGTTATCGCTCGGCCGCCGAACGACGCGAGTGGCTGCTCGATCATCAACTGCCCTCGATCGACTACTGCGACGTGCACAATTACCCGCGCGACGATCGAGACCTGAGCGTCGATTCGCCGGAAGACTTACGCTGGTTCATGGAGAACCGCGCCGCCGCCGCCTTTTCGCTCAAGAAGCCGATTGTGCTGGGTGAATTCGGCATGTCGCGCGATGGCTTTAAAGGATTTTCGCAGACAGATTGGTATCGAGCTTTTTTTGCCGCCGCGGCGGAGAACGGGATCGCCGGCGCGATGTTCTGGATATTGACGCCGGATCCACAGCGTGGTTATGGGGTTGCTTACACAGCGCCGCAAGACGCGGCGGTGTTGTCGGAGATAACGCGCGCCGGGCAATTATTCGCATCGCACCAGGACTACGATCCTCCTGATCGTTTATTGCAGCCGGGCCGCCACCTGGTGCCACGCCAATTCGCCTTTACCAGGCCCGCTGACGATCCAGGTCTGAAGCCACTGCTAATCACTCGCGAAGATCGCACTCTGCTCTACCGCTTCAAGCCGGAGATGGTGGCGAGTGCGCGGTTCGAGAAACTGGGGGAGGGCCCGGGTTATGTCTGGGGATCGGGGGTCGGTTTCTTCGAATACGTCGTCCCCGCGCGTCCCGAGTGGAGACGGGTTGGTCACCTGCTGGTGCGCGCGCATCTTCAGCCGGTCCTGCCGACTGATGTCGACCCCGCATGGATTCGCACGCGGGTCACTTTGTTTGTGAATGGTAAGAACAGCGGCTCGCGCCTGATTGCGGTTGAGGATCCCAAGCAGCCTTTGGTCCAGGAGTGGAGGGTTGATCAGCTTTCCGTGCGCCTGCGAGTTGCGCGCGGACTGCCATATACGATTCGTTTTGCGGTGACGGTTGATTCAGACTGGCTCTACGGCATAAACATTTCCAACTGGCCGGAAGGTTATGAGGCGCATGACGCGACGCCGGTGGAGGTGGAAGTGAGGTGAACTGTAGGGTTAAAGTAGCTTCTTGAATTGATCGACCGTGAGGCCTGCATCCCGAACAATACCGCCCATTGTCAGGGCGTTGACTGGATTATGGCGAGGAATCGTTAGAATGCGCATACCATTCGACATCACAATGTGTTTGCCCTGTCGTACAATCGTGAATCCAGCTTTCTCCAATGCTTTGATTGCTTGAAGGTGATTGATGCCGGCAAGCTTTGGCATCGCTAGACGACTACCTCGACCTCCCGGACATCGGCATTCTTAACCACATCGTCGATGGCCCCCAGATATTCGCGAATGGCGTCCTGGATATTCTCCAGGGCTTCTTCTTCTGTGTCCCCTTGCGACCAACATCCCGGCAGACCGGGACAGGACACGCTGTACCCTTCTTCACTTTTCTCCAAGAGAATCTTGTACTTCACCTGGTCCTCCAGTCTCAACGCCAATCTTTCATCCGAGTCGAAAGTTATCGTCCTATATGATGATTTGCAAGTTGTCCTCGCCCCACTTGCATTTTGGCCTTATTAACCCATCAACTTGATTATTTCGCGCGCATAGTAAGTGAGAATCAGATCGGCGCCGGCGCGCTTGATGCTGGTTAGCGTTTCCATCATCACCCGTTGCTCGTCAATCCAGCCCTTTTGCGCCGCAGCTTTGATCATGGCGTACTCGCCGGAGACATGATAGGCGGCCAGCGGCAGGTCAAAGCGATCGCGCAACGTCTTCAGAATATCAAGATATGGCGTTGCTGGTTTGACCATCAAAAAGTCGGCGCCTTCCGAATAATCCAGTTCCGCTTCACGCAAGGCCTCGCGCGCGTTGGCAGCATCCATCTGATAGGCGCGGCGATCGCCGAATGCGGGAGCGCTGTCGGCGGCTTCGCGGAATGGGCCATAGAAAGCCGATGCATACTTCACGGCGTAGGCCATGATCGCCACGTGTTCGAAGCCGGCTTCGTCCAGCGCTTCGCGAATTGCCCCGACCTGTCCATCCATCATCGCCGAAGGCGCAACGATGGCGGCGCCCGCTTCCGCCTGGCTAACCGCTGTGCGAGCGAGCAACTCCAGGGATTCATCGTTCAGCACCTCACCGTCACGCACGACGCCACAGTGCCCGTGCGAGGTGTATTCACAGAGGCAGGTATCTGCAATCACGATCATGTCCGGCGCACTTTTGCGTATGGCGCGCACCGCCTGTTGCACGATTCCATCGTCGGCGTAGGCCCCGGTGGCTGTCTCGTCTTTCTTCTCCGGCAGGCCAAAAAGGATTACTCCGCGCACGCCGGTTTGATAAGCACTCTCGGCCTCGCGCGCGATCTGATCAACTGAAAGGTTGTGCACGCCCGGCATCGAGCCGATTTCGCGACGCACGTTCTGGCCGGGACAGGCGAACAGCGGCAGGATGAAATCTTCCGGCGCCAGGCGCGTTTCCCGCACCAGCGCGCGCAGGTTCTCAGTCGTTCGCAATCGGCGGGGTCGATGCAGGAGATTTGGCATGGGCGTCCTTATAGTATTGAGCGCAGTAAAGGACGGGATAATACCCACCTGAGAAGTCGTAACGCAAACTGTCAGTTTGCGCGGTGGGTTCCTGATAGATAATCGACAGGATTTACAAGATCAACAGGATCAGGGAAGAGGTGGCAGCTGGGAGCAAGCGCAGCTCCCTTTCCGGTTAATCCTGTCCATCCTGTAAATTCTGTCTCGATGTAGTTAGCCTCATGAATGCTTCTTCCAACGTGGCGCGTTGGGGCGAAATCTCCATGACCCGCATCCCCTTACCCACCAGTAATGCATTGACGCGGGGAATCTCATCGTTTGGCATCGTGACGTAGAGTGATTGCGATCCATTCCGCCCAACCGAAAGCTTCGGATCTCGAGCGAGCAGTTGATAAGCATCCTCGAGCGGATCGACAGTAATTCTAACGACCTTGTCTTTCGCTAGCAGACCGTCGATTGCCCCCTGATACAGCAACCGGCCCTCATCAATGATCGCGACTGTGTTGCAGACCTGTTCCACTTCGTGAAGCAGATGGCTGGAAATTAGTATCGTAAGGCCAAGCTCATCCCGCAACCGCGGTAACAGCAAACGAACTTCGCGTATCCCCTGCGGATCCAAGCCATCGGTTGGCTCATCGAGGATTACTAACTCGGGAGCGGGCAGGAGGGCCTGAGCGATGCCAAGCCGCTGTCGCATGCCATGCGAATACGTACGAACCGGATCATGTGCGCGCGACAACAAATCCACCAGTTCGAGGGTCTTCTCAATTTGTTTTGCTTTCGCGCCGCCGGACATGGCCGCCAGAATGCGAAGGTTGTCCCAACCGGAAAAGTTCTCGTAAAACGCCGGGGCTTCAACTATAGCGCCGACGCGCTGCAAGGCTTTCAGCGGGCGCCGCGCCATGTCGTGATCGAATAATAGGACGCGCCCGCGTGTTGGCCGGACGAGCCCCAGAGCCATGCGGATCAAAGTCGATTTTCCGGCGCCGTTCTGGCCTAAGAAGCCGAAGATCTCGCCACGCTCAACTGTCAGCGACACCGCGTCAACCGCGACCCGGCCACGATATTTTTTCGTTAGGTCTTCAGTTTTCAGAATCAAATCGCTCATACAACCAGGCTTTTACAGGTACAGGTCCAATAAGTCCTATAGGCCCTATTAAACTGCCACTTCAACCAGCAGGGGCCAGTGATCCATTCGGCCTATGGCCGTGCCGTGCAACACTTCGGCGCGACGCAGGGTTACAGTTTCCGAAGGACCAAACACGTAATCAATGCGTCTATCGTTGATGGAGGTTTCGCCCGCATCGCGTGCCAGGTCGCGAAAATACTTCGAGAAGTAACCATAAGTCTCGCTATCATTCTTTGCGTCATCAGTGAAAAGATTGGTTTTGTTTCGCACGCTGACTTCCAGATTCAGGTCGCCGGCAATGAAGGCAATCTCGCCCCCAGCGCGACTGCGGGCCCAGTCAACTACATCACTGCCGAAAGTCCGGCGGCGGGCTGAACTAAAGGCATCGGCATGAGCGCTGATGAACACGATCTCGGGCATTTGCGAGCGCAAACGAAAGGATGCGGCGACCGCGAACCTGTCGCCCGCCGGGATGTCGTCGAAGTGGACGTTGCGATCTTTGACGAGCACTGCGGCCACACGATCTGCCTTGCCGGAAGTGCTTACCTGGCCGCGATAACGGTTTTTCAAGTGTTTGAGGAGAAGTTTCAATTGGCTTTCGCCGGTTAGTTCCTGGAGCGCCACAGCGTCCGGATCGTTATTCAGTATGATCCGGGCCACGGCGGGAAGGTCCTCGTTGCGGGCCCGCGTCTCAGTTTCAAGAGCGCCGTACCCTATGTTCCAACTCATTAACTTCAGGTGCTGACCGTCCTGGCCACGGGCCCCCAGCAGCGATCGCTGGCGCGACGGCTGCAGCAATCCTGCCGCCGAAAGCATCAACCCGAATATCGCCGCCAACAAGAACTTAACTAACATACCGATAGTGTCCTTCGTCTTGTAACGCAAACTGTCAGTCCGCGTGGGTCATTTCGCTGGCCCTCAGTCAGGTCGCGGTCCCATGACTTCATGCCACTGCGATGAATCATCATGTTGCTCGTCGCTCGCTAACGGTTCGGTCCGATCAAAGCACCACATGTGCACCTGTCAACTCTTGATGTCCTTCCGCTCAAAGATCACCACTGCCGCCAACAGCAGACCAAAGGTGTATGCGCCGCACGTGCTCGCATAATGATAAAAACTGTGCCAGGGAATGTCGGGCTTCAGCACATCGCGCCAGAAGTCCATGTCGGTGGTAAAGAAATACGGCCGCAGCGTTTCGAAGAACTCGATCCGGCCCACGATGTAGAATATTAGATACACCGCGAGGGTCGAAGCGACCGCCGTTACCGGATTATCGAACAACACCGAAAGCAGCATCGCAATTGCGGCCACGACCAGCAGGGCCCAGGTGCCGGAGAAGCTGGCGTAGAAGAAACGCCACAGCGCATCGTCGCGGATGATGCGACCCGGCTCATCCACCAGGTTCAGGGCCCCCGGATGCAATTCCAGGTCGCCCCAGCCGACGAACAACAGGCCCACCAGCAAATTGATGCCAATAAAGAAAGCCATCAACAGATAAGTGTGGATTGCTACTACGAAAAACTTTGAGAGAAGTATCGAAACGCGCGAAACCGGCCGGACGCACATCGTTCTCAGCGTCCCGGCGCGGCGCTCGCCGGCAATCTGACTTCCTGCGCTCATGGCCACAAAGATTGGTATCAGGAGGCTGAAAGCAAACACCAGCGAATAGAGTGTGAAGGTGAGCCCGTTAAAATAACTCTTTGATTCATAAGTGTATTTGAACTGCTCAGCCGCCAGCCCGCTGGTCTTTCGCTGGGCATATGAATAGAAGCCCCACAGCATCAGCAGGACAAATCCCAGCAAGGCGGCGAAGGAAAGGTAGAAGCTCCGGGAACGAGTTAGCTTGAGAAACTCAAGTCTGATTAGCGTAATCATTAAGAAGGAATACTAATTGGTTTGAGGAAAAGTTCCGTGTGAGCCACCCTCAGAGCTCAGGTGTGGCTGGCACCAGCCAAGTGGCACAGACTTCAGTCTGTGATTATCCTTAGCGAAAGCTCAATGATGGTCTAAGCGTGAGTTGAGAGGGGGCGCACGTGGCATCACAGACTGAAGTCTGTGCCACTTACCAGCGATGGTAGGCGGGGTGGCCGGGTTTGACGGCGACAAAGGTGCCGCGACAGGTGGCGCAAACTTTGTCGTGAGCGATCAGTTCGCCTTCGACGATGGCCCGATCACCGCTTGACTCGACTAAGCGTGCAACCAGGCGCACGGGCCGATCGGTGGGAGTGGGCCGCAGCAGCTTGATGGCATAGTCGGCCGTAACAGTGCACGGTGGCTTGTTGGCGCCCTCCAGTTTCATGAGTTGATAGGCGGCGGTCCAGTTGCAGTGGCAGTCGAGCAGAGTGCCAATAATGCCGCCACTGAGCATGCCCGGAAATGCTTCGTGATGCGTTTCGGGCTGCCATTCGGCGACCACCTCATCGCCGTCAGGGAAGCTGCGAATATGGAGACCCTTCTCGTTTGCCGGGCCACAGCCGAAACATTTCAAGTTTGGAGCGTAGGTTTCCTGGATACTTTTTTGGGTCATAGGTGATTTTGCAGGTATGGGCCCAATAAGTCCTATAGGCTTATCGGTTTTCTCAATTGTTCCCGTAGCTTGAATCGCTGAATCTTTCCCGTGGCAGTGTAGGGCAGTTCATCGACAAACACGTAACGGCGCGGCTGCTTGAACCGCGCCAAGTGCTCCCCGGCAGTTCTTCGTAGTGAGTCTTCCAAATCCTGTGCGCCGTCCTCCCGTTTCCGCGGAATCACGAACGCGCAAGCGCAGGGAAGGCCATCAGGGCTGAAATCCTCCACCACCGCCGCGTGCATGATGCCCTCATCACGTAGCAGCACACCTTCGACTTCCACCGGCGAGACCCATTGACCACTGGATTTGAAGCAGTCATCCGAGCGACCCATGTGAAAGTAATAGCCATCCTCGTCGCAGCGATACAAGTCCCCTGTGCGCACCCAGCCGTCAACAAACGTGCGAGCGGTCACTTCCGGTTTTTGCCAGTAGCCAGTCGCGGCGCTCTCGCCCTTCACCCAAAGATTTCCTTCGCTGCCCGCAGGTGTGGGCTCACCGTTTTCATCCAACAGGCGCACTTCGTATCCTGTTATTACCTTGCCACTACTGCCATAGCGCACGTCGCCCTGCTGGTTCGACATGAACATGTGCAGCATCTCGGTGGAGCCAATGCCGTCGAGCACCGGCACACGAAAAGTACTTTCCCAGTCCTCGCCCAGTTTCGCCGGCAGGGCTTCACCCGCGGAAACGCAGAGCCGCAAACTGGAACAGTCGAG
>JBDTOI010000118.1:0-13380 GCA_039933315.1 Pyrinomonadaceae bacterium
TCAAAGAGTCTCCTCTCCTCGAGATTTCAAAACCTGGACAAGTAAACTTATCCAGCTCAACCGCAGATCTTTCAATCCATGGTCGAGTTCTCGAGAACCTTCGACTCTAAAAGAAACTTTGCAACCAGCGCCAGCCCGACATTTTTCAGAATCTGAGATCTCAAATGTCAGATCTCAGATTCAGATGATTTCAAATCTCAAATAATCTCAAAATTTCAAATCTGAGATCTCAGATCAGGATCAGTAAACGTACTTGTTCGCTGCGATCATTTCATCCGCAATCCGCTGCCGCGCCACGATCGTGTTCATCGGCGTCAGCTTCGTAAAGCGTCGCAGCGCAGCCAGCAAGGTCCGCAATTCATCGCCTTCCGCCATTCCCGCCAGCGTGTTCTTGGCCCGCGTTTCAATTCGCTCCACCGCGTCGTTACAGAACACACGTGTCATGTCGATATAACTGGCCGCCGCCGCTTCGCCGCGCGCCGCCGCCAGCTTCTGCGTCCGCAGAATCGCCGTCTCCATCGCGTACGTGTCCATGATGATGTCGGCAATGCCCAGCAGAATTTCCTGCTGATCACCGAGCGCCATCATGTATTTCTGTGCCGCCGTGCCCAGCGTCATCAGGGCTACTTTCTTCGCGTTCTTGGCCAGCTTTAACTCGGCCGCCAGCATGCCCTCATCGTCATCGAACCCGGCCATCTGGGGCGATAACACCTCGTCCATCAACGCCTGTGCCGCCGGCAACAAAGCCAGCCGCCCACTCAGCGCACTCTTCATCAGGCGCCCGGGTATCAACATGCGGTTGATTTCGTTTGTGCCTTCGAAGATGCGGTTGATACGCGTATCCCGGTACGCGCGCTCCGCCGGATAGTCGGCTGAATAACCATAACCACCGAAGATCTGGACCATCTCATCAGCCACAAAGTCGCAGTATTCAGAAAGCGCCACCTTGATGATCGAACACTCGGCCGCATACTCTTCGATGGCCTTCAAACGCGCATCCATGTCCTTCGAGTCATCGAGGGCATTGATGCCGGCCTCGATCATTCCCAGCGTGCGGTAGATCATCGACTCGCCCACCCAGGTGCGGATCGCCATCTCCGCCAACTTTTCCTTGATGGCGCCGAACGTCGAGATGGATTTACCAAACTGTTGCCGCTCGTTCGCATAACGCACTGCTTCCTGGATCATCAGCTTCATCCCGCCGGCGCACATCGCGCCCAGTTTGAAGCGGCCGATGTTCAGCACGTTGAAAGCGATCTTGTGGCCTTTGCCAATTTCGCCCAAAAGATTTTCCACCGGAGTCCGCGCGTCCGAAAGGGCCAGGGTAGTGGTGCTTGAACCCTTGATGCCCATCTTGTGCTCTTCGGCGCCGTTGGTCAGTCCCTCCTGGCGTTCCACGATGAAGGCGCTGAATTTGTCGCCATCAACTTTGGCAAACACGACGAAGATGTCAGCAAAGCCACCGTTGGTAATGAACATCTTTTCGCCGTTCAATATGTATTCTTTGCCGTCGGCACTCAGGCGCGCCGTGGCTTTGGCCGCCATCGCGTCAGAACCCGAGCCGGATTCCGTCAGCGCGTAAGCCGTGATCGTTTCGCCACTTGCTATCTTAGGCAGATACTTCTGCTTGGCCGCTTCCGTGCCGAAGTAGATTATAGGCATCAAGCCGATGCCACTTTCGGCGCCGAGCGTGGTGGCAAAAGAAGCTGACCGGCCGATGTTCTCGCCGATTAGCGCGCTGCTGGTTTGATCCAGCGCCAATCCGCCGTACTCCTCCGGGATGTTCGCGCTGATCAGTCCCAGGTCGGCAGCCTGCTTGACTAATTCACGGGCGAGCTTCCAGTCATGCTTCTCCAGCTCGTCGATGCGCGGCATGACTTCGTTATCCACGAACTGCCGGGTTGTTTCGGCAATCATGCGATGTTCTTCGGTGAAATCTTCGGGGGTGAAGATATCTGCGGGGGTACGCTCTTCGATGAGGAAGGCGCCGCCTTTTACCAGCTCTTTTTGTTCGACTACGGCTGACATAATTAGCTCCTTTGGGTCAGTTGTTAGGGGGGGCATCTGTCAGTGGCTCCAGCGAGTATGTGCCAGGGGCTTCACAGACTGAAGTCTGTGCCACTTTTCAGCTAATCCTTTCAAAAATTCCGGCGGCGCCCATACCACCGCCAACGCACATTGTGACCATGCCAAAACGTCCATTGCGACGTTCCAGTTCGCGCAGGATGGTGGCCGTTAACTTGGCGCCGGTGCACCCCAGCGGATGACCCAGGGCGATGGCGCCGCCATTTACATTTACCTTGTCGGGATTGAGTCCGAGGGTTTTGATCACCGCCAGCGACTGCGCGGCAAAGGCTTCGTTCAACTCGATCACGTCGATGTCATCAAGCGTAAGTCCGGCCAATTTCAAAACCTTTGGAATCGCAAACACGGGCCCAATACCCATCTCTTCGGGAGGGCACCCGGCGGTGGCGTAGGCAACAAAACGCGCCAGAGGTTTTGCGCCCAACTCCTTCGCCCGCGAATCAGACATTACAATCGCCGCCGCTGCGCCGTCCGACATCTGCGACGCGTTGCCGGCGGTGATGGTGCCTTTTGCGTGGAATGCCGGTCTCAATTTGGCCAGGCCTTCAATGCTGCTATCTCGCCTAACACCTTCGTCCCGATCGAAAATTACCTCGCGCTTTTGCTTTCTTCCCTTTTCGTCCAGGTCCTCGACGGTAACGGTCAGCGGCACTGTCTCATCTTTGAATTTGTCGGCATCAAGAGCGGCCGCAGCGCGCTGGTGCGATCGCAGGGAAAACTCGTCCTGCTCTTCGCGTGTGACTTCATACTTGCGCGCCACATTCTCCGTGGCCAGGCCCATGTTCAGATAGAAGTCCGGATAATGCTCGACCAGGTACGGGTTAGGCCGAATAGTATGGCCGCCCATCGGAATCATAGACATTGTCTCGAGGCCGCCAGCGACGATCACTTCGGCGCCGCCCGCTTTGATGCGATCGGCAGCCATGGCAATCGATTGCAATCCTGAGGAGCAAAAGCGATTGATGGTCATGGCGCTGGTTTCCACCGGCAGGCCGGCGCGAATCGCGGCCGCGCGCGCCACGTTCATTCCCTGTTCGGCCTCCGGCATTGCGCAGCCCATGATCACATCTTCGATTTCCGCAGCCGACAGGCCGGGAACTCGATCGATGGCTTCCTTGATCACGGCGGCGCCCATTTCATCGGGGCGGGTGTTGCGAAGTGTGCCTTTCGGTGCTTTGCCTACCGCGGTGCGAACTGCTGATACGATTACTGCGTCTCTCATTTCAACTCCTAATCTCTACCATTACTGGTTTGCGGGTGAGCCACTTGCCAACTGGCCTATGTGACAACCCACTATGCCCCTGGAAAACTTCTTTCATCTCATTAACACCCGGTTTCAACCGGGTGAACAGCGGCTGATTTGAATTTTCCAAAACCGTTTCAACGGTTTACCTTCTTCCAGGCATTAGAAACCGTTGAAACGGTTAGCGTCATAGTGCAGGGCTGGATCACCCGGTTGAAACCGGGTGTTAATGAGAGGCATTCTCGACTAATTCTTTGCCTTGTTTGCCGGCCCTCGCTCTGTTTGTTAACCAGAAAACCACAGCTCCTACAATGCCTGTCACCGTCCCAAGTACAAACCCAATCAGCATGATTCCCAGGCCTATAAAAGGCAGCCCATCGAGTGGATCATTGGGATTCCTGGCTCGAACCTGCCGTGCTATCTCCCCCGTTTCGTACTGCGCCATTCCCCAGCCAGCAACAAGGCCAATCAAGATGCCAAGAACGATGATTAACGCAGCGATGGCTAAGGGATGTCGCTTCACTACTCCACCAATCAGTTCCTCAAAGGCTTGCCCGTCTTCAGCATGTGGGCGAGTCGCTCCTGAGTTTTGCGCATACCTGCCAATGAAAGAAACGCTTCCCGCTCCAGATCCAGCAGGTACTGCTCCGAAACTCGCGTCTCATGATTTAGATCGCCGCCCGTCAGAATGCGCGCCAGTTGAGTCCCGATTTCCGCGTCATGATCCGAAATATAACCCGCCCGCTTCATTTGATGAATGCCAAGCTTCAAGGTGGCCAGCGCCGCATTTCCCAGCGCCAGAATATCGGTGCGCGGCTGGGGCGGCACATAACCACTGGCCGCCAGTGACAAAACTTCTTTCTTCGCGTCCGCAATCAATCTATCGGCGTTCATTGAGACCGTATCGTCTTCGCTGAGAAAGCCGAAACTTCGAGCCTCCTCCGCGGACGTCGCCACTTTGGCGAGCGCTATCGTCTCAAAAGCGCGCTTCACAAAGGGAAATGGATCCGCGTCGTCGATGCTCCTGGGAATTGAGTCGAGCGAGCGCACCAGCATCTCTTTCGTGCCGCCGCCGGCGGGAATAATACCGACGCCCACTTCCACCAGACCGATGTAAGTTTCCGCTGCCGCCCGCACGCGGTCTGCGTGCAACACAAACTCGCAGCCGCCGCCAAAAACCATCTGGAACGGAGCGACTACCACCGGTTTCGGGGAATAGCGCAGGCTCATCGTCGAGGTTTGGAAAGCGCGCGCCATCATGTCGAGCTCTTCCCAGTTCTCCTCCTGAGCTTCCAGCAGCATCAGCATGATGTTGGCGCCCACGCAGAAGTTTTGCCCCTGATTACCCACCACCAGGCCGACAAAATTCTTTTCCACCTCACCCAAAGCAAACTTCAACATCTGCAGCGTATCGCCGCCGATGGCATTCATCTTGGAGTGAAACTCCAGACAGGCGACCCCGTCGCCGATGTCGATCAACGACGCGCCCGGGTTTTTCCTGATCACCCCGCTGCGATCTTTAACTGACTTGAGAATGATTGTGCCTGATGGGTCAGCGAGGGGCAGGTACTGCTCGGTGCCAAAGTCGAAATAGAACTGTTGGCCATCGTGTTTCTTGTAAAAAGATTTGGCGCCCGCTTCCAGCAGTTTCTCGACATTCGCCGGAATGCTTTGCCCTTCTTCTTTCATTCGGGCAACGGATTTCTCCACGCCGATCGCATCCCATGCTTCAAACGGCCCCAGCTCCCAGGCAAATCCCCAGCGCATCGCCCGGTCCACTTCGACGACAGTGTCGGCAATTTCAGGGATGCGGTTGGCGGCGTAGCGGAGCGTGCGCGAGAACGTTTTCCAGAGAAACGCCCCGACCCGATCCCTGGACCACACCAACGCTTTCAGCCGCTCGCCACCGTCCTCGATGTTTTTGGCCATCTCGAGCGCAGGCAGTTTCACTTTCTCGGAGGGCCGATACTCCAGTGTCTTCGGCTCGATAATGAAGAACTCCGGCTTGCCACCCTCGCCCTTACGTTTCTGGTAAAAGCCGCCTTTGGTTTTATTGCCCAGCACGCCTTTTTCAACCATCTTGGTGAGGAACTCAGGAGCAACAAACATCTCCCGCTCATCGTCCTCAGGCAGCGCTTTGTAAAGATTCTTGATTACGTGGGAAAAAACGTCGAGACCTACGATGTCGAACGTGCGGAAGGTCGCACTCTTGGGCCGGCCCAGGAGTGGGCCAGTCATCTTGTCAACTTCTTCGATCGTATAACCGTCCTCGATCATGGTCTTGATCGTATGCAACGCGCCAAAGGTGCCGATGCGATTAGCAATGAAGTTGGGCCGGTCTTTCGCGGGGACGACGCCTTTGCCCAGACGCTGATCGAGAAAGCCAAACAAGAAGCAGGAGACTTCCGGCAGGGTCCATTCGGTGCGAATAATTTCTACCAGGTGCAGGTAGCGCGGCGGATTGAAGAAGTGAACGCCGAGGAAGTGTTGGCGAAAGTCTTCCGAGCGGCCTTCGGCCAGAAAGTGAATGGGAATGCCACTTGTGTTAGAGGCGACGATCGAGCCGGGGCGACGATGCTTATCGACACCCTCGTAAAGCTTGCGCTTGATCTCCAGGTTCTCGACCACGGCTTCGATAATAAGATCGCAGTCTTTCAACTTCGGTAGATCGTCGTCGAAGTTGCCGACTGTAACCAGCGAAGCAAGATCCGGAGCAAAGAAGGCAGCCGGTTTGGCTTTTTTCGCGGCCTCCAAACCGTTCCGCGCAATTCGGTTCTTCACCTCTTTGGCGTCGAGTGTCAGACCTTTGGCCTTTTCTTCCGCGGTTAATTCACGCGGCGAGATATCAAGCAAAAGGGTGGGAATGTGAGCGTTAGCCAGGTGGGCGGCAATTTGCGCCCCCATGGTCCCCGCGCCCAGTACTGCAGCTTTTTCAATTCTCATCGTTGTGAGTTGGTGTTTACCTTTCCTGGAACTGAAGGTCAACCTGCGGGTATGTGGTTATGATACTGAATGAGCATTCATTCAGCAAGGAAGGATTGTAGGGGCGGCACTCCGTGGCCGCCCCTCCCTTCATTTACCTAAAGTGAGAACAATGTCGTGATAACGATTTGTAAAGGAGGTCATGAGGGGCGGCCACGGAGTGCCGCCCCTACAATTTGGGCTGGAGGATCTTTTGCTTGGTGACGCCCTCACTCCCCAAGCGTCTACGCTTGACCGCTAGCCCGCCGGCAGGCAAGATCAACCGCAATGTTTTATCAGGATTTGTTCCCCCGCCCCCCTGCCTATTTGTGTCGCCTGAGCACGCACTCGCTGTCGGTTGTCTGCGGTCTACTCCTGCTTGTGCTTCCGGGCATCGCTTTCTCGCAGGGGATCGACCGCGAGTTCAACACGGCGGAAAAAGTTTCGCTTTCTATTAAAAACCTCAACGGCCGGGTGACAGTAATCGCCTCAGACGAACAGAAGAAGATAGTGACGCTCCAGGCCACCTCGCCGGGCGCGCCCATTGAGGAGGCAGATGTTCGCGCCGTGGCCGCCGGGGAAAGCGTGGATATCAGCGTTCGCGAGCGCCGCGCCGCGGATCGCATAGACATTACCGTGCGAGTTCCATCGCGGTCCAAAGTTAAGGTCGAAGGCGAAGCCGGCGCGATCAGCGTGTTGGGGAATATTGAATCTGCGGAAGTTGTCACCAATACCGGAACGATTCATGCCGACGTGCCGCTGGATAATGTGAAATTCAACTTCCTCTGGGAATCGAGCCGGCCGCGTTATCTAAGCGATGTGGAATTGCCGAAGATAAAAGAAAAAGCCGGAGGCAGATATACGATCTCGGGCAAGCTGGGCGCCGGCGCACCCAAACGCAAAAAGGAAAAGCCGACCGCCACGGAAACCGCTGAAGATGAGGGAAACGACGGTGGCCAGGTAAATGAAAAAACCGCGAAGGAACAGTTAGTCCGCCTGGACTTTCGCACCCAGCGCGGCGTCGTGTTGCTGAATGTCGATCCCAACATGGTGCCGGGCGATCTAAGCGAGCGTCCGCTAACTGAAGCCGCCCGCGCAATCGTGCGAAGTGGCGACGGTCCCCTGATGGAAGCGATTCGCAAAGTGAGCCCGCGCATGTTCGGCGACTACGCCAAAACGCTTCCTCCCCTGCGGAGTGAACCCGCGCTCAGCGTGCGCCGCCCGCCAGGCGAGCTGGCAACAGCGGTGGCGCCGCAACTGATGCGTCTGAATGCCAGTGTGACGGATCGCCACGGACGGGCAATTGGGGGTCTAAAGGCCTCCGACTTTGCTGTTTATGAAGAAGGAACAGAACGGCAAATAACTAACGTCACTCCCTCGCAGGAGCCCTTCAATCTGGTGCTGTTGCTGGATGTCTCGGGGAGCGTCGAGGAGCGAATGGATTTTATTCGCAAAGCTGCGCGCGACTTTCTAAGTACCGCGAGCCCTCAGGATCGTATTGCCATCATCAGTTTTCGCCATGACATACAGGTCATTTCCGACTTCACCACTGATCGCGCTTTGCTTTCGCGGAAGTTGGACGAGATTGATGCCGGCGGCGCCACGGCGCTTTACGATGCCCTCGGTTACGTCCTGACTGACACGCTGAAGTCCCTGCGCGGCGAGCGCACCGCGATTGTGGTGCTCTCCGACGGCGACGACAACAAGTCTTTCATTCCCTTTGCCGCGCTGTTGGAAGCGCTGACGGAATCGGGCGCCCTGGTTTATCCGCTATATGTACCTTCGGGCTTAATCCCGGAAGCGAGTGTGCCCAACCCTTCGATCACGACTGACCCATTGCGTTCTCGCTATCTGACGATCACGACGCGGGCCGCCGAAGAAGCGCGCCAGCTGGCGGAAACGTCGGGCGGCGTTTATTACACCATCTCACGGCTGGAGGATTTGCAGCGCGCCTATGATGACGTAGTGGTGCAATTGCGCACGGCGTACACCATCACCTATGCCTCTAACGCCGATGGTCGCGGACATCGTCGCATACGGGTGCGTGCAAATCGTGAAGGCGCTGCGGTGCGATTGAGTCCAGTGGTGGCTGCCACACCTTAGTCTGAGTGACTGAGATGTTGATTTGCTTCTGGAAAGAGCGGGGGCAAGCCCACCTTCCTGACTGCAAGTCTTCCCAGTTGACCCTTGATACTCAAACTTTGAAGTCTGACTCAACCCAGGTTACTTGCAGTCAGGAAGGCGGGCTTGCCCCCGCTCTTGGCCCGACGATCACATTAAGATGAGCCAGCCGCTATTATCCGCCCTGTTTGACAAGCCCGAGCGCCGGCCGCTGACGGTCTCGCAATTGACCGCCGCGGTTAGAGGTTCGCTGGAGTCGCGCTTCGCTTCCGTTTGGGTGGAGGGTGAAATCTCCAACTTTCGTCTGGTCTCATCCGGCCACTGGTATTTCACGCTTAAAGATGAAGGCGCACAGGTACGCGCAGCCTGTTTTCGTACCACCAACCAGCGCATCAGATTTCGTCCCACGGATGGACTGCTGGTGCGGGCCCGTGGCCGCCTGACGGTGTATGAAGCAAAGGGCGAATACCAGCTCATTGTCGATGCCCTCGATCCAGTAGGCGCCGGCGCACTGAGCGTGGCCTTTGAACAAACCAAAGCGCGCTTGCAGGCAGAAGGGCTGTTCGCGCCTGAGCTTAAAAGAGCGTTGCCCCTTTTTCCGCGACGAATCGGAATTGTTACTTCAAGCTCGGGCGCTGCGCTGCGCGATATCCTGAATGTGATCTCGCGCCGCACCCGCACGGTCCACGTGCTGTTCGCCCCGGCCCGCGTGCAGGGCGAAGGTGCGGCCCGTGAAGTGGCGCGCGCGGTGGCCTTCTTGAATGAATACCAGAGCCGCATGCTGCGCGAAGGCCGCAGTGACGAGGGTCTGGACGTGATGATCGTCGGCCGCGGCGGCGGTTCGGCGGAAGACCTCCGGGCCTTCAACGAAGAAGAGGTGGCGCGTGCTTTTCGGGCTTCCGCGATTCCTGTGATTTCGGCCGTGGGCCACGAGACGGACTTCACTATCGCAGATTTTGCCGCAGACCTGCGCGCGCCCACCCCCTCGGCGGCGGCCGAATTGGTAGCGGCGCGGGAAGATGAGATTTGCAACCTGATCGGGGAACTGGTGCGCAATCTTTCCCGTGTCATTCGTTATCGTATTGCCGATTCACGAACGCGCGTGCAGGACCTGACCATGTCGCGGGGTTTCAACGAAGTGCGCGCCCGTCTGCATCAGGCCATGCTTTCGTCTGACGATGCCAGCCATCGATTGGAAACTTTGATCACCGGCATGATGCAAAGAGCGCGCAGGCGTGCGGATGCGCTGGCCCACAGACTTTCGCCGGCCCAACTGCGGGCCTATGTGACGGCCGGGGCAACCCGATTCGATCGCGCGCAAACGGCACGTGATGCGGCAATCGCAGCCCGGTTGGAGGATTCTCGAAAGCGGCTCGGCCTGGCAGCAGCGGCGCTCGACGCGATGTCACCGCTGGCTGTGCTGGAACGCGGCTACGCAATCGCGCACGATTCAAGCGGACGAGTAGTGCGCGAAGCGAGTACGGTCGCGGTCGGCGACCCGTTGCGTTTGCGTCTCTGGAAAGGCGCGTTGAATTGTCGAGTTGAAGAAACTGAAGACGGTTAACTCGCGAGTCCTGGTTTGACAGGATTAACATGATTTACAGGACGTAAGAGAACGGATTCGAAATGGCGCCTGCTACGCCGGGTCACGCTAATGTAGTAACGTCTGCTATTCGGTTAGCTCTTGCGATGTGAGTTACTCAACTGATTCGGAGTTTATCTTGTTAATTCTGTAAATCCTGTCCATATTCTTAACCTATGAAACCTCAAGAAGCGCCGCCAAAAAACTTTGAATCATCACTCGATGCCCTTGAGAAGATAGTGCGCGAGCTGGAACAGGGCGACCTGCCTCTGGAAAAAAGTCTGGAGCTGTTTGAGCAGGGCGTGCGGCTTTCGCGTGAGTGTCAGGACCGTCTCACCCAGGCCGAACGCCGCATAGAAATTCTGCTTCGCGACAGCGAAGGTCGCCCGGCCCCCAGCCCTTTTGAAGGCAGCCCTGCTGAAGAGAACGAGGCTCCTGTCGATGAAGACGTCTTCTGAAGCAACCCCGGCGCCCGCCGGGAATGAAGCCAGGGATTTTCTGCTTCAATGTCGCACTCTCATCGATGCCGAGTTGGACCAGCTTCTTCCCACTGAAGGAGCCGAGCCCGTAAACGTTCACAGCGCCATCCGTTGGAGTGTTTTTGCCGGCGGTAAGCGCCTGCGGCCAGCCCTGCTGCTGGCAACAGGACAGGCGCTGGGCGCTCCGTCCGAGCGGCTGCTGCGCACGGCCAGTGCCCTGGAAATGATCCACACCTATTCGTTAATTCACGACGATCTCCCGTCAATGGATAACGATGACCTGCGGCGCGGGAGGCCCACGTGCCATGTGCGTTTTGGCGAGGCTACCGCGATTCTGGCGGGTGATGCGTTGCAGGCTTTTGCTTTTCAGACCATCGCCGAAGACGAAAATCTGACGCCTCAAGTTCGCGTGCGATTGGTGGCCGAAGTGGCACGCGCGGCGGGGACTCCCGCAGGGATGGTTTCCGGCCAGGCCGGCGATCTCGCGGCTGAGTCAGGCGACGTCACGCCCGTCGAGCTGGAGCAGATTCATCAACGGAAAACCGGAGCCCTGATTAGCGCGGCCGTGCGCTGTGGGGCCATCATCGCCGGCGCAACTGAGCAGGAGCTTTCTTCCCTATCACGTTACGCCGCGCAATTGGGACTCTTGTTTCAAATCACCGATGACCTACTGGACGTGACGGCCACCGCCGCCGATCTGGGAAAGACACCCGGCAAGGACATCGCCTCTCGTAAAGCTACCTATCCATCGCTCTACGGAGTGGAAGCGACGCGCGAACACCTGTCGAGTGTGCATGGCAATGCCTGCGCCGCGCTAAAGACACTGTCACAGCCTTCCGCATTACTACGCTCATTCGCCGATTTCATCCTGGAGCGCCAGACCTAACCCGGCGGGGCAGTAGCCCGACCGTGAGGGAGGGGCGTCGAGCCTAATGCGTCGCGGATGTATCCACTTTGACCTCTCCCTAATTTTCTGTTATTTAGTCAGCCAGAGATCTGGTCGTCCTAGCCGACCTTAGACCAAATTCAATAGTCTCCCCAATTGGAGGCCTCACAATGCTAATGAAAAAGAGAATTAGTTTGCTGCTTCTCTTAGTCGTCGTCATCGTCGGAGGAGTAATCACTTTGGTGCGTCACGGCCAGGGACAAACCAGCCCTGCCACGGGAATGCAAGTGAAGGCTCTTCGCTCGAAGAGTCAGCTTCACGTGAAGCCGACTGCCGCAGAAATTGCCTCGAGCAAGAATAAGTTTCAAGAGCCACCACCTTCAATGCCAAAAGAGGAAAGAGAGCTTGACGATCAGATCCCCAAGCACCTTCCGATTAGCATCAAAATCAAAAAGGACAAAGAGCAGGAGTTCAAGGATCTCAAGAATGAGAAGTGGCTTCGTGACTTTGAACTCGAGGTTAAGAATACTGGGGACCGACCTATTTACAGCATACGGTTGGTGCTGGACATGGACGGAGTGAGAGCGCCCGATGGAAATCAATATGGTCTTGACTTAATTTATGGCAGGGGAAACCTGATTGATTTTTCAGAGCACCTCAAACCTCAAGATGTCCCGCTTAAGCCGGGAGAAACTTATGTATTCCGGATTGCGGAACGGTACGTGAGGGGTTGGGACCGCTTTACGCGAGAGCTAAGCAAAGACAAAGCCCTGCCAAAAAAGGCGCGCATCATGTTTCAGTCGATTAACTTTGGGGACGGAACCGGCTTTTTTGATACGGCAGGGACACCGTTTCCCAGAACTAGACAAAAAGGAGGTCATTAGGCAAGCCCACATGAGTTGAACAAATGCCCGCCAGGTGAATCGTCGCCGAATTGGCGGCTCATTGCGCTAAATGAACCATTATGGTTGTCTCGGACGACGGGATCGCCGGCAAAGTTTTTGCCGGCTAATTTTTTATCGGAAGGGTCGTTGAGCCCTGTTTCAACCGATTCAATCTTGAATCCTGATATCTGTTGTCCCGGAACGTCTTGTAATTTCATCAAGCCAACGCTTACTCGGTGTTACTGCTCAGATATCGATTTGCCTGGAATGAACGACATTCCTTCGTTTGAAAGTCCTGGTTGCGCCGATTCTTCAGGCTCATGCCAAACGATTATCTGGGCGACGGAGTGGTGTGACTATCCAGGTATCGGATTCCAGCTATCTTGTTCAGTTCCAAGATTCAGCCCGTGCGGAACCCCGACGCCGACACCATCGCCTAGTCCCTCACCAACCCCAACACCCACTCCGTGCCCGTTGAATTGTACGGACCCGACAGCCATTCCGGCCGATCCGTGCAACCCGAATAGTGTACCAAGTACTGGTTGTCCCATTGGCTATACGCAGACTGGCAATTGCTGTCACCCCTGCCAGCCAACGTATCCTCCTCCCGTATGTCCGTGGGATTACACTGGGGTGTGGGACGACGTACTTTGTGTCTGGGTCTGCCGAGTGCCCATCCCACCGTCAGGTGGCGGTGGTGGCGATCCGCCCTATTATTACTCCTGTACCCCATATTATTGGGTATGGTTCCGCTCTGATGACGGGGGGGGAACCTGGTATGAAACCGGAATTGTTGAGTACGCAGGCTGCTGGTAGGAGATTCTGCGGATACGTCACTCGACGATAGCAGGGCTGTCGGCCGAAGCAGCCGCGTTCTTCTGCATTGTTTTCAAAGTTTCCGGAATAAAGGCGGTGATGTGGTGGGTGGCTGAGTGGCCGTCCGCGAACGCCTGGTAAAGCGTGAAGTCCGGCAGCGAAAGGCAGCTCAGCGGCGATTGCAAGTTGTAGCCGGTGTCGATGCCGATGGCGCTTTTGAAGAGGTAGATGCCGTGACGGCCAAGGCGCCCACGCCAGGGCAGAAAAGTTGTCGGCGTGTGGCCAAATACGCAGGGCTTGCCGGAATACTGTTTATAAAACTT
>JBDTOI010000119.1:0-13366 GCA_039933315.1 Pyrinomonadaceae bacterium
GCAAACAATCTCACCTTTGCCACCGCCATCGGCTCAGGAGCGGTTGTCAACAATAGCAACTACGTCGTGCTGGGAAGACCTGCTGATGCTGTGCGAATTCCCGGGTTCCTGGATGTTAAGGGCAATACTTATCTCAAAGATCTGGTTGCAAGCAATGGAGATTTTTCCGGCCGCATAGTGCTCGACCTCCTCGGTGCAGCAGGAAGCACTGACTTATGCTGGAACATCATAAAACAAATCGCAACTTGCTCATCGAGTTTGCGCTACAAAACCAACGTTAACCCGTTTTTGGGCGGTCTTGATGTTGTTCGTCGCCTGCGTCCGATTACTTTTAATTGGAAAGACGGCGGAACGCGCGATATCGGCTTCGCGGCGGAAGAAGTCAATGAAATCGAGCCGCTTCTATCGACCCACAACGCGCAAGGCGAAATCGAAGGCGTAAAGTACAAACAAATCACAACCGTCCTGGTCAACGCCGTCAAGGAACAGCAGCAACTGATCGAGCAGCAACAGCAGCAATTGCAACAGAAACACCAACGCATAGAAAAGCTCGAGACGCGCCTGGCCGCATTGGAAGCCGTGGTCAGGAAGATCGGCCCAGGTTTCACTGCGCCTGGTGAACTACGAAACCACCGGACCAGGTCAGTCTTACGAAGTCGGGCGCCAGGAAGACAACCGACCCGGCGTTTAGATCGCCTGGTGCCAGCGTTCATCACTTCGACGGAATATATCAGCAGCGGTTCGGCATGGTGGTAAGCCACAGCAACGCCGAGTGTGGGCAGTAGGTGTCCGACAAACTTCAGTTTGTCGACGACCTGCGTAAGCGACGCCTTGTCGAGTCGGAGGTGTCCGACAAACTTCAGTTTGTCGACGACCTTGCGTAAGCGACGCCTTGTCGAGTCGGCAACAAACTGAAGTTCGTCGGACTTTCAGCAACGCCGAGTGTGGGCAGTAACTCAACTGTCGCCACCGACGTTGAGATTTCAAATTCTTTAAGGTTGTTGGTTCGCACTCTTAAGTGCAAGGAGATCCTTTCCAATGCATAAGGCCATTAGATTCTGCGCCGCACTAATCGCTGCGCTCACGTTCAGCATTCTTTTCTCCAGCTCGCAAACCGCTTTCGCGCAAGCACCGACGCTCGGCAATTATCCGCCAACGATGGTGGCAGTGGGCGCGAACACGACCGTTACGCCCGATGCTGCTCCGACCGGCGCGACTAGCATCAATGGTGCCACCAACAGCAATTTCAAAGGCGTTTTGATTGCCAATCCGACAACGGGTGTGGTGCGCGTAACGAACGCGCATCCGGCGGGAACATACCTGGTTACCGTGAAGGCTTTTAATGCCGGCGGGATGACCAGTAAGACATTCACCTTAACGGTGGTCAGCGGGACGCTGTGTACTGGCACAGTTCAATTCACCAACGCCGCCGATGTCAGCGTTGGTAACGCTCCTTATAGCGTAGCGATAGGAGATTTTAATAACGACGGCAATCAGGATATTGCGCTTCCCATCCAGGGCACAAACGCGGTATCCATTCGCTTAGGAAATGGCTCAGGCGGCTTTAGCGGCACCACCAGTGTCAGCGTTGGTTCGGTTCCTTATAGCGTGGCCATTGGAGATTTCAATAACGACGGTAATCAGGATTTCGCTGCTGCCAACAGAAACGGAAACACGGTATCCATTCGCCTGGGAGATGGCTCAGGCGGCTTTAGCGGCACCACTGATGTCGGGGTTGATGCTGGTCCTGTTAGCGTAGCAATAGGAGATTTCAATAACGACGGCAAGCAGGATTTTGCGACTGCCAACGCATTCGCAATATTCCCAAACACGGTATCCATTCGCTTAGGAGATGGCTTAGGCGGCTTTAGCGGCACCACCAACGTCAGCGTTGGCGCTAGCCCGTCTAGCGTAGCGATAGGAGATTTCAATAACGACGGTAATCAAGATTTCGCATCTACCAACCAGGGCGCAGCCACGGTATCCATTCGCTTAGGAGATGGCTCAGGCGTCTTTAGCGGCACCACCGATGTCGGCGTTGGTGCTGGCCCGGCCAGCGTAGCAATAGGAGACTTCAATAACGACGGCAAGCAGGATTTCGCATCTGCCAACCAAAACGTAAGCACGGTGTCCATTCGCATAGGAGATGGCTTAGGTAACTTTAGCGGCATCACTGATGTCAGCGTTGATGCTGGTCCTGTTAGCGTAGCAATAGGAGATTTCAATAATGACGGCAAGCAGGATTTCGCGACTGCCAACACAAACGTATTCCCAGGCACGGTATCCATTCGCTTGGGAGATGGCTTAGGGGGCTTCAGCGGCACCACCAATGTCACCGTTGGTGTTGCTCCCACCAGCGTAGCAATCGGAGATTTCAATAACAACGGCACGCAGGATTTCGCTACTGCCAACTTTGGCGGAAGCACGGCGTCCATTCGCCTGGGCGGCTGTCTAGTAACGACGGCGGCGCCGGCTAGTATCAGTGGCACGATCGCAACCTCGGACGGAAGTCCGTTAGCGGGCGTGACGATCAACCTGAGCGGAGCCTGGTCCGCCAAGACCATCACCGACAGCAAGGGCAGATACCATTTCGACAACGTCGATACCGACAACTTCTACACGGTGCTGCCGGCACTGGCGAATTACTCGTTCAGTCCGGCGAGCCGTTCCTTCTCGTTGCTGGGAAACAAGACCGACGCAGTCTTCACGGCGGCGCCCGATGCGGTGATGCGCTCGAACGCGATCGACACCAATGAGTACTTCGTGCGGCAGCAGTATCTCGACTTCCTGGGGCGCGAACCGGACCAGGGCGGTTTCGAGTACTGGAGTAATGAAATCGGCAAGTGCGGCCCGGATGCGGATTGCATCAGCAGGCGGCGCATCGATGTGGCGGCAGCGTTCTTTGTGGAGGAGGAGTTCCAGAAAACCGGCTCGTTCATCTACCGCCTCTACAAAGCATCGTTTGGCAATGCTCCCCGGTTCAATCAGTTCATGCCTGACCGAAGCAAAGTAGTGGGCGGCGCGAATCTGCAAGCTGTCAGGAATGCCTTCGTAAATGAGTTTGTCGCGCGCGCAGCTTTCAAGCAAGCCTATCCGGATTCAATGAAGGCGGAGCAATTCGTCAACAAGTTGTTCGAGACCGCCGGGCTCATCCCGCATACGGGAGAATGGGAGAGCTATGTCCTGCGGCTGAACAATGGCGACACGCGGGCGCGGATTCTGGCCGACGTAATTGAAACGTCTGAGTTCAAGCAGCGCGAGTACAACCCTTCATTTGTGCTGATGGAATACTTCGGCTACCTGCGGCGTGATGCTGATCTGGGCGGCTACAACTTCTGGTTGAATGTGCTCGACAACCGCGAACCCGGCAACTACCGCGGCATGGTCTGTTCATTCATTACTTCGATGGAGTATCAGAAGCGCTTCAGCAGCGTAGTTACGCGCAGCAATGCTGAATGCGGGCGGTAGCAAATTAGCCGCAGATGAACGCAGATAGACGCGGATAAAGAACTGTCAGAACCGCCTGCGGTAGCGGGCGGGCCCTATGGAGTGCGCCGGCAGAGCGCAGCGGCGACGGCGCTTTGGATAAACTTGATGCTAGCGAATACGGAAGAATCCAAAGCGGTGTCTCCCGATGCATCGGGATTGCCACCGCACTCCAAATTTCTTGAATGCGGACGTCAGGAAGTCTGTGGCAAAGCTGCGCGCGAGCGATGGAGTCGTATTGGGAGCCTTTACTGTCCCTTCAGCAAATGGAATAGCTTTCGATGGAGCCCATATCTGGGTGACGGACAGTGGCTCCGACACCGTGATAAAGCTGCGCGCGAGTGATGGAGTAGTATTGGCAACCTTCACCGTCGGCAACTTCCCACAAGGCGTGACTTCGATGGAGCGAATGTCTGGGTAATGAACTGGCTGAGCAATACGGTTTCAAAACTTTAGCGGTCGCCGCGAACCGCTATGCTTGAAACCGCACTGCAACTTTCGCCAAGCGATTCTGAGCCATCAGATTTGTTCCCTGAACGGCGCGAAGAGGTCTTTGTGAGATGCGGGACGACATAGCAGTGATGGAGATAACGATCGATCCTTGACTTCATCATGAGGGCTATTGGTTCGGAAGTATCCGCTGAGTTTGGCGACGGCAGCGCAGTTTGTGGACGCGGTGCTGGCCACGATCAGGAACGATAGTGGCGCCGAGCTGGTCTCACAATGTGACACGCTGATCGGACATTTCAATACCGGCGGGCGGGGACTCGTGATGTTCCATTTGGCAAATGACTACTGGAACGGCTGCAACCGTTTGCCGGGTAGTCCGCCGGCGCCGTGCGTGCCGGTCGGCTATGGGGATGCGGTAGACAACCGCGCGTTTATTGACGCGGAGTACAACCGCTCGTTTGTGTATTCGCAATACTCGGGTTACTTGCGGCGGGACGGCGACATCGGCGGGTTCCTCTTCTGGCTGACGGAGGTGAGCAAAGCGCCACCGCGCAACGTGGCCAAGCAGCGCGGCATGGTGTGCTCGTTCATCACCTCAGAAGAGTATCAACGGAGATTCAGTTCGGTGGTCACGCACAGCAACGCGGAGTGTGGGAATTAGTTCAGAACCCCCTGCGGTAGCGGGCGGGCCCATTGATTGCGGAATGCGGACTGCAGATCGAAGAACGATTAGCGGACCTTGAATTCGCATTCCGAAATCCGCATTCCGAAATCGATTGGCCCGCCCGCTACCGCAGGCGGTTCTGACTTATTCCACCACCCAGGTATCGCCGCTGTTGATTAGCTTTTCCAGACTGCCGGGGCCGGATTTCGCAATCGCTGCGTCGATCTGTTCAGTCATCATGTCTTCATAGGTCTTGCGCTCGACCGCGCGAAAGATTCCTACCGGCTGCGGAAAGGAAGGCTGCTCCATACGCGCCAGCATGAAAGCTACGGACGGATCCTCGAGGTTAATGTCATGGACCAGAATATCCGCTTCGGTGATTCCGTTTTCGCCAATCGTCACGACTTCCGGATGCGCCCCGTTCATGCGAATGCCCTGCTTCCCCTCCTTGCCGAAAGTCATAGGCTTGCCATGCTCGAGATAGAGGACGCGCTCCGATCGCACACTTCGTTCAGCGAAAGAGTCAAAAGCGTGATCGTTGAAGATGTTGCAGTTCTGATAGACCTCTACGAACGACATGCCTTTATGCTTGGCTGCCGCCTGGACCACCGCGCCGAGATGCTTGACATCGATATCGATTGAGCGCGCCACGAAGGTTGACTCGCTGGCAATCGCCAGGGAAAGCGGATTGATGGGATAGTCAATCGTGCCCATTGGCGTGGACTTCGTCTTCTTGCCCATTTCCGAAGTGGGACTGTACTGGCCTTTGGTCAATCCATAAATACGATTATTGAAAAGGATGTAGTTGAGATCCAGATTGCGGCGGATGGCGTGCATGAAATGATTGCCGCCAATCGAGAGCGCGTCGCCGTCGCCGGTTATCACCCACACACTCAGATCGGGATTGGAAGCTTTGATGCCGGTGGCAATCGCCGGCGCGCGGCCGTGAATGCTGTGGAAGCCATAGGTGTTCATGTAGTAGGGAAAGCGCGACGAACAGCCAATCCCGGAAACAAAGACGATCTTCTCGCGCGAGATGCCCAGCTCGGGCATCACCTTCTGCACGTTGTTCAGGATGGCGTAGTCGCCGCAGCCCGGACACCAGCGCACTTCCTGGTTCGAGACAAAGTCTGCCTTCGCCAACTTCACCGGCGCGACGCCGTCGGAAGTGGAGGTGCCCTCGTCGCTTTGCGGTGAGGGGCTCGACTCCGGGAAGGGATTGTTTCCGTTTCCGTTACCGCTTGTGCCATTACCACTCGTGTCCATTATTGCTCCTTAGTCTTACTTACTTTTGTCGCCTTGCTCGACGGCTTCAAATAATTGCAGATAGCGCTGTCGGACGTAGGGATCCAATCGCTCGGCAAAATCAGCGCCAAGGCTTCGGATTTTTATTAGTTCCTGCACATCTGCCAGATCCTTCAATCGATCCGGTGCTGTCATACCCGAGGCCAGTTTCAACTCGATTAGTTTTTCGAGTGTAACGAACTGGATACCATCAATTTCTATTGCCGCCTCCGATGGTAATGGCATGCTCACAGGCTTGGATTTGCCGTCGCCAGGGTATTCGCCAGTCGTCATTACTTCAATGCTGACGCCGTCCTTTGTCGATCGCAGCCTTTTCTTTGCCCCCGGGAACGCGGGCGCATAACCCAGCCCAACGAGCTCGCGGTGAAAGGTTTCCAGTCCTTCATTTGTTAGCACCAGATCGATGTCTTCAGTAAAGCGCGGATAACCGTGGGCCAGCAAGGCCACCGCCCCAATGACCACGTAGTCGATCCCATGCTCTTTCAAGTCTGCTGCGAGGTTCGCCAGCGTGTTATTGAGACTTCCTTGTCCCATAAAGTAACGCCGCGCTTCCGCATAGATCTCCTGCACGGAGTGATAACCTCCGGATAGAGATGCGTCGGTAAGCACTTCTGGCATATCAGCCACGGCCGAAAACCTCCGCCAGGGCAATCCGGAATCCAGGTACGATTTCGCCGCCGTCCAGGCTGTCCTTCTCCGTAAGCAGCACAATATCCGAAAGCGAGCGATAGACCGTGATCGTGTGTAGTTTTGGGCTCACCACCCAGACCATCCGCGTGCCGGCTTCGAGCCACTTCTGAACCTTCTCTTCTACCGCTGTTACTCTGTCACTCGGACTGAGAACTTCAACAGCGAGATCGGGTGCGCCACGCCAATAGCCTTTTACGTCACCCGCCGCTTCGATTCGTTCCCGCCTTAGAAAAGCTACATCGGGAGCGCGCACCGTATCAGGATCTTCTTCAATTTTGAACCCAGTTTCTGCCGCGTAAACCACACCAAGATTGTTGCTCTCGACATATTGATGTAGTGGCCCGGCGATACGCATTGCTACAAGTCCGTGCTTATGCCCGGGAGGAGGAGGCATACGGATCAGTTCTCCTTTCACGAGCTCGTAGCGATAGCCGTCATCCGGCATCGCCAACAGCTCTTCCGCGGTAATTGGTTTCGTGATCGTAGTACTCACAAATACTCCTCAACCTTGCTTACAATCTCGCGAATCTGAAAAGGGCGGCCTTTGACTTTCGAGAAGGCGACGGCGTCAACCAGAAACTTGGCCCTGATCATGGTGCAGAGCTGGCCCAGGTTCATCTCCGGGATGATGACCGTCTCGAATCCGCCCAGCACTTCGCCCAGGTTCTTCGGGAAAGGATTCAGATAACGCAGGTGGGCCGCCGAGACGCTCTTGCCTTCCTTCTGCAATCTCTCTACCGCGGTAGTGATCGAGCCGTATGTTGATCCCCAACCCAGCACCAGGACCTTCCCAGTCTTTTCCCCGAAAATCTCCACCGGGGGAATATCATTGGCAGCGCGATCAACTTTTTCCTGGCGCAGCAGCACCATGAAGTGGTGGTTCTCAGGATCGTAGTTAACATTGCCGGTGATGTGCTGCTTTTCAATGCCGCCTACGCGATGTTCCAACCCGGGAGTTCCCGGAATCGCGTACGGTCGCGACAAGGTTTGTTCATCACGAGCATAGGGCATGAAGTTCGTGGGATCGGTGGTGAACTTAATGTCGATCTTCGGCAGGTCGGCGATCTCGGGAATGGCCCAGGGCTCGGCGCCGTTTGCCAGATAGCCGTCCGAGAGATAGAAAACCGGCACCATATATTTAAAAGCGAGACGCACGGCTTCGATGGCCATGTGAAAACAATCAGCCGGCGTTGAAGGGGCAACGACAATCGCGGGACATTCACCGTTGCGACCCCAGACTGCCTGGAACAAATCGGCCTGTTCGGTCTTGGTGGGCAAACCCGTCGAGGGACCGCCGCGCTGCACGTTGATGATTACGATGGGCAGCTCAGTCATGACGGCCAGGCCAATGGCTTCCTGCTTTAGCGCCACTCCGGGCCCTGAAGTCCCGGTCAGCCCTATATGTCCCGTAAAGGACGCGCCGATCGCCGAACATACGGCTGCGATTTCGTCTTCCGCCTGAAAAGTTTTCACCCCGAAATTTTTGTAGCGCGCGAGATCGTGGAGAATATCGGACGCGGGGGTGATGGGATACGAGCCGTAGAACAGCGGCCGTCCCGCCAACTGCGACGCTGCCACAAACCCGATTGCGGTGGCTTCGTTGCCGGTAATCTTGCGATATTTGCCGGGAGCGATCTGGGCCTTCTTGACGGTGTAGTGCGTGGTGAAAACTTCCGTGGTGTCGGCAAAGTTATATCCCGTCTTGAGCACAATCTCATTCGCCTTGGCCAGCTCCGGGTTCTTGCCGAATTTGGCGTTGATCCACGCCACGGTGTTTTCCATCGGCCGGTCATAGAGCCAGTACAGCACGCCCAGCGCGAAAAAGTTTTTGCACCGGTCCATTTCCTTGCGCGAGAGCTGCACTACACCCTTCAACGCATTCATGTTCAGCGTGGTGATGGGAAGTCGATGGACGCGATAGCCTTTGAGCGTTCCGTCCTCGAGCGGGTTTGACTGGTAGGCGGCGTGGGCCAGGTTCTCTTTAGTGAACTCGTCGGTGTTAATAATCAACGTGCCGCCGTCTTCCAAATCAGCAAGGTTTACTTTCAGGGCCGCGGGATTCATTGCCACCAGTACGTTGGGCTGATCGCCCGGGGTCCGTATGTCCTGACTGGAGAAGTTCAACTGAAATCCGCTGACGCCGGGCAGACTGCCGGCCGGGGCGCGAATCTCCGCCGGGAAATCCGGCAGCGTCGAAATGTCATTGCCGATGACCGCGGAAGTATTCGTGAACTGCGTGCCGGTCAACTGCATGCCGTCGCCCGAGTCGCCGGCGAATCGTATGGTGACAGCCTCCAGCTCTTCAGAAAACTTTTGCGTGTGCTCTACCGGGGGTTCAATTACAGTACTCATGGTTTGATTTCGGAATGCGGATTTCGGATTTCGGATTTGAAACAAGGACTGAAGTTTTTGATCTTCCAATCCGCATTCCGAAATCCGAATTCCGCAATCGCATCATCCTCCTTCTTCGGTATCCATTACTTGCGCCGGCACCGGCGGCAGATTCATGGTTGTCTTGGGAAAACTTTCGGCCAGATAAGTGATCACATCAAACACCGAGATCGAGCCTACAAGTTTTCCGTCTGTTACCAGCGGGATGTTGCGATAACTTTTCTCGTTCATCATCCGCACCGCTTCGCCGATGGTAGCTTCCGGAGTCAGCGTGCCAACTATTGGCGACATCCAGTTACTGACCGGGGCGCTCCAGTCCACTTCTTCGCCAATCACTTTGGTCAACAGATCGCGTTCGGTAAAGATCCCTACGATGCGGTCGTGCTCGCAAACGATAGCGCAGCCACCTTCGTCTTTCTTCATAACCTCAATCGCCTGCGCCAGAGGCGTGGAGGGTTCGACACAGACGAAATCGTCCGTCTCCATGAGATTCACTTTGTCTTCGCGCAGGCGCGGCAATACTTCGCTTTTGCTGCTTATTTCAACCTCCGGTTGCGGTCCGGCGCTGTTCTGATTTGTAGACATGGATGAGTGAAGTCTCTCGCTCGATTACCGTTTTACTGAATGCTTTTGAAATTGTAGCAGCAAAGCCGCATAAGCGGAAAAGGAGGGCTTACTTCGGTAGTGTCCCAAGGTTCGTAGGGGCGTCCCTCCGTGGGCGCCCCTGTCCGAACATCACATGGGGCGCCCACGGAGGGACGCCCCTGCAAGCTCCTCGGCGTACGGGGACGTTTCGGCGAGCTGTTTGATGATTCCCGGTAAGGCACTCAGCGTATGTTCAATCTCTTCTGCGGTGTTATAGCGTCCCAGCGAAAACCTGATTGAGCCGCGCGCCGCTGTATAGGGAATATTCATCGCAGTTAACACCGCTGAGGCTTCATGGCTGTCCGAATTGCAGGCCGAGCCGGTGGAAACACATATGCCGGCGGCGTCCAGGCGACGAAGGATGTTTTCCCCGTCGATGTACTCGAAAGATACGTTGGAGGTATTCGGCAGGCGCTGGTCTCGGTTCACCGTACCGTTTAACCTGGCGTTGGCAATGGTCGACAGAATTTCATCCTCCAGTCGATCGCGAAGTTCACGAATGCGACTATGGTCAGTGAACGTCCGTGCCAGTTCACAAGCGGCGCCCAGCCCGACGATGTAGGGTACGGCTTCCGTGCCGGCGCGCCGGCCCTGCTCCTGTCCGCCGCCGATGATGAAGGGAGGAAGTTTTATTCCCTGGCGAATGTAAAGCGCACCCACGCCTTTCGGCGCGTGAAACTTGTGTCCTGAAACAGAAAACAGATCGATGGGCCACTCGCGTAACTTAATAGGAAGCTTGCCCACCGCCTGCACGCCGTCAACGTGAAACACCGCGTCAGAATTCTCGCGCACAATTCTGCCAATCTCCTCGATCGGAAACAGCACTCCCGTTTCGTTGTTTGCCAGCATCACGGAGACCAGGCCGGTATCGCGCCGCAGGGCTTGGCGCAGGTCATCGAGATCGACCTCGCCGCTTTCATTAACTTCCAGCCACGATACTTCGCAACCTATTTGCGCCAGATGCTCGCAGAGCTTCCGCACCGCTTCGTGCTCGACCCGGGTCGTAATGATGTGACGTTTGGTTGGGTTCTGTTCCAGAAAGCCGCCAATGGCCCAGTTATCAGATTCCGAGCCGCAGGAAGTAAAGACGATCTCGCTTGCTTCCGCCGCGCCCAGCAGTTCAGCCACCTGCTCGCGAGCGCGTTCGACGGCAGCGCGCATGTTGCGGCCAAAGGTGTGCGCCGAAGACGGATTGCCGTAGAGCAAAGTCAGGTAGGGCTGCATCGCGTCAAAAACTTCCGGAGCAACCTGCGTGGTGGCGTTGTTATCCAGGTAGATCATGCATCCACAGATTACACCGATTACACAGATTTCAACCCCTTAAATAAGGCGGCTGTCTTCATCTGTGTAATCGGTGTAATCTGTGGATTCCGGGTTCGACAATGCAGTTACATTCCGGCATAATTCAGTCCTTAACCGACTAAATACAGCTTCCATAATTCGAATTGTATGTCTCAACTAACAGAAGAACTCGTATTGCAAACGCTGCGGCAGATCAGGGACCCCGATCTGCACAAGGATATCGTCACGCTTGGTTTCATCAGGGACTTGAAGATTGAAAGCGGAAACGTCTCTTTTCGTATTGTTCTGACTACGCCAGCCTGCCCGGTGAAGGAACAGATGGAAGGCGAAGCGCATTCCCTCGTCAGCGCTTTGCCCGGCGTTCAGTCTGTCAAAGTAACCATGGATGCGGATGTGCCTAAGGGTCGCGGGATCGGCGAGAAACTTTCCATTGAAGGCGTGCGCAACATCGTTGCCGTTTCGTCAGGCAAAGGCGGCGTAGGTAAATCGACTGTCTCAGTTAATCTGGCCGTGTCGCTCGCGCTCGATGGCGCCCGCGTTGGTTTGATGGACGCCGATGTCTATGGACCCAACGTGCCGATCATGCTTGGCGCCAGCCAGGCGCGCCCGGAAGTTGAAGGCAACAAGCTGATTCCCATCGAAGCTTACGGAATCAAGCTGATGTCGATGGCCATTCTGCAGCCCGGCGATAAGCCCTTGATTGTGCGCGGCCCAATTCTGCACGGCCTGGTTAAGCAGTTTCTCTCTGATGTGAAGTGGGGCGAGCTGGATTACCTGATAGTGGATATGCCTCCCGGCACGGGCGATGTCCAACTAAGCCTGGCCCAACTGGTCCCGGTGCAGGGCGCCGTGCTGGTAACCACGCCGCAGGAAGTTGCGTTGATCGATGTGCGTCGCGCGCTGAAGATGTTTGAGACGGTGGCTGTCCCGGTGCTCGGCATCGTCGAGAACATGAGCTATTTCATCGCCCCGGATACAGGCAATCGCTACAACATCTTCGGCGAAGGCGGGGGCCAGCGTCTGGCTGAACAGTATGGCGTGCCTTTCCTGGGCTCCGTGCCGCTGGCAATCGAAGTACGCGAAGGTGGAGACAAAGGTGTCCCTGTCGTCGTCAGCCACCCCGAATCACCGCAGGCTCAGGCCTTTAAGCACGTGGCTGAAGAAGTTGCGCGGCAAGTGTCGATCGAGGCGATGAAACCTGAGCTTGTCGTTTTGGGCAAATCTCAGTAAGATGAATTTGCGATTTTCGAAGGCAATTCCTCATCGACTCATTGCATCATAATAGCGATTGAGTAACTGAATAACTTGAAGAACTTTTAGGAGAAATAAACACATGTCAGCTACAACAACTACGCCGGAAACGACCAATGCACCGGCAGCAAACGCGCCGCCGATGTCTATGAACGTTACCGATCCGGCGGTCACGGAAATTAAGAAGTTTATGACCAGCGAAGAAGGACTCCCGGAGACTGCCGGTCTGCGCGTGCGCGTGGTGCCAGGTGGCTGCTCGGGATTTCAATACAGTCTGAATATCGAGGAAGACTCGCGCCAGGGCGATTTCGTGCTGGACGAAAAAGGCGTGCGTCTCTTTGTCGATATGTTCAGCGCTCAGTATCTGAACGGCATCGAGATCGACTATGTCACAGGCGTGATGGGCTCGGGCTTCACGTTCAAGAACCCGAACGCATCGGGCGGCTGCGGCTGCGGCTCTTCGTTCACCGTCTAGGCGCATCAAGCGCGATAAGCTGCGAAGCCCGGCGTTCCTCAGGATCGCCGGGCTTTCTTCTTTGTGGCACAGACTTCAGTCTGTGAGTTGAATTGTTCATCCCAACTCTGTGAGTGTCCGGGTTGAGGTTCACGCAAAGGCGCTAAGAAAGGAAAGACATAAGGCGCTAAGAAAACAACTCAACTCTTTGCGCCTTCTGCTTTTCACTTCTTAGCGCCTCTGCGTGAAACCCCAACTATGAAACTAGTTCAAGTCAAATCCGAACAAGACATTGCCGAAGCCCGCGCTGTGTTTGAGGAGTACGCCGCGTGGCTGGGCATTAATCTCTGTTTTCAAAACTTCGATGAAGAACTCGCGGGTTTGCCTGGTGACTATGCGCCGCCTGATGGCCGGTTGATGTTTGCCTTTGATGATGATCAACTGGCCGGCTGCGTGGCTTTGCGGAAAATCGGTGAAGGCGTCTGTGAGATGAAACGGCTTTTTGTGCGGCCTGAATTTCGCGGCCGGGGTCTCGGGCGACAACTGACCGAAGGCATTATTGAAGAGGCCCGCGGCATTGGCTACAAGCGCATGCGCCTCGATACGCTGCCGCCGAAGATGCGTATTGCCGTCGGCGTTTATCGCTCGTTAGGTTTCAAAGAGATCAAGGCCTACTACAATAACCCGGTGGAAGGCGCCACCTTCATGGAACTCGACCTGTCAGAACC
>JBDTOI010000120.1:0-12846 GCA_039933315.1 Pyrinomonadaceae bacterium
GAATACATCTTCCGACTTTATGATGTCTTTGCTCCGGCGCGTTTTGCCTGCAGCCTCTTCAACGGTGACCCGGCCATAGGTTTTGTCATTTCCAACACTGCGCTTGTACTCTTCGGGCTTGGGTGTTACGTGTTCGCCGTCCGAACGGGACACCGTTCCACTCTGATTTGGGTATGGATCTGGATCATAATTGAGTCGATCAACGGCATCGCTCACACGGTCATCGCCCTGGCACAAGGCGCGTATTTTCCTGGGGTAGCCACGGCGCCCCTGTTACTCATGCTCTCGATGTACCTATTCGTAAGGGTAACCCGTGGGGTGGAGGATCATGATCCCCGGCAAGTATAACGACCACGTAGAACATGACCTCTAACGAAGCAATGGCATTTGTCGCGAAGGAGGGCGTGGTGCTCGTGTCGGCAAAGGGCGCTGTGCCCAGTCTGACCGAGGCCATTGTGGGCGAACCCATCCAAGGAAGTTGGTGGGGCCATCCCAAGAGCCATCAGATTTTCGCAATTCTCCAAGTGCTCACCGAGTCGGAGGATATTCTGGTTTGTCGCCTGGTGCAGGGTAAGGTTACGCTGGTCCATCGCCGCCTCTGGCCCGCGTTGGTGCGAGTGGCTAAGCGATTCCCACCAGCTCAGGTGGCGCAAGTGCGGCAGGAACATACGCCATCGGGTTCTCACGTAAATCGTGAGGTGCCCTTCCCGAAGTGGGTTCCCGGGAAGACAAGCGAACAAGCCGGGAAAATGGACGAGCAGGAAGCTCTCAATGCTCTTGGTCCCTGGACGCGGTCGGCCGCTGCTGCACAAAAGAAAACGAGCCGCAAGGTCCGCGCCCGTTAACTCGGGCGGTAAAGATCACACTGATCATCCACCCAGGAAAGGGTCTGACATATGTTGAAGTTGGTTGCAACACTCCTGCTGCTCATAGGCATAGCCACGGTTGTATCTCCGCAAAGTAGGAGCAGCTCCGGGGCGTGGCTGAACGGTACGTGGGAAGGTAAGGGTTATCAGCTTGATGCCGACGAGTTGTGGACCATGCGACTCACCGTAAAGGGCAATCGTTATCAGATTGAATACCCATCTCTCAATTGCGAGGGACGTTGGCGCCCAATAGTGATTAGCTCCGGGAAAGCCCGGTTCAGGGAGAAGATAACGCGAGGTATCGAAGCCTGTATCGACAAAGGAAATGTAACCATCGAACGGCTGAGCCGCACGCAAATCGCGTTTCGATACTCCAACCAGGGAACGCGTGAAGTAACAGCTTCCGCAATCCTCAACCGAAAGAATTGACCGGCCCTCAGCGGAATGCAAACTGTTAGTTTGCGGTAGGGCTCTCATTAGAATCTTATGCAGCGGTTAATAACGCTTGTCATTCTGCTCTGGCTGATTGCTGTTTTCACCTTACCGCCCCACCTGCACGCTGCGCAGTTAAGGACTGCGCAGCGCTCCATCTCACAGGGAAGAGCGGGGAGCCTCAGACTTATACCCAACCGGATCTCGCTGACTGGAGCCAAACCATCTGTTCACCGCTCATTCGACCTCAACCTGCCGCAGGGTTTTTCGATCAGCGTGGCGGTGCAGGGACTCAAGCGCGTTCGTTTCATGGCACAGAGCCCGGACGGCCGCATATTCGTCACGGACATGTACAACCTTACCGATAACCGGAAGGGCGCCGTTTACATCCTCGATGACTTTGACCCCGTCACAAGGACCTTCAAGAGCGTCAAGCCTTACCTCACCGGTTTACGTAACCCCAACAGCGTCGGCTTCGTTACCGACGAGAAAGGCGTGCATTGGTTTTATCTGGCGTTGACGGATCATCTACTGCGTTACAAGTACAACCGCGGCGAGAGTTCCCCTTCTGGTTCGCCTGAGGTGATTGCTACCTTCCCCGACTATGGCCTTAGCTACAAGTACGGCGGATGGCATCTGACGCGCACCATCACCGTTGGCGCAAACGGCAAACTGTACGTCTCAGTAGGCAGCAGTTGTAACGCCTGTGAAGAGAAGGAAGGGGTGCGCGCCAGTATCCTCGAGATGGATCCTGACGGAAAGAACCTCAGGACATTCGCGCGGGGGTTGCGCAATGCCGTGGGCTTGCGCTGGGTTAAGGACGGATTGTTCGCGACCAACATGGGATCGGATCATCTCGGCGATCACAAACCCGCGGACACCATGTATCAAGTTCAGAACAATACGAACTATGGTTGGCCTTATTGCTTCCAATCGGGCCCGGGGCGCTTTCCGGATGTGAAGTTTAACGCCGGCGGGAGAAAAATGAATTGCCGCCAGGTGCCGCCAGCCTACGCAGCCTTCGATGCCCACAGCTCGCCCCTGGGGCTGGAGTATTTTGGCGCAAACTACGGCGACGGGCTGGCCAATACTTTTCTGGTCGCACTGCATGGCGCCACCAAGAAAAACCTCAAGCGTGGCTACCGCCTGGTGCGGTTAGGGCCGGGTCGCGCGCGCAACGATCCACCGGAAGACTTTATCAACGGTTTTCTCGCTGACGGAAAAGTAAACGGGCGTCCGGTAGATATCCTGGGTTTTGGCGCCGAACGCGGTTTCCTGCTAACGGATGATTACGCCGGCGTCATTTATTATGTCTATCAGAAATAGGTGGTAGCTGAGTTCTCTGCCCATGACCGTAAAAGTTGAAGCAAGGTTTTAACTTTCATTCACACCGTGGCTTTAGCCCGGTGATAGTAGGGCTACCTTCACCCACCGACCGTTTTAACGGTTTCCAAGAGTGTGGCACTGTTAACGGCAGAGTAAACCATTGAAATGGTTCCAACTCTTATCAAACATGTGTGGTCACCGGGCTGAAGCCGCGGTGTGAATGAGATCCAACTTCTGACTGAATCATCTGTGACTGGTGGCATTTCCCCTGGAGGTGAAGTATGCAGATTCAAATTGAGCAGGCAGTAGCAATCCTTGAGCGAACGCCGGCGGTACTGAACCAACTGCTAAGGGGCGTGCCGGACGGCTGGGTGCTTATGAACGAAGGCCCCGATACCTGGAGTCCCTACGACATCGTCGGCCATCTGAACCATGGCGAAGAGGCAGATTGGATGCCGCGGGCAAAGATTATTCTGAAGCATGGCGAGGCGCGCGCCTTTGAACCATTCGATCGTTTTGCTCAGTTCGAGAAGGCGAAAGGAAAATCCCTGGATGAGTTGCTCGACAAATTTGGGCTATTGCGCGGGCAGAGTCTCGAGGAATTGAGGGAGTTGAATCTTACAGCGGAGCAAATGAGCAAACGCGGGCGTCACCCTGATCTGGGCGAGGTGACGCTTGGGCAACTGATAGCGACGTGGACTGTTCACGACCTCAGCCATATCAGCCAGATCACACGGGTTATGTGCAAGCAGTATAGCGATGCCGTAGGGCCATGGAAGGAATATCTACCGGTACTCACGAGATAGAACCAGGGAGGAAGTTGCATGGACGTTGATGCTTACCTGCAACGTATGAACTACCTCGGTCCGCGGTCTTCGGCAGCTGAAACTCTCCGTCAGCTACAGGTAGCACATCTGCTCGCAGTCCCTTTTGAAAACCTGAGCATCCATTCAGGCCAGCCTGTTGTTCTTGAAGACGGCGCTCTTTTCGAAAAAATTGTCAGGCATCGACGTGGCGGGTTCTGTTACGAGCTCAATGGACTGTTTGCGGCTTTGTTGCGCTCGCTCGGTTTCAGCGTAGATATGCTTTCCGCTGGTGTGGCGAACAAAGAAGGAACATTCGGTCCTGATTTTGATCACATGCTGTTGCTGGTCAGATTGGAAGAGCGATGGCTCGCGGATGTTGGCTTTGGCGAATCCTTTTTAGAGCCGTTGCTGCTTGATTCCAGAGATGAACAAATTCAGGGCGAGCGCGCTTACCAGATCGTGGCCCAGGACGAACATCTGGTCATGAGCCAGCGGGAACCCGGTGGTGAGTGGCAAAATCAGTACCGCTTCACTTTGCAGCCTTACCACTATGCCGACTATGCGGAGATGTGCCACTTTCATCAAACATCGCCGCAGTCACATTTCACACAAGGGCGCCTCTGTAGCCGCGCCACGCTCGAAGGTCGCATCACAGTAAGCGGGATGCGTTTTATTACCACGACCAAACGTGGTGAGCGACAGGAGCGATTGCTGGCGAACGAAGAGGAATACGTTAACTCATTGCGCGAGCATTTCGGGATCGTGTTGGCAGATTGATGCGCTGCTCTATTTAATCCTGAAGGTGGCAATGTCCTGGAGTGAATCGCCAATAATGGCGTACTCGCCGGGAGGCAACGAGTGGCGCGGGCGTATTTCCAGATAGTTAATGAACAGAGTGCGGCCCTTCCCTGCTGCCACCCGCAAGCGCTCAAGTATTCGATACTTCAGTTCTATGCTTTCTGCTGCCATTGGCGAATAACCCTTGCGGCCCCTGGTGCTGACCACCGTGAATCGCCTGTTCCCATTCTTGCCTGTTAAGCGAACCAACTGATGCGGCGGCGGATCCATTCTGTCCGCGACAAAGACATAGAAGCGCGGATCGCTAACAGTAAGCGTAGTGGCGGCGTTCAAACCCTTCAGTTCTGCGCGCCCTATCCGGTCGCTTTTCGCAAACACAAACGGGTCGAGCGGGGTGATGCTGGACTCAAACGGCAATGGCGCCAGCCTATTCTGCGCATCCGTGTAGTAGATCTTTGTCGGGTCATCCGGCACGGCCAGTACCGGTTCTTGACTAGAGGCCCTGCTCGCGATCCCTGAACCAGCAGCTAAGACTGAAAGAAACAGGCCGACTGTCAGCGGAGTTTTGCGAACCGATCTACTTTTATTAGTTCCCATTAGGTTTAGGTCATAACTCTCTAACAACTCGTTCTGCAATGCAACTGGTTGCCCTGGCTGAGTGAAGCGGGGTCAATTGAATCAGGAACCGGGGTGATCAGCTGCGAATTTTGCACCTCTTTGCTCAACTAAAACCTCCCAGCCCTGATAAGGAAAGGAAATTCACGCAATTGACACGTTTCGCCGGGGGCAGTATCTTGCCCCGGTACAAAATTTCTTGCTAGCCCCTTTTACTCAAGCCAGCCGAAAAATAGTTACAGTTCACATTCCAAACTCAGCGCGGGGGAAGAGTTCCAATGCTGACCGGTGATGAACTAAGAGAGACAAATGCCCAACTGTCACGCGACAAAACGGCCAGAAAAAGAATGGCCCTGCCGGACGATGGTGTAGCGCGACCCGCGCCCTGTGGTGTCTTGCGGGCCAACCGATGTCGATCCAGGAATATCTACGTCGTTAAGTAAACCAGATTGAGAGGAGAGTTCATGAAACTCGTCAGAGCCCTGTACGTCACAGTTTGTGTTGTTCTTTTTCTTGGAAGCATGTTCGGCGCCAACGCCATCCACACGCCGAGGGTTAAGCCACCTCAAACAAAGCCGAAGCCTGTAAAGAAAGTCCCCTTCAAACCCGCGTGCACAACTCCAGGCTTTCCTTCGCCGGCGCCTGTCGCGAAGTTAGGGATCGACTCGCAATGCGGCTTAACCGGCTCCGGTACTGCCGCGGAGGGCAAGCAGGACTCAGTCAAAAACAATTTCTGCGCGAAGGGTACGCCGAAGCCTATCACCATTGCTGATCTGACTGCCCTACAGGCCCAGGTGGAAAAGAACAAGGCCATAAATTTTGGCGATGAGAACAGTCCCATCAGGAAAAAAGGGCCTACAACAAATCGTGCTCTCTTGCGGAAGCTGGGTGAAGGCAATCTGGTGACTCTAAAAGCCTATGTTTTGGTGGCGAGACAGGAAGGTGGCGAGAGCGTCAACTGCGGCAAGAACGTTGCAGACGCAGCCCTCTTTCACGACATACACATATCACTGGTGGAATCCAAAGACGCCACGCCCGATACCGAGTGTTCCGGAGTGGTCGCCGAGATGAGTCCTCACCATCGTCCCGATGATTGGAATCACGCCAATGTGGATAAGGTCTCTGCCGCGAAACTGCCTGTCCGCGTCACCGGGCAGCTTTATTTCGACTCCAGCCATGTTCCTTGCAGCAACGGGCAGCATGTGCGGTCGAACCCGAAACGTGTTTCACTTTGGGAGATTCATCCCATCTACAAGTTTGAGGTATGCACGGCGGATTGTGATGGCGCAGGCACCTGGTTGCCTCTAGATCAATGGGTGAAGCAGTAACACAGCGTAGCGCGGAACATGAAGAACGATGTGCAGGATCATCCGCCCCGGCAGCCGAGACGGGGGTTTCTAAATCCGGGGGTGGTCAGAGGCATCTCGTTCTGGACCGCCAGCGCGTGTGTTCTGGTGGCCGTGGTTGCCAGTCTGCTGGCCATCTGGCAATTCACGGGCACTGATGCGCTGTGGCGCACTGTGGCAACGTGCGCTGTCATCGGTGGTGGCACGATAGCGTTTTATGGCATCAACGTGCTGTTCGGGCGCCCACCGGATTAACTCTTAGCCGGTCATGTTCGCACTGGCTTGCGTTACCCACTATGACGAATGATTTTTACTGTGACGAGGCGTTAAGCGGCCGCACTAACATTTCTCGCGTACTGGAAACTGATAGTGTTCTCGCCTTTCATCACACCCGCCCGTTCTATCCGGTGCATGTCGTTGTGATTCCGAAGCGGCATATATCTTCTTTGCTAACTCTCGAAAAAGAGGATGACATTCTGCTGCTGGAGTTGCTCCAGACGGTGCGGCAGGTTGCCGCTCAGATCGTGGAAAAGCATGGGGCCTGCCGGGTGCTTACCAATCTGGGAGAGTATCAGGACTCGAAACATCTGCACTGGCATGTTGCCTTCGGCCCGCCCCTGACGAAGTCTTCGTGAGACGCAATGCGAAGCTGCTAAGTGATGGCGGCCCGGGCCAGGGGTAATTGATGAGCCATGCCGATAGGTTAAGGGCCGTAGTCGCGGAAGGGCGCACCATCCGGACGCTCGAAGATGGTATCTATTCGGTGCTTCCTGATGGTGTGCATAACCATCTCTACGACAGAAGGGCGGCCTTGTATGACCTTGCTGTCGGAACTCGCTTGTACAATCGAGTAATGTGGGGAGCGTCTCCGGGCGATTACGTCGCTTTTGCCCGCCGGGCTGTGGGCTCGCAATCAAGCGCTCCGATGCTGGATGCCGGTTGTGGCTCGATGCTTTTTACAGCGCCGGCTTACCTTGAGTCCCGGCGGCCGATCATAGGGTTCGATCAATCGCTAAAAATGTTAAGGCGGGCGCGGACACGCCTATTGGGTTTAGCGGGGTCAATGCCCGACCAGATCATTTTGCTACAGGCAGACCTGAATGATCTCCCTTTTCGACCCACAAGTTTTGGCCCCGTCCTGTGTTTAAATGTGCTGCACCAGTTTGCCGAGGCAGTCACGCTAATTCAGAATCTAAAAGCATTGTTGACACCTGGCGGGCAGTTGTACTTAACAAGTCTGGTATCAAACCGTCGCTTCGTTGGTGATCGTTACCTGGATCTCCTATATCGAGCCGGCGAGTTTGTTCGCCCTCGCAGCAGTATGGCGCTGAAGAAGTTGTTAAGCGCTGCGTTGAACAGTGAGTTCAGCTACCACACAAAGGGCAATATGGCTTATGCTACCGCCGTTGCATACCCCTGAACGCAGCTCGGCACAAGATCCTGTCAGCTGGCGGCCCCCGTCCGCTTCACTGATTTGATCCGGCTAAAGTTCGAAGTATTTCCCCTACGCACTGCAGCTAATACCCCCCATCGCCGATTCGCAGATAGCTTGCGGAGCGCGTTAGGTTTAGAAACTTCAAACCTGGGAGGCTCAAAGTATGCGCTGGAGGGGTGAACGTCAAAGCGACAACATAGAGGATCGTCGCGGCATGTCGCGTGGAGGCATGGCCATTGGAGGCGGGTTGGGCGGGATCGTTATTCTCATAATCGCCCTCTTGTTCGGAGCCGATCCGCGACAGTTGCTGGAGCAGGTGCAGAACCAAAATCCAGCCGCCGGGACTGAGACCTCCCGGCCCACCAATCCAAAGGAAGAGGAACTGAAACAGTTTGTCCGGACTGTGCAGGCCAGCACAGAGGACGTTTGGACCGACATCTTTCGTCGCTCCGGCCGGCAGTATCGGGTGCCGACGCTGGTGCTGTTCACTGATCAGGTGAGTTCAGCGTGCGGCAGGGCCGGCGCCGCCGTCGGGCCGTTCTACTGTCCCGGTGACCAAAAGCTGTACCTGGATCTGTCGTTTTTTGAGGAGTTGCAAACCCGGTTTCGCGCGCCGGGAGATTTTGCCGAAGCCTATGTGATTGCCCATGAGGTCGGCCATCACGTGCAGCGATTGCTGGGCACCATGGACAAATTTGACGCCGCGCGCAGCAGGTTGAGTGAAGGTGAAGCGAACGAGTTGTCCGTTCGGCTGGAATTACAGGCTGACTTCCTGGCGGGCGTTTGGGCCCATTACGCCCAGCAAAAGGGTTTGTTGGAGGAGGGCGACATCGAAGAAGCATTAGGCGCCGCCAGCGCTGTCGGCGACGATCGGCTGCAGCGTGAAAATCAGGGTTACGTCGTTCCCGACTCGTTTACTCATGGCACCTCCGAGCAACGAATTCGTTGGTTCCGAAAGGGGTTGGAAACCGGAGACGTTCGTCAGGGAGATACATTCAGCTCCAGAAGTTTGTAAGGGGAAGGGTGAACTAGTGTTTATCCGGCCACTCAAGTTGACGAATAAGCGATTTCGATTTTCCATATATTATTTCTCAACTGCCATTGCCGATCGAAAGCGCTGGGAATAGCACGGCGCTGGGGAAGTTCTGACCACACCGGGAACCGCAAAGCGGTTCCGCCCTCCAGCCCAGGGTTGCCGCTGCGGCTACCCTGGGTACAGGTTTGAAGTGGCCCATCTCAACCCCAACGGGGTTGCGTCATTTCACATTGGCGATCCATGCCTGAAACGTCGAGGTCGACACAACCCCTTTGGGGTTGAAAAATGATTGCCTTAATCGCTTCCCAGGGTAGCCGCGGCGGCAACCCTGGGCTGGAGGACATAACCCCGTTGGGGTTCGACCTTCCACCTTCGCGTAGCGCGGTTTCCATCCTGGTATCTGCTCGTCGCAGACGTGCTGAGATGCTTCGCGTGAAACTTCAACATTACGTTCATACCAGCGAAATGAAACTTGCGGCCGGCTTAAATCGTAGCTCCATTTAGTACGCGAATTGTTCAGCAAGCAGCTTGGCGAATAACAATATGTATTGTCCTAAATGCGGTAAACGGCAAATCTCTGATGGGGTGCGATTCTGCGCCAAATGCGGTCTCGCGCTTGAGCCGGCCAGAAAATCTTTGATCGGCGGAAGCGCAGTTCTGGCCGAGTCAGGCAAGGTTAAAGGTCTTTCGCCAAGAGCAAAGGGAATACTTCAGGGCATCGCCATAGTTCCGTGTGGTATCGGGGCCATGGCGGTTATCGATATCTTCTATGAATCGCTTGGCGCCGGCATGATGGCCGGATTGTACTCGACGTTAACCATGGTGGTGCTGGTGGCGGTAATGCGAATACTCTACGCCTTGTTTTACGAAAGTGGCCCGGCCGCTCATAAGACAGCGCCGGCCTCCCCGCTCAACTCGCAGAACGAAGTAACGGCCACCGAGAACCAGCCAGCTTTATCGGCGGCCACCGGCGAAATGGTTTTACCGCACAGCGTCACCGAGCACACTACCCGGCAACTGGACCCAAACCGGTAAGATCGATTCTGGAGCACGCACTCCCGGACACCGCCTTCCTTAGCTACAGTCTGGTAACGGTAAATAACAAGTCGTACCGTATCATCGCTTTGCTCACACTGTTCCTGGCCATGGGTCTGAAAATCAGTTGGAAGGACCACACTTCATGGCCCTATGGAATTGCCGTCGGAATCGGCTGCGGGGCCATTTGGATTTATAGCGCGAGGCGCTCGGCTAGCGCGACTCAGCTGAAGACCCGATAAGCCGGTGTTCCAGGTGCACAAGTCAGCAGTATGAACAAACCTGAAATACAGAGTAAACAGACCAGTATGGATTGGATGGCGCTAATCGCCGCACTGGCAACGGGCGCCGTTTTTCTCGTAGCCACCGCGCGCGGTCCGAACGTATTCTTCACGATCGGCGCCTCAATCTTTTGGGTGACATTCGTCGCATTACGTGTTCACCGCAACAAGGATGCTCTGGTGGGGTGGGGATTCCGCCTGGACAACCTTTCGAGAGGCCGCGTTGGTACCGGCGGCCATCTTCGTCGTTGTCACAATCGCCTTCGCGGCCTATGCCGTGGCGAAACATCAATTCCAGTTTCCCGCTCATACTCTTCCCCTCTTCCTTATTTATCCGATCTGGGGGGTGATTCAGCAGTTCCTCGTCCTGGGAATTCTGGTCAGCAACCTCGAGAAGATTGGCGCGCTCGGACAGAAGCCCATCATTCTAGTTTTGGTTGGCGCCCTGGTCTTCGGCGCCATCCATCTGCCTGACCCGGTCCTCACGGCTGCAACTACGATCCTTGCGCTTGTTTACGTCCCACTATTTCTGAAGCATCGAAATGTGTTGCCTCTCGGCGTCGTCCACGGCTGGATCGGCACATTGTTCTACCTTTGGGTTCTGGGTCGAGATGTATGGACAGAGAATTGCTGCCCAGCAATTGTGGCCGGATACTTATCAATCAAATAAACAAAGGCCGATTGTCGGGCAATGCTTTACGCTATCCGACTTAGGTGCTTTACTGTGCGCGTTGCTTTTCAGGCCTGCCGCCGGAACAGCGATGGAAAACTGAAGAGGAGGGTTTATGAACAAGATTGTTCGAATGCACGCGGTAGTCGCGACCCTGGCGCTGGTGACCCTATCCCTGGCTGGCTGCGGCGGCGGCTCAACAACACCAAGCACTCCTGCACCGACAACCACGGCCGTGCCCTTTCCGTGTCCGGCGCTTCCGTCAATGTTCCGGACGGGATGTCCAGGTGTCGATCTTACAGGCATGACTCTCACCTGCGCGGGCGGTGCTCCATCGATGACCACCGGTCCTATTCCGCCGCCCTCCGGTGGCACACGGATCGGGGTGACCATTCCCAACGGGAGCACAATTGCTGCCTCCATTAACCCGGTGGGACCCGACCCTCTCCATCCGAACAACTGCATGGCAGTCGGGCCCTCCGTGCCGCTCGCTGTCACATTTGGTGTGGCGTACGTGGGCGACTTAGGCTCGGTGGCGGCAGCGCCCGGCGTGACCGCGATACCGTTCTGCATATCTCGCTCAAAGGCGACTTTCAGTCAGTTCGCCAGTCCGGACCCGCTCATCACGATTTTCCAGGACCCCCTCAAAGGCCTGCTGCACCTGGAACTCGACCGCCAAGTGATCGAGAAATTGAGCGGTGCTCCTGCACCCACGCCACGGTGTCCGTTCTGGCGTCAGATGCCTTAACATTCCGACGAATAACATGAGTCTGCGGCTGGGTGCGATTCTGATTTGCCTCATGTTTACCGGGGAGAACATCCCCGCCGCTACTCCTTGCCCGCGTTTGCAGTCCCAGCCAGATCGTTGGGTCACAACGAGCGTTGATGCACTCGTTCTCAGGGCGCGCCGGGCTTATGAAAGAGAGGATGCGCTGGCGGCCTATCAGACTGTGCTCGCCCGCATTGCAAATACAATCCAGCGCTGCCGGCTTGGGCAGGACGAAGTTTTCACCAGCCGCTATCCACGCTTCCTCGAATACATCGCCACGGTATCCCTCGATTTGGAGCCTGATCACCAGCTTGGCTTCACCGTGCCGGACGAGCAGTACTTCGCAGAGACGCGCGAGTACGTTCAGATTCCCGAATTCCTCCTCGACCAGAAATTTCTTCGTCTGGTGAGCCGCTTTGAGACGCTGGATCAGGCCAAACACTTTCTGACAACACTCAACTCCAGTAGAGCGCCCGCCGATCAACTTATATTTTTCAGTTACACCTCAAGACACCTGGGAACTCCTGACAATGACAATAGTTTTCGCCGCCTCTTGATCGTCGTCCCAGGCGACGCAGCAGAAGGGGTGCCTGAGAAATGGATCCAGTTTGGCATCACCGATCCGGGTGCACAGGTGCGTATTCGCAACGTCTCAGTCATCGCCGCATTGCCCGGCCCAGACGGCACAGCCAACGTTTACTTCAAGGACTTTTTCCGAAGTTATCGCCGCGATGGTGTCATAAGAATCAAAGGGCGCTGGGAACTAGGCCATGGCGATGACAACTGCGTGCAATGTCATAAGAGTGGCGTCCTCCCTATCTTCCCCGAGAAGGACAGCGTGACTGCCGACGAGCAGCAAAGGGTCCTGGAAGTGAACCGGCGCCTCCTCACTTACGGGCCGGCTCGTTTTGGTAAGTACCTTGACGCGGGCAAGTTGGGCCCCGGGCTCAGCAGCGCGAGCGCGCGTGATCGTGAGCAGCGCTTCGGCACCGCTTTTGCCGGATCAAACGTGGGGCACGCGATGACCTGTGCGGCTTGTCATCATCGGGAACGCCTGGGGGCGCTGAGCTGGCCGATGGATCAGGTGCTAATTAGTTCTTACATTAAAGGCGGTGAAATGCCTTTAGGGCACAAGCTCGGAGCCGCCGAACGCAGCGCCCTACATAAGAAATTGATTCAGGAGTACTTTGCCACCGACGTGGATCGTCCGGGAATTCTGAAGTCGTGGCTGCTGAGCGCTCCCCGGGTTAGACAGGATTAACATGATTCACAAGAAACAGAGCAAAACCCGCAAAGGTTGGTGACCGGGTCCAGGCTGGGCGCTTTCAACCCTATCCTGTCAATCTTGTAAATCCTCTCTAAACTCCTGTTTCTTACTCAGCGACGCCCCTCACTTTCAGTACCAGGTCCAGGTATTTCTTGTCGCCCGTG
>JBDTOI010000121.1:0-12506 GCA_039933315.1 Pyrinomonadaceae bacterium
CGCTTCTTGCCTTCCTTCTGTTTCTCGAGCAGCTTGCGCTTGCGCGAGATATCGCCGCCATAGCACTTGGCGATAACATTCTTGCCCATCGCTTTCACCGTTTCGCGCGCAATAACTTTGGCGCCGATGGCTGCCTGAATTGGCACCTCGAAAAGTTGGCGCGGAATTAACTCCTTCATTTTCGTCGCCAGCAGGCGGCCCTTCGCGGCCGCCGTGGCGCGATGAAGCACGAGTGACAGCGCGTCAACGGGCTCGCCCGCAACCAGCACATCGAGCTTGACGAGATCACTTTCCCAGTACCCGGCAAGGTGGTAATCGAGCGAAGCGTAGCCGCGCGAAGTCGATTTCAGACGATCGTAAAAGTCGAGCACAATCTCGTTAAGTGGCAATTCATAAGTCAGCATCACACGATTCGACGCGATGTATTCGAATCCCTTCTGCACACCGCGCTTTTCTTCCAGCAACGCAAGAATTCCGCCGAGGTGTTCTTCGGGCGTAAGGATAACGGCGCGAATCGCCGGCTCTTCAATTTTCACGATCCGACCTGGATCAGGCATCTTGGCCGGGGAGTCGATTTCCGTGACCTTGCCGTCAGTTGTAGTCACCACATAACGAACACCCGGCGCCGTTGTGATTAGATCGAGATTGAACTCGCGCTCCAGGCGTTCCTGCACAATCTCCATATGGAGCAGGCCGAGGAAGCCGCAACGAAACCCGAAGCCGAGCGCGGTGGAAGACTCCGGCTCGTAAAAGAAAGAAGCATCATTGAGACGAAGTTTATCCATCGCGTCACGAAGCTCTTCATACTGGTTTGTATCCACCGGATAGAGTCCCGCGAACACCATAGGTTTGATTTCCTGGTAACCGGGGAATGGTTCTTTCGTAGGACGAGCAGCTTCGGTTACCGTGTCGCCAATCTGCACGTCCGCGACGGCTTTGATTGAAGCTGTCAAAAATCCGACTTCGCCCACACCCAGTTCATCGATCGGAGTAGGGCGCGGCCGATTCACGCCGATTGTTTCCACCTGGTAATCGCGGCCGGCGTTGAAAAAGCGAATCTTCATTCCCGGGCGGATCGAGCCATCGATCACGCGGAAAAGAACAATAACTCCGCGGTACGAGTCGTACCATGAATCAAAGATCAAGGCCTTCAGCGGTGCGTTCGGGTCGCCTTTGGGGGATGGCACGTCGCGCACGATGGCTTCCAGCACTTCGAGTACGCCCTCGCCGGTCTTGGCGCTGGTGAAAATGGCATTGTGCGTTTCCAGACCGATTAAGTGCTCGATTTGTTCGATGGCTTTTTCCGGTTCGGCCCCCGGCAGATCGATCTTGTTGATGACCGGGATCAACTCGAGATTGTTTTCGATAGCCAGATAGGTATTTGCCAGGGTCTGCGCTTCCACTCCCTGCGAGGCATCGACGATCAGTAAGGCGCCTTCACAGGCTGAAAGCGAACGCGAAACCTCGTACGAGAAATCGACGTGGCCGGGCGTGTCGATCAGGTTCAACAAATAGTCTTTGCCGTCTTTTGCTTTGTAGTCCAAACGAACTGCGTGGGCCTTGATGGTGATGCCGCGCTCGCGCTCCAGGTCCATATTGTCGAGCACCTGTTCAGACATATCCCGCCCGGTGACGGCGCCGGTCAACTCCAGCAGGCGATCTGCCAGCGTTGATTTGCCGTGATCGATGTGGGCGATGATCGAGAAGTTACGGATACGTTCAGGCTGCATCAGGGCTTTCAAAATAACAAAACGAACGCGAAACCGCACGCGCCCAAACAAAACCTAAAGCGGTCGAGAGTGCGTTTCGTGTTGGTGGTTCACGCAAAGACGCTAAGAAAAGAAAGACATAAGGCGCAAAGGAAATCACTCAACCCTTTGCGCCTTCTGGTTTTCCTTTCTTAGCGTCTTTGCGTGAAACCCCAGTTAATCGGGCAGCCCGTTCAGATAGAGCGTTTCTTATCCCCTATGCTCCTGCCACATTCAAGGCTTCGTCTTCGCGGGCGTGGACCTGGCTGCCGGCGCCATGGCAAATTGAATGCTGTTGCGGACCGCATCCCATGCCGGCTCGGACCGTTTGATGTCTCGGTCGGAGCCAACTATCGCCAACTGCACTAAACGGGTTCCGATTAAGCGCCAGTAGATATCAACATGTCCCGGTTCGCCGTCCAGACGCGCAGTCAGGCGTGTTCCTTCAGCGGGACCTCCGGCGACCTCCGTTGTTACCACCGAGCGCTCAGCTTTTGCTCCGCTGTCGGTAAAGTTTTTGGCCCAGGCCTGAATGAAACCCTCCTGGATAAGTTGCCTGGCGTGATCTTCCTTTTCCTTCGAGTCGATCCCCGCACGCGGTGCGCGCACCATTATCCCCGCATAACCGGCCCGCGAAAGTGAGAGGTATTGCAACTGAGCTGTGCTCTGGTCGCTGACGTCCCACCCATTCGGATAGTCGAACGACAATCCATCTTTGGCGAAGTGCTTTACGTCGGGGTTAGGTTTTGGTTGCTCCTGGGTCTGTACTGCCGCAGCGGTCAGGCCGACCAGCATCAGCAACGCCAGCAGGGTTTTTATCTGTAACTTCATTTTTAGTCCTCCCTTAATCGTCTAAATGGGCGTCCACATAGGCCCTGGCTTTCGCGGGCGTGAGCACTGATCTGATGAAGGAAGAGTTTCTCCTGCCCCAGTCGCTATGGTCTTCCATGAACTGCTGGTAATCGGCGGCAGGTGTGCCTGACTCCGTCATCATCCCGAGCTTCTTGAGCACTCGCAAGATGAGATCGGTGTCTTTGGTCATACCCGCAGCCTGGAACAGACGGTGCTTATCGTCGTCCGACATCACAGTCGTAGAAGAGGAATCATTACTGTTGGAATTCCGGTTGGAATTCAAGTTGTAGGAAGAATTGTAGTTCGTGTTGCTGATATAAGTGGTGCGTCTGTTTGACAGCCAGTAGAGCAGGGCTCCGGCAAAGACCACTACCACCAGCCCCAGACAGCCGACAGCTCCGCAACCGATTCCAATCTTTTGATTCCTGTTCATTCGTTTATTGTCCGTTGAAGTTCCGTTTTCGATTTCAGCCGCGAGCTTTCATCCAGGTGATGCAGTTCTCCAGATGTGCGCGCATTCCTGCGGTACTGTCGTGATGAATTCGTCCGTGGCCGGGCAGCACCCATTCGAAGGGATGGCGCAGGAGCTTTTCCATTGACCGCGTTTGTTCGGGCCAAGAATACCATGCCACGCTGCGAAAAGCCGTCAGTGTCTCGCGCACCGGTGACCACGCGAGATGATCGCCGGTGAAAAGAAACCTGTTCTGGTAGAGCAGGACCATGTGTCCGCGCGTGTGGCCCGGCGTTGGTATTACAAGCAGTTCATCGTCCCAGGCCAATTCCTCCTCGCCCTGAATTGCAAGTTCGATTCCAAGCCGGCTCGCTCCATCATCAACATGCATTAACCGCTCGCATCCAAAGGCCTCGGCATAACGGGCATGATCAGCGACGTCGTCGCGATGAGTCAGGAACATCTGGCTGACGCCGCCCGTGGCCTTGATTCGTTTGACCAGTTGGGTGGCGAAGCGCGGTGAATCCACCAGGATGTTTCCGCCTCTGGCTGCGGGCCTGACAATCAGATAACTCCAGGCCCCGAAGCTCGACTCAGAAGTAAAGCCGCAGAAGTAAACGTCTTCAGCGATAAGAGAAGGGAAGGCGTCGATGCCGGCCCTAAAATCATGAGTGATGGTAGTGCCGATGGACGCCGTCGGGCAGGCTACCAGGGCCATTAACGCGCGCTTGCGCTGTTCGTCAGTTTCGGGTTGCCGTTGGACGATGGAGAGATCGCGATATTCAGTAAAAGTTTCAGGGGCAATTTGCCGGCAGGCATCGCAATCGATGCAGCTCGAGTCAACATAGAAATCTCCGGGCGTGTTTTGCGGCAGGCGCAGATTGAGTTTAGCCATTCGGAACCTGGCCTGAATAATGACGTAACGATTTGGACGATTCAAGTGTGGGCCGCCGCCTATATCCGCGGCTTCGCCGCCGCACAGTGCGGTGAGGCTCTGCCTCACCGTGACGGGTCTAAATAATTTGGAGGCTCCGCCTGCCTTGAGGCGTAGCCTCAAAAAGGAAGTGAAAGCCCCGGAAAGGCTGAGCCTTTCCGCACGGTGCGTCGGCAAAGCCGCACAGGTCGACTGGGTGGCTTACCGGAAGATGCAAAGTTCAGTTGTGATGATATTAGAGATCAAACGCAATACCTTGCGCCCCGAACCATCACTGACTAATATCGGATTTCTCATTCGAAGCATGTAAGGATCTCAGGAGAATACAGATGTTAATAAAGATTCTTTTAATCATTGTCTGCCTGTCCGCAGTTCCTGTCTCGCTGTGTTCGATTGCCACGGCCCAGTCGCCGGCGCGAAGCACGCAAACCGGTATCAAAACTGTAGAAATCACTCCGGCGAATCCTGATCTCTCGGTCGGTCAAAAGGTGAAATTCAGTGCGGTTGCCAGGGACGTGTCGGGGAAAGTACTCAGTGACAAGGCGGGCGCCTGGTTCGCCGTCCCGTTCGATTTGGCTAAGGCCGCAGAAGACGGCACGGTTTCCTTCTTTGCGCCGGGAGAGGTGATGGTCGGCGCCGTAGTTGGGGGAAAGCCCGGCTTCGTCACGGTCACGGTCAAGTCTCCGCCGGTGGCTCGCGTCGAGATAGAACCGTTGAGAACACCGCTGGTGGTTGGCGGCGTCAGCAGGCTTATCCCCACCGCGCTTACTTCGGGCGGCCATCCGCGCAGCAACGTGGCGATCAGTTGGGTCTCTGATAACCCGGCGGTGGCCACCGTCGATGCCGCCGGAGTTGTAACCGGAGTTGCGCCAGGCAAGGCCACGCTGCGCGCTAGTTCAGGTAACGGCAACGGCACGATAGTGATCGAGGTCGTCAACAGTAACTTAACCGGACTTTCCCTTGAGCCGGCTACAGCTACTGCGCGTACCGGTGACGTGATCCACTTTAACGTTCGCGGGAAAGGTGGCCCGGCCGATAACTTCGGCGCGCGCTGGGCCATAGCAGGCGAGGGAGCAAAGATTGATCCGGACGGCGGTTTCGTGGCCGAGCTGCCCGGAACCTACCTGGTGACAGCAGCCAGCGGGCCCCACCAGGCCAGCGCGTCGGTGGTGGTGACAAGGCGTAATGCCGAAAGGGAACTGCAAGTGGTTGGCCGCGCCCCGATCAAAGACGTTCGCGTCGCGGAGGAATGGATCTTCGGTAACTATGCCTACGTGTCAACCATCTCAGAGAAACTTCTTGTTTATGACATTTCGGATCCCACCAAACCAAAACAAACAGCGTCAATCACAGTCGATGCCCGCTTGATCAATGACCTCAGCACTACCGCCGATGGAAAGATCCTCGTGATCTCACGCGAAGGAGCTTCGAATCGCAAGAACGGCATCGCCTTCTTCGACAACTCCGATCCGGCACATCCGAAGCCGCTCTCTGAATACACGGCCACAGTGACCGGCGGCGTTCACAGCGCCTTCGTGGATAGCCATTACGTTTATCTAACCGACGATGCCACCGGCTCCATGCGGGTCATAGACTTTGCCGACCTAAAGAACCCGAAGGAAGTGGCGCGCTGGGAAGTGCCCAATGAGGTAGCAACCACGGTAAAAAACGCCGAGGGCCAGGAAGAGGTGGGCGGGCGTTATTTGCACGACCTGCAAGTCAAAGACGGCCTGGCTTACCTGGCCTACTGGCGTGATGGTCTGGTGATCCTCGACGTAGGCAACGGGATGAAGGGCGGCAGTCCCGAACGGCCGCAGCTGGTGAGCCAGCTTCACTTTAACCATCATGAACTTTACGGCAACGGTTGGCTGGCCGGCACACACTCAGTCTTTCGTTACAAGAACTATGTTTTCGTCGGCGATGAAGTCTTTCCTCCGATCTTTGATATTCAGAGCAAGGCGCGCGTCCCTGTGCGCGGCATCGTGCACGTGGTGGATGTTTCGGACATCAACCACCCACGCAAAGTTGCTGAGTATCCTGTGCCCGAAGCGGGAGCCCATAACATGTGGGTTGAGGACGACATCATGTACATGGGCTACTACAATGGGGGCGGGCGTGTGGTGGATGTGTCGGGCGAGTTGCGCGGCGATCTTTACCGGCAGGGTCGCGAAATTGGTCACCTCTGGGCCGGCGACGTGGACGCCTCCGCGGCGAACCTGCCTTTCACCTGGGGCGCCCAACCGCACCGGGGATTGATCTACTTCAACGACGTTAACAGTGGGCTCTGGATCGTGAAGCTGGGTGGGAAGATTGAGAAAGGATCGACCACCGCACCGGGCCGGTGAGCGTTGATGACAACTTCCTACGATGATTACGCATATGATGAATACATGTCCGAACTCGGGCGTGAAGAAGAACTGCGGCAAGCGATTGAAGGTATTTCGATCGAAAACGCCAGTTGGTATTTGGGAACTTTCGGCGACGCGTTAGAGCAACGCGTTCGGGCCTTAATTGACGAAGCGAAGACTCTTGCTAAGTTGGGACACTCGGGGCCAAGCGTGGTGCTGTGCGCCAGCGCGCTCGAATTGATAGTTAGATATTTTGTTCTGAAACCATTGGTCAGCGGCACGTTTTTGAAGGACATTTGGGCCGACCTGCTTGTCGACAAGCTTGTTAGCGGCCAGTCTTCGAGAGATCGGGAACTCCTGCCATTGATCGCTTCGGAGTGGGGAATTGACTTGGAAAGCATCAAGCTCATGAACGGTACAGGAGCATGGGCTTTCTTTAAGTCCGACCTCGTACAGAGGCGGAATGCCTTCATTCACAAAGGTGAAGCGGTTCAGCCAGAGTTTTCTTTAAAGGCCGTTGAGTGTGCTGAAGTTCTCTTTGATGGACTTCTTACTCGCATCGCAAGAAAGTTTCAGTTAGGCTGGCCTGAGTCTGGAGCTTGGCATAAACCGGCGATGGGCACGCGCGGCTCCTTCTACAAACCATGCGATCCATTTCAATAGCGAATACGAGTTGAGCGTTGGTGGGGGTGGCAGATAACAGCCAACACACGCAAAGCACTAAGCGTCAGTTGTGCTGCTCCTGGGTTTGCGAGAACGAGCGTGAGGCTTGGTCGAGGGTTTTCTCTTCTTCTCCTGAATAGGTCTCACGTCCGCTGCTTGATACAGTGCTTCGGGTGCGATATCTACGCCATTTGGCCAGGCGAGAGTCCCAGCCTCTATGAAGAATCTCTTGAAGAATTTGGAGTCCTTCAGTGGCCTAAACACGGGCCCTTTGAACCACTGCGATATATCGACGTGCTTTTCGGTTCCATCATCGAAGCGGGTAGCAATAACAAAACCGCGTATCCGCCTGGCAGCGACAACTTGTGGCAAATAATTCATATCTCTCAATCTAATGGCGCAATTCTGTTCAGCGGCAATCCTTGCTCGATGTTCCGCCAGTTTACCATAAGCTCAAATCTGTGACGCACAGCCCACTCACGGATTAATCTTCGTGCGGATCTTGAAGTGATGTTGCCAGTAAGAAGATCTCCGCGGAGATTGAACGTACCCTTTTGTCCCTGGTACTCGGCGTGAAAATGCGGCGGCGCATGATCACCAAAGTACATACGAATAACGATTCCGAAAAAGGTTGCAATGACTGGCATGGGAATACGGTTCGAGTCACTTCGCTGGCTCAGTCCGGTAGAAATCAATTCCTGCGGCTTCCTCTCCCACGTCGACTGTAGCGACGGTTTTCAACGTGCTCAGGTCGATGATCTCTACTGTGCCCGGCTCTGAGCCGATTCCCTCCACGGTAATAAAAGCGTAAAGATCGTCCGGTGAGACCACGGCGCCGTGCAGCACCTTTCGCCTGGTGGGAATGCGTGCCAGTTCGCGCCCGCTCTTCAAATCCAGAATCGACACTGACTGATCGCGTTTGTTGGTAGTGATCAGACGCGTGCCATCACGCGTGACGGCCAAATTGTAAACGCCTGCCCGCGCGGGGATGCGCCGCACCAACTTCCAGGTGTTCGCGTTCACTTCCACGATTTCGCTCGACTTGTTGCAGGCCACGAATATTGAAGATCCATCCGCCGAGGGTTGAGCCCAGGTCGGCGAGCAGGAGACGTCGCCTGGTTTGGGTGGCTCCAACCCATGCCCTCCGGTGTCTTTCATTCCCGTCATGCTGTGCATGTCGGGCGTCGCCTTTGTGTTCTCAACTGGCTTTGCACTGCCGGGTGCTTTTGGCGCATCACTCTTCGCGGTCGGGGTCTGTCCGAACGGCGAGCCAGTCATTCCCATCTCCTGACCTTTGGTTAGAAGAAAGTGACGCGCGACCTTCAAAGTGTGCGTGTCAATCTCGACCAGCAAGTCGTCCATCATGCAGACCGAGTATTGCTTTGTGCCTTGCGGATTCAGCCGTGACCCATGCGGCATGGTGCAGGTGGGTATGCGCTTGATTTCCCTCATCAGCTCCGTAGCCACAACCGACACTGACGATGGCACCATATCGCCGTGCAGGTTGAAGTTGACGACAAAGAGGAGGCTGCCATCGGGCGAGAGGTCCATGGTAGCGGGAAAACTGCCAAGGGTGGTGTGGCCCAGGACACGGTCATCCTTCACAGCGTATTTCCAAACGGAACCATACGGCCGTCCGTGAGCGATGGAAACGTAGTAGAACTCTTTGTCAGGCGAGATAACGAGACCGTGCGGGCCATCGATGTCAACGGCCATGTCGCCCGTAGGAAGATCGTGATCCACGCGCGCGCCGCCTGGCCCGAAACGCACGAGGGCAATCTTGTCGGCGGCCTCTGAAACTACGTAAACGAGATAGTCTTTATCTGGTTTTGCCTGGGCCCTGGCCGTTGGCGTGGCGAAGAGTGCCAACGCGGCGCAAAGGAAAGCAGCGAACGTAACCCGCCGGCGCGATCTCAGAGTTCTCCGTGTCTCCGTGGTGAGACCTAAAGCGAAGAAACACCAACCACAGAGACACGGAGGACTCGGAGAATACAAACCATCAGATTCTCCAACGTTACTCTTCATTTTACGGCTTTCCTGACTTCACAGGTGTAGCCGGCGGCGTTGTTTTCTCGGGCTCTTCGGGTGCAAAGTCTTTGTCATCGATGTCGATGATCTTCAGCTCCGAACCGAATTTACGGTAGCCCTTAAAAAGAATATCGTTGCGGGTTTGGCGTATGCGCGGGCCTTCTCGAGCGGTTAACTGAATTATGGCGCGTGAAGGCAACAGGTGTTGCTGTTCGTTGATGCTGACCCAGTCGTAATCAATCACGCTGCTGGCCGCAGTGACGGGAAAATCCCTCGGTATCTCCGCGGAAATATCCTCCAGCCGCAGCACGCGGAAGGTTTCCCGATCCACCCAGATTCTGCCACGGTAAGCGGTAATCACTGATGCGTCGGTGGCGCCCGAAGTTAGAATCCGTTGTGCGGAATTCTCCTGCTTTACTTCAAACTCATAAACCAGGGTGGGCCGCTTGCGTAAGAGATCCGTATCAACCAAACGGAACTTTCCCTGCCGCTCAGGTTTGAACAGCTCTGACAGGATCGAAACATACTCGCCGGTGGAGGTTGTGCCGCCCAGCTTGCTGGAATAATCGGAGCCTTCACTCGCTTCCACGGCGGGCTGCATTCCGTTAACCGCCAACAGTTTGTATTGCTCGCCACCGTTCGCGCGATAGCTGACGGCAATGGTCAGACGGTCGTAGATGTTCCAGTTGTTAGTGCTGCCAAATGCCTGCGAACGCGTTATCTGTTGCTTGACCAGAAAGTCCGGCATCGTCGCAGCGGCGGCCAGCGTGGCGGCCCGCGTCTTCTCCAGCAGCTCAAGTCCTTCGGCTTCGGGAGGTAAAGCAGCCGCAATCGGATTCAGCCGGCGCCGTTCCGCTTCTTCCAGCGTTCGCCGCAAGAGGGCGTCGTTACCGCTCTTGGTCGCGACAATCGAGCGCAAGCCGTCGGTCAGCGGAAACCCGAGACCGCGGGTCCTGATGGCCTCAGCGATTTCGTCACGCTTATCCGGATGCGCGGGTAACTGATACACCAGCCGCACCAACTCCTGGCTGGTCAGCGGACGCGGGTTGTTGGTTTGAGCTCGAGTGACTATTGCGCTGAGAAGCAACAGGCATGCTAAGACCAGGGGCAAACGATTTTGATAGTACTTATGAATCATATTTCTATTCCTGGTGCGGCAGACCCTCAATCATTTTTCTTGTAATGATAGTCGTGCCCGGGGGCGTGTCAATCGGACGTTGGATCCAATATCCCGTATCAACTATGCCGATAGTCCCGGTCGCCTCACTCACCGTAAGGGTCACTTCCACAGTGACAAGCTCTTTCGCTTGTACGGGTACTTCATTAAGCGTGAATGTTTGGAATCCAGGTTGGTCAATCTTAAGGTTGTAAGTACACTTCGCCAGCTCAGCGAACTCAACCCGCCCCTCATCACTGGATGTGCGCTGTCGGATTCTGCTCTTCATTTCGCCGGCTACTGGCTGCCCCGTACTCTCCGTGATCGTCACTTCTGCGCCCGCGACCACAGCCCCGTTAACATCGAGAATCTTCAGCACGATAATGCCGGCTTCTGCCTGGGCGTCGGAAATCTTTCTCGTTATTTTCACCTGTGACGCGCACGAGTTCTTATCCGCTTGCGGGTTTTGGCCTGCCACACTCAGGCAGAGGCTCATAATTGTCGCGCAGATCGCGCCCGCAGTCTTAACCACTCGCCTTCTAATCGCCCGCAATCCCACGGGGCAATCCTGCGTGATGACGGTGCCGTCGACGCGGCGGAAAAGCCGGGCGCAAATTCGGCCTTCGCTGTTAGCGATCAGCGATTCCGCTTCCCGGCGGGTCATTCGGGAAATGTCGTAGACGTGCAGTTCGCAGAGGTCGCACCGGCGCACGCGTTCGTCGCCGCTCATCTGCTCCCAGCCAACCGGACAGGGAGAGGCGATGCGCATATTGTCGAGTCGAATGGCAGGTTCTTTCATTATTGTGTTCTTTCGACTCCGCCCGATAGCGTGCGGTTGCCTAAGTGGCACAGACTTCAGTCTGTGAACTTGAAATGAGGCCCCCCTCGGATTCACAGATTGAAGTCTGTGCCACAGGCCGTACTCTGAACGCCCGCTTACATGCAGAATTGAGTGATGGCGGAGGTCAGAATCTGGACGCACTTCTGCAGTTGGTCGATGGGGACGAATTCGCCGGTGCGGTGGGCCACGCGAATGTCACCCGGGCCAAACACAACGGCTTCAGCTCCGAGTGCGATCATTTGCGGGGCTTCCGTGCCAAAAGCGACAGCGCCTGAGGCCTCGCCGGCGCTCTGCTCGAGCAAACGAACCAGGTCGGAGTCGGCGCGGGTCTCAAAGCTTTCATCGGCGCGCGCGGCGTTGATATCGCAATCGAAACTGGGATCCTGCGTCTTTAGTTCCGCCGCTGCGCGCTTTACCAGATCCAGGACATGGCCAGTTTCCTGATTTGGCACCGGGCGCCACTCGAGTGTGAAGTAACATTCGCCGGCAATTATGTTCCTGGCCGTGCCGCCACGCAGTATGCCAACGTTCAGGGTGGTATAGGGCGGATCGAAGCCGCTTTGCTTTTCCTCTTTCAACTCTTCAGCGATCCGTTCGATGGCGATGAGCAAACGCGCGGCGCGAAGGTTTGCTGAGACGCCTATGGCCGGATAGGCGCTGTGGGCTTCGCGGCCCCTGACAGTAATTTCAGCGAGACAGTAACCTTTGCCCGCGCGCATCGGTTGCAACGAAGTGGGCTCGCCTACGATTGCATAGCGCGCGCGAAAAGTGTTGGCGTCAGCCAATCGCTTTGCGCCCAGGCAGCCAACCTCTTCGTCCGCAGTAAAAACGAGGGCCAGCGGGCGCTTCAGTTGCGTGAGATCAAGACCGTCAATCGCCGTGAGCGCGGCGGCAATAAAAGCTTTCGTGTCGCATGCGCCACGCCCGTAGAGCTTCCCATCCAGTTCCGTCAGGTTGGTAGCTCCGGTCCATGATGGATCGTATGGGACGGTGTCAGTGTGGCCGACGAGTGCGAGTTCTAAAGTGGCACAGACTTCAGTCTGTGAACCTGGAATTAGGCCTCCCTCGGAATCACAGACTGAAGTCTGTGCCACCAGGTTCACTTTCTCAACGCCCGCTTCGTCGATATAGGGAAACTTGGTCAACTTCAGCCCGGCGGCTTCACAACGAGCGGCAAGGTATTCGACAATCTCAGCGTTCGACCGCGCTGAGACGGAATCGATGCTGACGAGTTTAGCGAGTGTTTCGGCGACGAGCATGATCAATTATGAGCAGGCAATTAAGTTAAGAGGGGGCAAGCGCGCCCAACTCTTTGCGCCTTCTGTTTTTCTGTTCTTAGCGCTTTGCGCGAAACCACAAGTTACTCCGGCAGCCCGTTAAAGCTGAAGTTCGAGAGATTTCAGTTGAGGTTCACGCAAAGCATCTCAGCACGTCTGCGACGAGCAGATACCAGGATGGAAACCGCGCTACGCGAAGGTGAAAGGT
>JBDTOI010000122.1:0-12188 GCA_039933315.1 Pyrinomonadaceae bacterium
GGGGTTGGACCTTCCATCTGCTCTGAATCATTTAGGCAAAGGCTGCGCAAGTATCCATTCGATCGCTGCATCGCGTCCCGCGGTATACAGCTCCCAGACAGGTTCAATCAACTTATCCGGCATCAGCGACGGCGTATCAATGTCCTGCAGCTTATAGTAGCGCGTCTTCATGTTTTACCACTTCGCACTCAGTCAAACAATTAGCCGCAGATTTACGCGGATAAATGCAGATCAGATAAAACTGAATTCAGTCAGCTCTTATCTCTGACCCGCGTTCATCTGCGTAAATCCGCGGCCAAAATACTCGTACCCATCACACACCCGGCGTTGGACTGGAGTGCTGCAACAGGAGTTGGACTCCCGGTGGTTAAAGTTCAAGCCGGTTAGTTCGAATATCTACGCGAACCGTTGTGAATCGTCCTGGCGTGGCGGCCGCCAATTCCGATCCAGCGTCAACTGCACTGGACGGCGTCCCACTACTCTTGCGAGTGCACCCGCCGAATGCGGTGCAAGTCACAAAGAGCTATCTCTCCGGCACGAGCTGATTCCCGCTTACGGTTCGTGTTGCTTCGTGGGGTTTCGTGTAGTTTCGTGGATCGTGTGCCGGGAATCGGAACCATACGATCCTCGAAATCACACTAAGCTGCACGAAAGCACACGAAATATATTGACGTAAGTTCGACAGCGGCGGCTCCAATGTATGCTGCCTGAATAGGGCCCCTCCGTCGCTTGACCACCGCCGTGATCTGCGGTGATCTAGGGTGGCATGAAGAAATCCATGAAGACATCGCTGATCATTATCGCACTGGGGTTGCTCGCGTTCCTCGCCGGCCTCGTCTGGCTCGGATCGCGATCGGACGAGCCGGACGAGTTGATTGGGGAGAGCGTCTCGGACACGGCCCGAGGCCCTTCGTTCGAGGTGCGCGTTGTGATGCCTCGCTCCGGCCTGCCACTCGGCGGGATCCTCCCGGATTGGCTCGTGAAGAAGCTCGACGGTACTCCCCGCGAGATGAAGATCGACCACACGAGCCGTGGCGCCCTGATCCGCAGCATCGAACACAGCCGCATCGAGCTCAGCGCTGACGGCTGGGAACTCTTCATCGAGACCGACGGCGAAGGGCGCGTCGTTCCAGGGACACACCTCGTGTTCCCGCTGGGTCTCGGGGGCAGGCACGTGAGACTGGACTGCCGACCCGCAGATCGTGCCAACGGCTATCTCCGCACCACCACGCGGGCAGGCTCCGACGAGCTCGGCGGCAGCTTCCTCGTCGAACTCGCCACCTGCAAGAATGCCGAGTCGGGGAAGACCACCAACTGGCCGCCGGCACCGCTCACCCTCCGCGGGAGCTTCGCGAACCTGTCACCCGGCCCGCTCTAGGGCCCCAAGCGGGCAATGAATTGTAGGGGCGGCACTCTGTGGGCGCCCCTCTATTAATGCGGCCCTCGCTTTAATATAAGAGAGGGGCGGCCACGGAGTGCCGCCCCTACAATTTATTCGACGTTGATGCTTAGACCCGTAGCGAGCCACGGAATGCCCTGGCGGCATAGTAAGATTCCGCACCGTTGTGATACACGAAGACATGGTCGTAGCGGCGATCACAAAAGAGGGCACCACCGAGTTTTCTAATATCAGAAGGTGTTTTCACCCAGCTTGATGTTTTTGCATCGAAGTTTCCAAGTTTCTGCAGCTCTCGATATTGTTCTTCCGTTAAAAGCTCAATGCCAATGGCGGCTGCCATATCAATAGCGTTATTTTTCGGTTTATGTTCTTTCCTTGACTCCAGAGCCTCACCGTCGTAACAAACACTTCTGCGGTCCTTAGGACTTTCCGCTGAACAATCGTAAAAAATGTATTCGCCCGTCTTTTTATCATGACCAACAACATCCGGTTCACCGCCGGTTGTTTCCATTTCATTGAGTGACCATAGTTTTCCGGTATTAGCTTCCAGCTTTGCTTTTACTTTAGCCCATTCAAGACCCTTATGGCGGTTCATGTTTTTCTCAAAACGGGCTTTCAACGCCCTGAGTAGTTCTTCACGTTGTTCTGGTGACAACGCCTTTTTTGTTTCCACGCTTTTCATATAGGTTTCCTTTTTTATGCTGTGTCGGGTGAAGAGTTGACCCCGATTAGGCCGATCTTTTCGAAATAAGTCGTAGCAGGGCATCGCCTTTCCACATCCAAAATCCCGGAAGGACCATTCCCGGAAGGAAGACAAACCGAACAGCGGGGGCGTAATTTGGAATATCTTCAAACGGACTATAAATATGACCGAGTATCGGAATGCTAAAGACGATGTGAATCCAGCGAAGAATCGAACGTTTGGTGGCATTATTCATGATTGGTTTATAAATCTATTTTGCAAATTTTGAAATACTAAGAGCTGACCCCGACGCCTCTCAATTTGGGCAGATCAGGTTTGCGTGACGCGCCGTCAGAAGCCATCCTCGAACTTACACGAAATCGCACGAAGTAACACGAACCAATGCATTTTTCGCTGCCTAGCGACCGGTAACCTGCTCCAGGGCTTCGGGGTACCTGGCCCCCTGTACTGTGATCTTTGCAGCGGCGGTATCGATCTCACGGAGATCGTTGGGCGTGAGTTCGACGGCGGCGGCTCCGATGTTCTCTTCCAAACGATGCAGCCTAGTGGTGCCGGGAATCGGAACTATCCAGGGCTTCTGGGCGAGCAGCCAGGCGAGCGCGATCTGAGCAGGTGTCGCCTTCTTCCGTTCCGCGATGCTGCTGATCAGATTGATCAGAGTCTGATTCGACTTTAGAGCTTCCGGTGTGAAGCGAGGCAGGGTACTGCGAAGGTCGGAGCTGTCGAAGGTCGCGTTGTCATCGATCTTGCCCGTGAGGAAGCCCCTGCCCAACGGGCTGAACGGCACAAAGCCGATTCCGAGTTCCTCAAGCGCCGGTATCACTTCCTTCTCAGGCGTTCTCGTCCACAGCGAGTATTCGCTCTGGAGGGCAGTGACCGGTTGGACTGCGTGTGCGCGACGGATCGTTTGCACTCCTGCTTCGGAAAGGCCGAAGTGCTTTACCTTGCCTGCCTGAATCAGTTCCTTCACGGCGCCCGCCACGTCTTCGATCGGGACGTTCGGATCAACCCGGTGCTGATAGAGCAGGTCGATACTCTCGACCTTAAGTCGCGTGAGCGAGGCCTCGACGACCTCCCTGATGTGATCGGGTCGACTGTCCAGGCGCGGCGCGCCCTTCATCCCGCGCGCATCGGAATTGGGACTGAGGTCGAACCCAAATTTGGTTGCGATCACCACCTGGCCACGGAAGGGAGCGAGGGCTTCTCCCACCAGCTCTTCGTTCACGAATGGGCCGTAGACCTCGGCGGTGTCAAAGAACGTGACGCCGCGTTCCACTGCGGCACGGAGCAGGGAAGTCATCTCCTGCGTGTCTTTGGCCGGACCGTAGGAAAAGCTCATGCCCATGCAGCCGAGCCCGATAGCCGAGACTTCCAGGTTACTGTTTCCAAGTTTGCGCTTCTGCATGGTTGCTCCCTCGCTGATTGCTGATTGAGGATTACGGATTGCGGATTGGAAAACAAAGCACTCGTGCTTCAAAACCGCTATCCGCTATCCGTATTTCCGCAGGGTTGCGGCCTGCGGTGGCGGGCGAGCCCCCGAGATTGCGGAATAATGAATTCGGAATGCGGATTGAAGACGATCAGTTTGCCCTCAATCGGCATTCCGTATTCCGCAATCTTGAGGGCCCGCCCGCCAACGCAGGCGCTTCTGACAAGCTGTTGCCCTCACAACTCACCGGGTGGGTTACCAACACCACTCGCAGGCCGGGGATCTGGAGAGAGTGGATGATCGTCACTAAGCTCCAGCAGATCCCATAGATTTCCATATAAATCTTCAAAGACAGCCACCATACCGTAGCTCTCTTTCTTAGGCTCTCTCACAAATTTTATACCCTGGGAAATCATCTCATTGTAGTCCCGCCAGAAGTTATCAGTGTTGAGAAATAGAAATACTCGCCCGCCGGACTGATTGCCAACAAAAGGTTCCTGTTCAGGTTTTGAGGCTCTGGCTAGTAACAATGTAGTTCCCATCGATCCGGGAGGAGAAACCACTACCCAACGCTTGTCTTGCTCAGGCTGATAACTATTTTCAACTAAGGTGAAATGGAGCTTCTTCGTATAAAACTCTATTGCTTCATCATAATCTCTAACGACCAGGGCTACATGGACAATTGATTGTTTCATTTACTAATTCTTCCGCACCAGACTGGTATTCTCACCGTAAGTTTTGGTAGAGAAAGACCAAAGAGCTACCCAAACCAGCCAGAAAAAAAAGAGCGGCAAAGAGCGTGGCGAGCCTCACAAGTTTGGAGTGCTTAGCGTAACTGCCTGGCTTGAGCCTATACGACCAGGTATAGTGCGCCACTCCTGCGAAATACTTGTCGACATCGGCAGTGGGCTGCAGAATCTCGTACTCCATGAACAGTTGCGCCCAGATGCGCAGACCGATCTCGCAGACCAGGGACCCCATCAGGAGCACGAATCCACCGATCAAGAAACGCTTCGATTCCAGGAGGGTTGGCGCATCTCCCTCTCCCTTCAGCTTGAGTAAGAAGGAGACAAGCCCTGCAAGGCCTATGATCAGGCTGATGTTGAGCGCGATAAACCTGTGAATGGCGTCAATATAACGCTCCCAAGTGCTTTCCAGCTTTTTTGAGATTGAATCCCGCGCCTGCTGGGAAAGCGTGGGGGCGTCGTGCGCATAACCAGCGCTGGTCACGATATTGCAACCGAGGCGCAAGTGACACTGACCTTCATTCGGTTCATCCCGGAAGGAGATGTCTCCGCGGCTATCACCGTAAATCGTTAAGCGGTGACCTTTCTCATTTAGATCGTCGGCAACCTTCTTGAGGTCAGCACGGACCACCGAGCGGATTACTTCGTTAACCTCAACCTCCAACGCGTGAGCGAGCTTTCGTGCATCTGAGGTGTTCAGACCGAGCGTTTCAAATTTCTCTTTGGAATATTTCTCAGAATTTATACGGCCCTCTTTTGGTGTGGTGATGGGAGTCGCGGGTGTCGAGGGTCGGTATGGCGAGGCAGAATGTTTCATCCTGTGGTCTCCTTTGGTGCTCGATAAAGAAGGAATTGATTAGGTAAGGCCTAGTCAGTAGAGACGGATGTAAGAATTCGGGAAGGAGGATATACCTTCAAGCCATTGACGTAAATATGTTTTGCGTCGAGGGACGTTAAGAAATAACGCTTCTCGCAACTCTGAAACGGTTGCGATTCATCGACTGAACTTACAGACGAGCGGTCCTGTCAGAACCGCCTGCGGTAGCGGGCGGGCCCGCCACCGTTTATTGTTCATACCTTGCATAGCTCCCAGCGCGCCGTACCAGGAATTGTTCGGCGTCGGCCAGATCTAGTTTCGAGACTCCTTTGCGCGCTGCGAAAAGTGCCAAAGGCCTCCCGCAACCTCAACGGGCAAACGATGGCCCAATTGGCGCCCGAGCATGACAATCTGCCCGCGATGATGACCTTCATGCGCGACGAAATAAGTCAGGACATGCGCCACGTCGAGGGGAAGATTACGCCAGGTGTACGCCGAGGAGACGGGAATCGTGCCGCCGTGGTCAAGACCGAGCTGCAGCAAACTGATAATGCCGCGGCTACTGCGGTCTAGCGCTGGAATCAGCTCACTTGGTTCAACCTTCTGTCGATTGACGGATGGCGGCACCTTGATGCCGTGTTCTTTTCCCAGCGTCTTGATCCACATACATCGCGCATTATGGATGTGGCCGGCGATCATGCGAACAGTCCGACGTGGAGCCCCGGGCACTTTGGCTTCCCATAGTTCGGTGGGTAAGTGCTCTACGAGGAAGACGGTAACGCGGTTGTTCGTTCTCCACGCGGCAAGCAGCATTTCTCGCTGATCAAGTGCAGTGCTCATCAGAGCTCTCAAACCGAAAGCCAGCCGCGGATAAACGCGGAGATACGCGGATCAGGAAACCCAGACACAAGAGCGGGGGCAAGCCCGCCTTCCTGACTGCAGGTGTTCCCGGTTGAATAATACGAACCCTGAAGCACTCGTGAAGGCGATCCTGACAGGTATTTTCCTGTCCGCGTTTCATCTGCGTTCATCCGCGGCTAAAATTCCTGCTGTAACAGCCGCGCCATGTATTCCAATAGTTCCACATCCAGGTCGGAGACGGGCCCCGGCTTGAAATCAAAGTGGCAAATGCTACCAAACATCTTGCCATTGCGGTCTAACAGAGGAACGCCGCAATAGGATTGCACTACATCTCGTTTAGGGTGATTTTTGACTCGCTCGTCTCGCCCCGCATCGCGCACCGTAAACCTCGCGGACGTATCGCGTACAAATACGCAATAGGAAGCTTCCACCGGGATGTCCTCGCAACTATCCACGGTTGGATTCTCGCGATCAAAAAACGTGATGTTGCGGAGAGTTGGGCCATCGAATCGGTAAAGCGAAGTAAAGCGATGGTGAGTAAGTGAATTGAGAAATGCGACTGCACCGCGCACTCCGCCATTGGCAAAAGCAGCCTTCAACTTAAGCAATGCTTCGTCGTTGGAATTGCGGTTCATAGGCCGGAGTACTAACTATGCGTCATACTCGCTAATAACATGACGTTCATTCGCAACTGTGAAAGAGTTGCGATCGCTTCACGATTACCGAAGCAGCTACCGGCGAGCGACATACGTTCTGACGACACCGGCTAGTTCGAAGCTGCTTGCCATACCGAACCATCGGCATACCCTATGCTCTTAATGACAATTTGCTCCGAATACAGGTCCCGCGATTTCTTGCCGGCTTTCGTAGCATCGATAGTGCCGGTCGGGGAAGACCTCGTTCGCACGACCACACTCCTGGTTTTGCCGGGGCCAATGCTTACTCTCCTTACGAACTGCAGGCGACCGACCTCTTGTTCCGTGCCTGGCTCATAGAAGACGTAGTCCCACGTGAGTTTGCGGATCCCCTTCTCGCCGGTGTTATGGAAGTTTACTTCATAGATATATGTAACCCAGAGCCCGCGAGGTCCTGAGGGCGCAGGCAGGCGGACTGGCGGCGCCAGGGCCGGCAACCCCTCCTGGATTCTCCTTTCATTTTGCCTGGCTACATCTTGCTGGGCGCGCACTTCTTGTTCACGCCCCTTAATGGACTGGAGCGGGTCTTTCTCTAGCGCAGGGTTGCGGACGTCCATACGCCATTGCTTTTGCATTACCGTAAGCTCGGGTCCAGCAGATCGATTGGACAAGGCCTGCGCTGAAGCGCCCAGGGCAAATAAAAACAGCACCAGCATCGAGCAGAGAAGTCTCATGGCAAACCCTCACTGAGCATTGAGCGACAGATGAAGCGGGGCGAGGGTTTAGGCGCGTCCAGTCCCTCTCCCCCGGCCCTCTCCCATCGGGAAAGGGAAAAAAGAACCTCCCCGAATCGGAGGTGGGTGCTGTCGTGAACCGATTGAACAACCGTTTTTGCAAGACCCCTGGGAGTTAAAAGTCCATAACAGTTATTCGCAACTCTGAACTAGCGCAAGGTGGTTCGTATCTGCAGCGTCTCTTGCTTTCCGAAGACCGGTTTCACGGAAACCAAATAGTTGCCTGCAGCGGCTCCGGAGGTGGGCCATGAAACGGTGAACGTCTTACGCTCAGCCGGCTGCCATCCGCTCAATCCAGCACGCGGTTCTCTGTAAGCGAAGACCTCCTCCGCGTTTGAACCATCGCGGATGACGGCAAGCGTGAACAGGTCTTCGCCTGCCGGCGCCAATTCGCTATCGAAGTCCACCTTCTTATAAGTATCGTTTTCGAGGACCACTACGATCGGAACGCTGGCTAGAGTCTTACCCGGCGATTGCGGGTCGGCGGAATCTTGCTTCCGCAAAGAGATTTCGCGCGCGACTGCCACATAGAGCCGCAACGGCTCGGCGCGGCGACTGACCAGCCCCGGCGATTCAAAGAAATTCGGCAACGGAGTTGGACCACCGGGAACTGGGGAGGGCGGAAGCTGATTCGGTCCCGGGGCAGACGTGGAAATGGTGCCGGGCTGCGAACGGTAATAGACAAAGCCGGCAGCCGCTGCTATGCCGGCAACCAGCACCACCAGTAGAGTCAATGCGGCGCGGCGACTCATGGCGGAGAACTCTTTTGAAAGTATTTGGCGATTGGTTTGGGCAAACCACTGAGGTCGGTAAACAAATTGAGTTTGAAGCGACTGACGGCGTCGTCGAGCGCGGCCTGCAGCTCGGCCGGATCTTCGACGTTATCTGCGAGGGCGTTTGGCGCTCGCTCGATTACTTTCAGGGTGTCCGAGCCCAACTCTACCACGTGGCTCATGACCTTCATGAAGACGCCCAGATTCCTGGTGTCCACTGCCGTCGAGACTTCCTTTACATCCTGAAACGTTTTGCCTATGAGGTCCTTTACCTTGTGGCTGTAATACTTGACGACTGCATACTCCAGACATTGAACCGGAAATTTCTCTCTCTGTCTTTGAACCGCCGCCGTAGCGTCGTTCACCTTTCCGCGGACGGAACTCAAGGCGCTCGTCGCGCTAACATTTTCGGAGCGAAGTGACTCCAGGCGCTCGCGCGCCTGGTGTACGAAAGTCTCGCTCGCGCTGGCTGATTGCTCGAGGTCCTTGACGCGGCGGGAGGCCTGGTTGAGGGATCCATAAGCTTGATTGATCAAGGGGAGCGAGCTGTTGATCTGGTTTAGCTTCTCCTGAACTTCGGCTTCGCTTACCGGAGTGCGACGAATGGCTTGCGCCTGCAGCGGGACGAATATCGGTACGGCCCTGATTGCTTCGGGGGCCGTGCTCGGCGCTACCGCAAACATTGGTTGCACCAACGTGGGGACCACCGGCGCTGCCTGAGGTGGCTCGCCGCTCTGGGAATAGACCGGACTCAAGGGTTTTGGGAGAGGACGGTAGTTACCCGGCGACAGCAACAGTCCGCGCCGGGCGCCGTCAAATAGAGCCGCGAACATGTCGTCTTTGGTTGCGGCGACGTCGGCACTAATCTGTTTCGTGATTTCGGTTATCTGGTTGAGGAAGGAGTTTTGCGAAGCAAGTTGCTCTTCAGCCTCGCGCGTCTCGCGCTGCGAACGTTGCAGATCGGTCTCAACCGCGGCGGTTTCGAGTTGCAGCGAGTTGCCGATATCACCGTTGCTGGCAATCTGCGCTTGCAGATTCCGGTAACGTTCTTCCAGTGCGCTGGTTCGATACCTGAGGTTGCGCAGCCGGCCATCGGCAAAATCTTTCAGGTAAACCAGGGCCCCCAATAGTTCGGACAGATTCGTGGGTTCGACTAACGCGGGGGCGTCGGGGAAGACATCGGCCCTAAACCATTCGCGGACCGAGCGATATTGATTAGCCAGGCCGGGCAATGGATTGGGTGGTTCGGGAGTTGAATAAGTATCGTATGTGCCGGAATCCTCCGACCTACGACTCTCGCTGCGTGATGATGACGATTTTTCGTGGCGAGGAAACTTGATCGGCGTCTCGCCTCTGCGCCCGTCAAACTGGGCGAGTGTGGCGATGGGAGCCAGCAGGAGGACGATGATGGCGAGTTGCGTTTTCACGGCGGATTTGACGAGGAACGCTTTTTTCACACTAGTGGTAATGAGCAATCACCTTGTACTCCACCTTTTCGGCCCGGTCAATGGTTTCTGACGGTAGAGCGATTAGTTGGAACATTGGTTCGCGTTCTTTCGTGCCGCAGCTTAGTGCAATTTCGTGGATCGTGTGCCTGGAATCGGAGCCATACGATCTATGAACTCACACCAAGCTGCACGAAAGAACACAAAATATGGAGTGCGCTGGCAGAGCGACGCGGCAACACCGCTTTGGATTTTCCTCGGGGATCCGAGATCTCAGATTGAGACCAAGAAACTAGCTTTGGCGGCGGACCCGCTTATTTTTCAAGAGCCCTCCGCAGGGCTGCTCTGGCGAGTAAGCGTGTCGAGTCCAGCGTGGGAAGGGGAGTGTCGTCGGGGCGCACGATTAAAGGTATCTCCGTGCAACCAAGGACCACTGCATCGCAACCACGCGTCTTAAGTTTCTCCGCCACTTCATTGAAATACAAACGGGATCTTTCGAGGAACAGGCCGTTGACTAACTCTTTGAAAATGATCTCATTGATCCTTTCTCTGTCGGCGGCGTCGGGTATTTCGCGCTCTATTTTGAATTCCGCTAATGCCTCGGGGTAAACATCACTTTCCACGAGATACTTCGTCCCTAAGATGCCTAGCCGCGCATAGCCCAGACGGTCAGCTTCTGCGGCGACTGCCCCGGCGATATGTAGCCAGGGGATGGGCGACTGTGGGATCAAGTACTTAAACGACTGGTGGTAGGTATTATCAGGGCAGATAGCAAAGTTGGCCCCGGCCTTCGCGACCTTATGCGCTGACTCTGCCAGGACCCCAGCCACCGTCTCCCAGTCGTTCGCGCGAATGGGGTCCATGACTCTGGCCATCGGTATCGAGTTCATGGTTATCTCCGGGTGATTATGCTCACCCATGAGGGCCGGCGCCTCTAAACAGATTGTGCGGTAACACAGGGCGGCGCCTTCGGCACTACCAGCTACGATACCAATGTGTTGGGTCATAGTATGAAGTCATCCACAGATTAAGCAGATTTCACAGATTTAGTACCAAATCCCAAATGAGTTTAGTAGCTAAGTTGTGGACTCACCTAGAAACTCGTCTTATTCTCTCTCGCAGGTGGAACTGCGTAAAGCTCTCTTGCTGGTCTCTGTAATCTGACTAATCTGTGGATAGTTTCTTACCTGTCCTTGATGTCGTAGGCCCAGAGGGTCCCCAGATCGCGAATGTAGAGCCTGCCGTTGGCAATCACCGGATACGCAAACGCTCCCTCCGGAAACGGTCCCACTTGTTTCTTCTTCGGCTGAGCCGGCGGAGTGAAGCGGCCCTTTATTCGATATGCCTCGGGGCTTGCTTCCACCAGGGCAAGCTCGCCATTGATGCCATGTAGATATAAATGCCCATCGGCGTAGGCCAGCGACGCCCAGCCGAAGCTTTTGTCCTGCCATTTGACTTTACCGGTAGTGAAGTCAGCTGCGACCAGGTTCTGGCCCACTTCCGTACCATAAAGAGTTTCCCCAACCAGCACCGCGCCACCGATGCCGTTCGGCAGTCCGCGCTCAAAGAAAACTTGCTCGGCCGCTACTCCAGCGCCTTCCGCCTTTAAACGGACGAGTCCGCCGCCGACGCCCAGGGCTCCGGTGTACACATACGCCGCACGCGCGACCGGGGTGAAATACTGCGCCGGTCCCTTGGCCACGTCCTTGTAGCGCCAGAGAAACTGGCCCGTCTGCGCATCCACTCCGACCAGGCCTTTGCTTAAGAGCTGCACGTATTGTCTGCGGCCTCCACCTTGAACGACGATTGCCGATGCATAACCCGCGGGGTCACCATCTGGCACCGCTGCCTTCCAAATAGTCGCGCCGGTTTTCTTGTTCAGCGCCGCCATCGTCGCCTGCGCGCCACCTGGAGTTACGACAACTACTTCACCATCAACCAGAGGGGACTCTGCATAGGCCCAGTCACCCGGCTCGCCGCCGAATTCTTTGCGGATGTTTTTTTGCCAGCGAATCTTGCCGGTTTTGGCTTCAAGACAAGCGAGATCGCCGTCCGAGCCAAGCGCGTAGATAAGGTTTCCGTCAATCGTCGGAGTTGAGCGCGCCTTCGGGTAAGGGGGATTTTGATTTGGGTTGCCGACGTTGCCGACGCGGGTGGTCCAGATAGGTTTTCCATCCTGAGTTGAGAGGGCCTGAACAAATTCATTGTCCATGCCAATGTTGCTCATCAGGTAGATCCGTTTTCCCACCACCACGGGCGTTGAGTAACCGTCTCCGATGTCGTTCACTTGCCAGACCAGTTTCGGTCCTGCCGCCGGCCATTGTTTAAGCAGGCCGCGCTCCTGCGATACCCCGTCACGTGCCGGGCCTCGCCACTGAGGCCAGTCGGAAGTCGCGGAAGCTGTCGAGGCGGACCTGGTAACGAACACGGCTGAGACGCACAAACAGAGCGCGGCCACGGTGAGTAGGAATCTTACTTTCAATGTCTTCTCCTTATGACTACTGGAATTGCTTTTGGATCTTGCCTGACCTGCATTGACTACGATCTGTGGGATGGAATGTTCCGTCGCAGTGATTGTCGGGGCGG
>JBDTOI010000123.1:0-11822 GCA_039933315.1 Pyrinomonadaceae bacterium
AACACAACCCCTTTGGGGTTGGAAATATTTGCGTCATCGTTTCCCAGGGTAGCCGAGGCGGCAACCCTGGGCTGGAGGACGCAACCCCGTTGGGGTTGGTTCCTTTGCGTGAAACCTCAACTTTAACCTCTCAAACGTTTCAAGAGACTCACATCCGCTCCGGAACGGAGATACCAAGTATCGCCAGCGCCTTCGTCAATTGGTTACGCGCGAGATCCGCAATCGCGATCAGGACCGCGCGCCTGATCTCGTCTTCTTCGGCGATTATGCGGTGCCGGTGGTAGAAGAGATTAAACGCGCGCGCGAGATTGAAAGTGTACTTCGCCACCATAGCCGGCTCGGCCGCAGCGGTCGCCTGCTGTATCGCATCATCCAATCGCGCCGACAGCGTGACCAGCGACCAGAGCTCGTTGCCCCCATCGTGATCGAAAAGATACGTGACCTTCTGCTTAACTTCTTCATCAGTCTGGATGCTTTGGATTATCTCGGCGGCACGCGCTTCCGCCTCCAGATCGAGCTTGCGAAAGATTGAATTGGCGCGCACCGCTGCGTACTGGCAATAAGGCCCCGTCTCGCCTTCGAAAGCGAGCGCCTCCTTAAAGTCAAAAGCGATTACCGAGTTGCGCGTGAACTTAAGCAGGAAATAGCGCAGCGCCCCCACAGCGATCTCATGCGCCGTTTCCTGTCTTTGTTCATCGGTTAGATCCGGATGACGCTCTTCAACTTCAGCGAGGGCGTCGGCTTCGAGACGGTCAATCAGATCGTCCGCTTTGACGCCCAGTCCCTTGCGGCCGCTCATCTCGATATAGGGGCGCGCGCGATCTTCGTCACTTAATTCCAAACCCAGTTCTTCGCAGGCTGCCGGCGACAGCGCGACCATCTCGTAAGCCAGATGGACGCTGGCCTTTTCTCCAGCTTCGGGGACCAGCGCCGCGACGCCGCGGCGCACGATCTCCTGAGGGTACGACTGGCGCGAATCGATAACATTGTAAACCGTGGCCCCTCCGCCAAAGTGCGGCCTGGCGCCGTCAGTCTCACCGGGCGTCTCCTCGGTTGTCGTTACCCAAACAGTGTGGCCATCGGGATACACCCGAAACGGCTTGTAAAAGAAATCGAGACCCAGGTGGCCCAGCTTCCAAAGTTGATAAGCGATGTCTTTGCCGGTGTACGTGACGGTGCCGTTAGAGCGAACGATAATCTTGTCGGCTTCGTGTTCTTCGGTGCCGGTGTGCGATTCGAAGGGCATCACCCAACAACCCTTGTTACGTCCTTCCGTCTGCAGGCGAATGACGCCGCTCTCCTTCATCAACTGAAACGCGCGCTCCCAGAAATGGAGATGCAGGATCTCAGATTCGCGCGCCAGCAGGTCGTAGCGGATTCCCAGTCGCTCCATGGTGTCGAGGATGCACTCGACGTTGCGTGTGGCCACGTAGTCGGCCAGTTCGGCAGTGGGATTGTGGCCGGCCTCGATGGCGTGAAGAATCTCTGTGCGCAGTTTCAGAAGCTCAGGATCTGGCTCGTTCTCAGGGCTGTCACCGCGGTAGAAGAGTCCCACCCGCGTGTAGAGGTCCCAGCAGTAGTAATCGAAGGAACGATCCGGAGGCAGGCCGCGATCCAGCGCTTTGATATCGTCGAGTGACAGCCCTTCGAGGTGCACAAAGCCCACCACCACGTCGGCCACCTGCACGCCGGTGTTGTCGATATAGTTCTGCACTTCGACGGGTTCACCCGGCGCGCGCAGTATGCGCACGAAAGTATCCCCCAGCACCGCATTGCGAACGTGGCCGATATGCGCAGCCTTGTTGGGATTGATGCTGGTGTGCTCGACCATGCGCTTGGGACGTTTCACTTCACCGGCACCGGCGGTGGCCGCTGGTTTCATTTTGGGTAACGAGGACAACTCCGCGAGCAGTTTAGGGCGATCGAAGAAGACGTTGATATAGCCTGCGCCGGCCACTTCAACTCTCGAGACTTCATCCATGGCTTCGAGAGCAGTTTTCAGTTCTTCAGCGATTTCTCCTGGAGCGCGCTTTTCCCCGCCGGCCTGCTTAATGCGCTTGGCCAGGTCGAAGGCAACCGGAAAGGCGAAGTCGCCCTGATCAGGGCGCTTGGGCACTTCGGCGGCGATCTGATCGAGTTCAACTTTGAACGCCTTTAAGGCGGCGGCCCGCACGCGCTCACGCAAATTCTCCTGAAGCTCGAGTAGATTCACAGTCGAAACGTTTCCTATCCAGGCTGAAGATGGTATCGCCGATTGAAGTCGAACAGTATAGCCGAGCGGGTTAGCGCGTGCTAATTGCGAACTTAGCAATATATTTTCGCACCTTAGGATAACAACAGTCGCGATGCGTGGTGAATTCGAAGATTCCGTAGCTGCCTTCAGGCAGCTTTCCCGCAGGGTTACTAGCCCGGGCGTTTTACGTCCGGGTAGCCGAGCCGAACTCACAAGAGCCCGCTTTAACGGGCTTCTCCTTCAGGCTTCAGCCCTCATGCTAAAGCATCCCATGGTAAGCGCGCTCAAGCGTGCTAATGCTCTACGTGCCCGGCTGACCCAGCGCTAAAAGCGCTGGGCTAATAACCCTTCGGGGAAGCCGTCTGAAGACGGCTGGGAGGTCAGCGAGCAGAATGCACGTCGAAATAACCATCGCCTCAAGTTCTCCTTGCTTGACACTATTGCGCAACGCTCTGCTACCATCGGCATCTTCAATGCAAACAGCTATCAGCGGAATCTCCCGGGAGTTGCGCGAGCGATTTCAAAGCGCTACTCGCGTTTTGGTGCTGACCGGCGCAGGCATCTCGGCGGAATCAGGTGTGCCTACTTTTCGCGGCGGCGGCAACAGCGCGGTCTGGAAGGGCATGCCCTTCGAGCTGATTTCGTCGGCACAGATGTTGGAGCGAGACTTGCCGGCGGTCTGGGAATGGTTCAACTACCGGCGCGGCTTACTCAAAAGCCTCAAACCAAACGCTGGGCATACTTCAATCGCACAATGGCAGTCGCAGTTTTCGGATTTCACTCTGGTTACCCAAAATATCGACAACCTCCATCAGGCTGCGGGCTCGAGCGACGTGATCGAGTTGCATGGAAATATCTGGCGGTCGCGATGCATCAGCTGTGGGGCCGTCAAAGAGTTGCGCGATCTGTATGATGGCAGCACGGTTCCTGTCTGTGATGTCTGTGGCGAATCCATGAGGCCCGACGTGGTCTTGTTCGGCGAGATGCTGCCGGCAGGCGCCTTCGAAAGGGCAGCGGCGAAAGCGCAACGTTGCGAGCTATGCTTTGTTGTGGGGACTTCAACGCTGGTCTATCCGGCCGCCTCGCTGCCGGAGGTGGCGAGCCAGGCGGGCGCCTACTTAGTCGAGATCAATCCGGAACGCACACCGCTTTCAGATCTGTGCGACGAGGTCCTTGCGGGGAAGGCGGGTGACGTACTGCCCTTACTTGCGAAACAAAGAGCCTGATGAAGTAGCCGCAGTCAGGAAGGGCGGTTTACCCACCCGCTGATTGAATGGCGGACAGACTTGCGGCGGGGGCAAGCCCCTCTTTCTGACTGCAAGTATTCTGAGTTGAACGTGATCCTGAATTAGGCGTTGCATATGAAAACGATCTACTTTGACTGCTTTGCCGGCGCCAGCGGCGACATGATCCTGGGCGCCCTGGTCAGCGCCGGTGTCGATGGGGGCGAGCTAAAGGATCAGCTCGCCTTACTGGGCGTGACAGGATATGAAATCGATTTCGTTACAGTTAATCGATCGGGCATAAGCGCGACGCACGCGCTCGTGAAGACGGAGGCCGAACACAAGCATCGCCATTTAAAGGACATCCTGAAGATTATTAACGCCTCGGCTCTGCAGGGCAGTATTAAGGATCGGGCGGCACAGATATTTACTCGTCTCGCCGAGGCCGAGGCCCTCGTGCATAATGAACCAATCGAGAAAGTGCATTTTCATGAAGTTGGCGCCCTTGATGCCATCATAGATGTGGTCGGCGCGGCTATCTGTCTTGAACTAATCGGCGCGCAGCAGTTCATGAGTTCGCCGCTGCGGGTCGGCAAAGGCACCGTCAAGATGTCGCACGGGCAGTTTCCCATTCCGCCTCCAGCCGTCGCCGAGTTGCTGAGGAACGTCCCGATCTATGCCGGTGACCTTGAAGGTGAGTTTGTAACTCCCACAGGCGCAGCCATTCTCACCAGCATTTGCACCCAATTCGGCTCAATGCCTCCATTCATTACGGAAACGACTGGCTATGGAGCGGGAACACGCGAGTATGAAAACTTTCCTAACACCCTGCGAGTTTTTGTGGGAGATACCGCGGCGCATGGTTTGGATTCTGACGAACGTTTGCTGATGATTGAAACCAACATTGATGACATGTCGCCGCAGATTTTCGGATACGTTATGGAGCGGGCGCTCGAGTTGGGGGCGCTGGATTGTTATGTGACCCCGGTGCAGATGAAGAAGAACCGACCCGGCAACTTGCTTTCGATACTGTGCCGCCCGGACGATCGCGACAAGTTTTCGGAAATGCTATTCGCCGAGACCACTACGCTGGGGATTCGCAGTTACGAGGTTGAGCGGCGGGCCCTCGCGCGTGAATCCATTCGCGTCGAAACGCTGTACGGGGCCATTGATATCAAGGTCGCCCGGCTGAATGGTGCAGTGATGAATATCATGCCCGAATACGAGCAATGCCGCCGGGCGGCGCTGGATGCGAAAGTCGCATTGCGGACGGTCGAGATGGCCGCGCGATCCGCCTTCACGGGACAACAGGAACAAGAGATGGAATAGCGCTTACCCTCAGGAATAGATTTGGCACCGTATATTAGGATCAAGATGATAGCCGTACCCCGAAGGGGTTTTGCCCTCCAGCCCAGGGTTGCCGAGCTTCGAGGCTACCCTGGGATACAAGTTATGAAATGACCGCAACCCCAACGGGGTTGTGCCATTTTTCGGAACGAGGCCCTAACGCGATCGCGACGCAACCTGCCCGTCACAATCAAGAGCCGACACAACCCCGTTGGGGCTGGAGGGCGTAACCCCTTCGGGGTATTGATAGGGAAGGGCACACTCCTGAAAATGAATCCCAACGAACTCGAACAACTTCTGTCGGCCTTCAAGCGGGGCGAGCTGGACGCCGCCGCCACCGCGCAGCGAATCAAGGATCTTCATTACGAGGACATCGGCTATGCGAAGGTCGATCACTCGCGCGCGACCCGCCAGGGTTTTCCGGAGGTTGTTTTTGGCGCCGGAAAATCGCGCGCCCAGGTGGTGGGAATTGTCGAGCGACTGAGCCAGCGCTCACCGAACGTTATCGTCACCCACACAGACGAAGCTACCTTTGGCGAAGTGCGCAATGTAGTCACGGAGGCGGAATGGCATGATTCCGCGCGCCTGATTCGCATCCAGCGAGACCGCACCGAGCTGGGCGTGGGCACCATCGCCGTTGTCACAGCGGGCACCAGCGACATTCCGGTAGCTGAAGAAGCCGCTTTGACGGCTGAGGCCATGGGAAACCGCGTCGAGAGAGTTTGGGATGTGGGTGTAGCCGGCATCCATCGAGTCCTGGCGGAAAGGGCAGTGCTGCAGAGCGCACGAGTGGTAGTTGTGGCGGCAGGGATGGAAGGGGCCTTGCCGTCCGTAGTAGGCGGTCTGGTGCGCGTCCCTGTCGTTGCTATCCCGACCAGTATCGGGTATGGGGCCTCGTTTGGCGGAGTCGCCGCACTGCTTGGGATGCTCAACTCCTGCTCGTCAAATGTGACGGTGGTGAATATCGACAACGGCTTTGGCGCCGGATTTGTCGCCAGCCTGATCAATCGCAAATGGCCCGCCGACTGATTTGTCGGGGCGGCTATAGGGCCTGTAGGACTTATAGGGCCTATATCAGCGCTGGTTGCGCTTCTGTTGAGGCAGGCGATAACATGCCCACCTGCCGTAAATCTTTGCCGGGAGAGATTGGTTGATTAACTTGGAAAGCGTCAATACCTCAGGTGCGAATCACAGCGCAACATTGGGCGACATAGAGAGTGCCCGCGCAAAAGAAGCGCGACTTCGCGAACTGTTTCGCGAGATGGGATCTGTAATTGTCGCCTTCTCCGGCGGAGTTGATAGCACCTACCTGGCCTACCTTGCGAACGCCGCACTGGGAGAACGGGCCCTCTGTGTAAACGGCGACTCGGCGAGTTTGGCCCAGCACCAGCGCGAGAACGTGGCGCGCATCGCCAATGATTTTGGATTGCGCCTGGAAGTGATTGGGACCGATGAACTGGAAGATCCTTCCTATACAGCCAATGCGCCCGACCGCTGCTACTTTTGCAAGGATGAGTTATTTGGGAAACTGAAGGATTACGCCGCCACACGGCAAATCAAATTCATCGTTGACGGTTCCACCACGGATGATCTGCAGGATTACCGGCCTGGTAAAGTGGCCGCGAAACAGCATGGCGTGCGTAGTCCTCTGCAGGAGGTTGGCATGAGCAAGGCCGAACTGCGGATCATGAGCCGCGCGGCGGGATTGCCGACCTGGGACGCCCCGGCCAGCCCCTGCCTTTCTTCGCGGATAGCGTACGGCACCCCGGTAACCATCGAGCGGCTGGCAAAAGTGGATCAGGGCGAAGAGATTTTGCGCGCGATGGGCTTTCGGGAGTTTCGTGTGCGACATCACGATCAACTTGTGCGGCTGGAGATCAGCCCCGGCGAAATGGAACACGCAATGCGCCGGGAAGTAGTAGCAGAGCTGGCACTGCGTTTTCGCGAACTTGGCTTCAAATATGTGACCCTGGATCTCCATGGTTATCGCTCCGGCGCCATGAATGAGGTATTGCCTGAGTCGATGTAACGCAAACTGTTAGTTTGTGTGCCAGTGACCAATAGCAACGAGTTTGAGCTACAGACGCAAACTAACAGTTGGCGTTACAACAAAAATGGCAACTAAGTTTTCGGACGAGAAGATGTTGGCAAACGATTCGCCGCCGGTGGATTTGGAGCGCATCGCGCGCGGCGTGCGTTTGATCCTGGAGGGCATCGGTGAAGATCCCGACCGTCCCGGGTTACAGGAAACGCCGCGCCGGGTGGCCGAAATGTTTGTCGAGCTGACCGCCGGCATGCACGAGGATCCGCGGCAGCACGTGATTCCTCTGCCCGGCGAGAAGCACGATGAGATGGTCATCGTAAAGGACATCACCATCGCCTCAATGTGCGAACACCATCTGGCGCCATTCGTAGGGAAGTGTCATATCGCCTACATTCCCAGGGATGGTCGCATAGTTGGCCTCTCAAAACTGGCGCGCCTGGCTGAGACATTCGCGCGTCGTTTGCAGTTGCAGGAGCGTCTGACTTCCCAGATTGCCGATATCCTGTTCGAAGCTCTGAAGCCGGTAGGCGTGATGGTAGTCATCGAGGCGGAGCATGCCTGCATGACTCTGCGCGGGGTGAAGAAAGCCGGCGCCGTGACGGTAACGTCGGCAGTGCTGGGAGGCTTTCGCACCGATCCGCGGACGCGCTCCGAAGCGATGGCGCTCATCAAAGGGCGCGAGTAGCTGCCGGGGAGAATTGAGAGGTAAAGACCAGACCATTTTCCCTATATCATTTTCCATATCGCATTTGTCATTTAGTTGGGTAGTACAGAACCTATGACTGTTACGATCAAGTCTGCCACCAATGAAATATGAGATATGAGAAATGTCTTGATTTTTACCCGCGTACCAAATGACAACCTTCTACATAACAACTCCCATCTACTACGCAAACAGTCTGCCTCACCTCGGTCATCTCTACACGATGATCGTGGCGGACACGATCGCGCGCTATAAGCGACAGCAGGGAATTGAAACCTTTTTTCTGACCGGCGCCGACGAGCACGGAATCAATATCGAGCGCGCCGCCGAACGCGCCGGGCGCACCCCCCAGGAACAGGCTGACTACGTAGTCGATTACTTCAAACGCATGACGGCGGAGTTTGCCCTTGATAACGCGCACGGCGGTTACGACATTTTCATGCGCACGACAGAGCCTTTTCACGAGCAAGGGGTCACGGAATTCTGGCGCCGCGTTGCTCGAGCCAAAACCCCCAAAGGGAACGACGCAATCTACAAAGGCCACTACGAAGGCTGGTTCTGCGCCGCCTGCGCCGCCTACAAGTCTGAAGAGGAATATCAAAAGCCGGGGGAAGGCGAAGAGGTTCCCACGTGCCTGATTCACGAAATAAATCTGGATCGGATCTCGGAGGAGAGTTACTTCTTCAGACTTTCAGAGTACGACGGAGCGCTGCTGGAGTTATATGAATCGCAACGCGACTTTGTCCGTCCTGAATCAAGGAGAAATGAAGTAATCAGTTTTGTTCGCGGCGGCCTGCAGGACCTTTCCATCAGCCGCTTGAAGAGTTCTGTGAGCTGGGGCCTTCCGGTGCCGGACGACCTGGCGCACACGATGTACGTCTGGTTTGACGCGCTCACGAATTACATTACTGCCATCGGTTTCGGTAACGAACAACAGGATCGCGCCATCGGCTTTAACAAATTCTGGCCCGCGCTCCACCTCGTCGGCAAGGACATCCTGCGTTTTCACGCGGTGTACTGGCCTGCCTTTCTGATGGCGGCAGGCGTCCCACAGCCGCGGGCTGTGGTGGCGCATGGCATGTGGCTGGATCCGACCGGGCGCAAGATGTCGAAGACCCTGGGCAACACTGTCGAGCTCGACGTGCTGAACCGGTATTTTCCCATCGACGTAATTCGCTACTTCTGCCTGCGCGAGATGGTGTTTGGCCAGGATGGGCGATTCGGCTACGAAGGTCTAATTGATCGGGCCAATAGCGACCTGGCCAGCGGCCTGGGAAACCTTTCGAGCCGGACGCTAACGATGATCGCTCGCTATTGCGACGGCCGCATTCCCTCGGGGGAGATCGCCGAGGAGGGGTTACTGCCGGCCAAGCGCGCCGGAATAGACACCGACGCTACCATTGCCGGGTTCGTTGAGCATGCTCGCGATGAATTCATGCTCCACTTTGATAACTTTGCCTTCAGCCGTGCCCTGGAGTCGGCCTGGACCATTGTGGCGCGCGCGGACAAAATGATCTCGGAAGCCAAGCCCTGGGAGTTGATTAAGGACCCCGCGCAGCGGCCCGCGCTCAATGCCGTGCTGTATCAAGCAGCGGAGTCGTTGCGCTGGTTGTGCGTTCTGTTGCATCCGGTGATGCCTTCCGCCACGGAGAAGATTTATCAGCAGCTCGGGCTTAGTAACGCGGCGGGCAGTCTCTCAAAACTTAATCCTGCTGAACTGAAGTGGAGCCAGCTACCGTCGGGAACCTCAATCGGTGAGGTCGAGGCACCGTTCCCGCGCATCGACAAAGGAAAAACCATGGCCGAAATTGTCAGAACCGGGAGCGGTAGCGACCGGGCCAACAATACGAAGGAAGCCCCCAGCCCCCACGCAACCGAAGCCGACGCCGTCCCCAGCGCTCCCGCGAGCGCCGCCACCAAACCGATTCCGCCACGACATCACGCCACCGAAGCTGATGCCGTAACTACTGGTGGTGCCAACCAGGACGCCGCCAGCGCCGGCGCTTCAACCGCAAGTGGAGCGAGCACTCAACCCGACGGGCTCATAGACATCACCGACTTCACCAAAGTAGAGCTTCGCGTCGGTGAAGTCTTAACTGCAGAGCGCATCCCCAAAGCCGACAAGCTGCTACTGCTAACGGTAGATATCGGGGAAGAGAAGCCGCGTCAGATTCTGGCGGGGATCGCACAGTACTACGAGCCAGACAGTTTGGTGGGCCGCAAGATTGCGGTAGTGGCCAATCTTAAACCGCGTAAAATGCGCGGCTACGAATCACAGGGCATGCTGCTCGCCGCGTCGGTGGGTGACGAAGGTAAACCTGTTATCGCCACCTTCGCCGAAGAAGTGCCGAACGGAGCCCGGCTCAAATAACAGGCTGACGCTTCAAGGCTCAACTATGAACACTTGCAGTCAGGAAGGCGGGCTTGCACCCGCATATCTAAATAGAAAAACTCAAGAGCGGGGGCAAGCCCACCTTCGCGACTGCGGGTGCCGCACGGTGTCCTCCGACGCAAGGCCTGCTATGATATTTTCTAAAGGAGTGAACATTATGACTAAGTATCTTTTCCTCTGCGCAGTATTGATTGTTAGTTGCCTAACTGTGGCGGCCGCCGGTGTATTCACCGACGCCCCGGCCGTGGGTGCCCCCGCGCCTGAGTTTGTGTTAACTACCAACGAAGGCAAACCGGCGTCCCTAAAAAAGTTTCGCGGCAAATGGGTAGTGCTTTACTTCTACCCCAAGGATTTCACCAGCGGCTGCACGTTGGAGGCTCGTAACTTCCAGCGCGACCTGGCGAAATACAAAGCTTTGAATGCCGTGATACTGGGGACAAGCATTGACACGGCCGAGTCTCACAAAAGCTTCTGTGCCAAGGAAGGCTTAAGTTTCAAGTTATTATCCGATCCGGACGCGAAGGTATCTGAGTCGTACGGCTCGGTGATGGAGTACAACGGGGCGAAGTATTCCGCGCGCAACACGTTCGTCATCGATCCCAAAGGCAAGATTGCGAAAGTATTCATGAAGGTTGGCCCGGCGGGGCACAGCGATGAAGTGTTAGCTGCGCTGGCGGATTTGCGGAAGAAGAAGTAGCTGATGGCGGTTGCGGGACTTACCGCGAAGCGGTTACGCCCTCCAGCCCAGGGTTGTCGCGCTTCGCGGCTACCCTGGGATCGCGGGATCCTAATAAGGCGGCAACCCCAAAGGGGTTGTGACGGTTTTCCAAAGACACAGGAATGTGGTTATCGGGGGCGAAGTTAGTTCGTTCCCCAACCTCGCCTCATGTGCCCACGTCGCATTTATCAGCGAAGCGTGACAAACGTTTCTGCCGAATAACGACACAACCCCGTTGGGGTTGCTACCCTTTTATATGGCTGTTTCCCAGGGTAGCCGCGAAGCGCGGCAACCCTGGGCTGGAGGGCGTAACCGCTTTGCGGTTAATTTTCCACGAGTCGCTTCGCTTTATTCGCTCAACTGCGCTGGCTCGCCGTATTTTCCGGCCAGGCTTGTCAGGTATCTCTCCATCTGCGTCGTTTGACCAATCACAAATTTCGAAACAAAGCGGAATACAGGGTTGGGAATTTTGCCAACCTCGGTGACTCTCACGCTGCTGCCGGTGCCGTTCGGTTGAATGTCGATTTCCCAGCGGCCACTGAACGGACCCTGTTCGGCAATTTCGCGCACCATCCGCGTGGGCGGCTTTGACTCGGTAGTCGCCAGCTCGAGTGTATTGCCATCCTTGTAGCTCTCCTTCCAAACGGGCTTGCCGTTGCGTTCGCCCAGGCTCTGGACACTGGCCACGTCGTGACGCCATTTCGGCTCGTTATCGTGGTCGTTGATCACATCCCAAATTGTCTGAGGGGATTGTTTCGTCTGCAACATGCGCGAGACGCGGTGGTCTGCGGGGATCATGAAACCTACGGCTACTACTCCTACTATCAGCAAGAGCAGTATTAAGGCCACGCGGATTAACCATTTTTTCATGATGCTCTCCTGGCGGTGTTTTGGCCGACACTATACACGGAGACATTTGATGGGGAAAGACTGAGGCTGCTCCAGATTGAGGAGTGGGCAATCCCGCGTTTGTGGGCTTCGAGTTGAGGTTTCACGCAAAGCATCCCAGCTCGTCTACGACGAGCAGATAGCTGGGTGGAAACGGCAGACGAATTAAGAACTTAGAGCGCACCCGATTCGCGTGAAGGTGGCGGGCCCAACCCCGAAGGGGTTGTGTCCTCCAGCCCAGGGTTGCCGCTTCGGCTACCCTGGGAAACGATGA
>JBDTOI010000124.1:0-11710 GCA_039933315.1 Pyrinomonadaceae bacterium
GCCCCTACAAATCGTGTTAGCGAGGATCCAGATCGATAGACAGGCGCGGTAGCGTGCGTGGTTGGCCTTCGACTTCCGAACTGATCTCACCAATTCTTCTGGCGCCCATGCGCTTGTAGAAGCCTTCGGCATTCGGGTCCGAAGAAATTTCCAAAGCCGCCGCGTTGAGAAAGGCTGCGGTTTCCATTGCGTGCATGAATAATTCTTTGCCGATACCGGTGCCAATGCATTCCGGCTTGACCCACATGTGCTCGAGCTCCGCCCTTTCCCCTCGTATCCCAATCGCATAGAAGCCGTCGACGCAGTTTCCGGGGGCAACTTCTTCCGCAGCCAAACCTGACTCACTTCCTGCCACATAGACTTCGCAACTCGAGATTAACTCCGGCGTTATCGTCAGGTCCGCTTTCCAGTGTTCAATCCAGCTTTCCGGATAGCCCCAGTAACGCTTGGCGTTATGGGCGATCTCCGTCAGAACTTCGCTATCGGTGGCGACAGCTTTGCGAATTCGAGTCATAAGCTTTGTTCCGGGCAATCGAAATCAATTCTTTGGCAGAAATGATGCTACTGGCCCCACGGGAAAGCAAGTGTTGTTTCGAGAACCGCTGCGGCAATCGGTCTGAGGTCGTGCTACGGCTTTGCACAAAAGTCTAAGACCGGTTCAGTCCGCGAAGCGGACGGTCCAGGTACTTTTTGTGCAAAGCCTCATGTTACTCTGCCTCCCGCTTATGGAACGGATTGTCTTTTTGGAGCGCACCACCTTCAGGGCCAACTTTCGCAGGCCTGACTTCGCGCATGAGTGGATTGACTATGGCGAGACGAGTGCCGCCGACGTAGTTGAAAGACTGCGGGATGCCACCATTGCGATTTGCAATAAGCTGCCCTTGCGCCAGGCGGAACTTTCCCGCCTGCCAAAACTCAAGCTGATCGCCGTGGCCGCTACCGGGGTGGACAATATTGATCTGGATTATTGCCGCCGGCGTGGTCTTGCCGTTTGCAATACCCGAGGCTACGCGACCCACTCAGTGCCCGAGCACGCGCTGATGTTGCTGCTCGCCCTGCGGCGCAATCTCTTAAGTTATCGTCAGGATGTAGAAGGCGGCGAGTGGCAGGCAGCGAAACAGTTCTGCCTGCTGGCACATCCTATTCACGAATTGCACGGTAGCACCCTGGGTGTTATTGGCTATGGCGCATTGGGTCGGGCGATGGAGCAGCTGGCCCGCGGCGTAGGTATGCAGGTACTGATCTCTGAACGAAAGAATGCCGAATCCTTGAGAGCCGGGCGCGTTCCCTTTGCTGAAGTTTTGAAACGGAGCGAAGTGATCAGCCTGCACTGTCCCTTAACCGCCGACACTCGAGATCTGATTGCGGTGGCGGAACTGCAGTCGATGAAGCGTAGTGCGTTGCTCATTAACACTGCGCGCGGGAATCTGGTAAACGAAATCGCTTTGGTCACAGCGTTGCAGACCGGGCAGATCGCCGGGGCCGGTTTCGATGTGTTGAGTAATGAACCACCGCGTGATGGAAACCCACTGCTGGACCTCAATCTGCCCAACTTTATTCTGACGCCGCACATTGCCTGGTCCAGCGACGAAGCGATGCAGACACTGGCCGATCAGCTGGTTGCCAATCTGGAGGCATTCGTTAGAGGCGAGCCGCAAAACCTGGTCGCTTAAAAACAAAAAAGCCGCGGCGAGCGCAGCTTTTTCAGCGAACTTGTCGACCGGGACCTGTTGCTACGAGGTGGCCGCTTCGGTTGATCCCGTCGGTGAAACCTCGTCGTGATGTTCCGTGGTGTAGAGGTTGAGAATCTCCTGGCCCTGGCGTGATCGAGGATCGATAGTGCGCACGTGCTTGCGGCCCTGCATCTCCCAGATAGCTGTAACCTGGCCGTCCTTTTCTACGGCGTGATACGTAATCTCTTCCGTGCTGGCCGGCGCTGCTGGAGTTTCGCTTCTTTGATCCGGTGCGTCCTCTATGGGCGCGGTTTCGTTTTCAGACATTTAAAACTTAAGAGCTCCTCTCAAGAACTATTCGCTTGTTCGTTTGGTTTTGAGGGATTGTGGCACACGCAGCTTGTGAGTGTCTAGCCGACGTGGCACGGACTTCAGTCTGTGTCGCCGGACAGGGGGGGATACAACTCCATTTCAGTCGAAATAGATGAAATTCGTTTTAGCAGCTTCGCGGTATTGATCGTGAGCTGGTCAGCTGAAGCTCCATCAGGTCATCGATGAATCACAGACTGAAGTCTGTGCCACCTAGTACCACATCAGCGCCAGCCCCACCGCCCGCCGCGGCGAGACCACTCCCCAGCCCTGCCGCTCAACCTCCACCGCCGGAACTCTCTCCGCAGTGTCGATCAAAATCCGCTTTACCTGCTGCGGTGTCAGCCGGGGATTCGCCTCCAGGAGGCAGGCCACAACTGAGGCCACGATGGGCGCCGAGAATGATGTGCCGTCAACGTATTTGTAATTCTGATTGATGACGTTGCCCTCGCGCAGCTTGATTGTAATCAATTGCCGCAATAGCGGTACGGGCAGCTGGCTTGCTTCGTCCAGGTCTTTGTCGATGCCTTTTTGCAAGGCCAACATCTCGCGCAGATCATCATCAGCCGCAGACTCAAGTTTTGAATACAACTCAGCCTCAGCGGCCGTGGGGGTACGGGGCAAGATAGGCGCCGCTACCCAAATTCCCGGGGCAATTACTTCCGGCTTCTGTAACCCGTCAACGGTGGGTCCATAAGACGAACGGTACATGCCCCGCCGCGCGCGATCGCGTGAGTTCTGGTCGTCAAGTCCGCCCACCGAAATCGCGGAGGGCGCGCTAGCCGGCGCCAGCACTGGATGACCTGGCGCCAGACCGGCATTACCGACCGCGCACACCACGATCAGGCCTTCGCGCACGCAGCGCTCCACCGTTTGCGCCAGTTTGTTTGTCAGGTAACTCTCTTCAAAGTCGCCGCCGGCAGAGATGTTCACCACTCTAATCTCGTGCTCTGCCCGATGCTCGAGGACCCATTCCAGGCCCTGCTGGATTTGTTCCTCGCTTATGCGGCCGGTCCGGCCGATTTTTACCAGCACTACATTCGACTCCGACGCAATGCCACGATAGAACCCTTGTGACAACGATCCGTTACCAGCAGCCACCACAGAGGTCATCATGCCGTGCCAGCTGGCGACGTCAATTGTTTCGAGCGAAGTCTTGTCATCTTCAGCGTCGAAGATACTGTGATAAGCAAGAATGCGGTTCCCGGGCATGATGAGATCCGGATGAGCATAGAAACCCGAATCAAGAAAAGCGATCGTCACCCCACGGCCGGTGAAGCGTTCGTCAGCATCAAGCCGCAACGGCGTCGGCAGAACGTAACTGTTCTGCTCGAACACAGCGGCGTGAGAATCAAGCTGGCGTTGGGCGCGACTGAAGAGCGCGATGCAGTTGGGGCAGATTCGGGTTACATCGCCGTCGGTAGCGGCATTGGCCTCAACGACGGACTTGAAGTCGTCCGGAAGATCATTGAACGGAAGGACTCCTGCCGGAGCCTCGCGGCCACAAACATCGCAAAGTTTTTCCCGAGTCCCCTTTTGATGCGGTGACGCTTCAGAAATTAGTGCTTCGGACATTGATCCCTCGCGTTGCAATTCTTAGCGTGAACGAAACTAAAACTACCACAGAGGACGGAGCTTGTCAGAACCGCCTGCGGTAGCGGGCGGGCCCTCTTCTCCGAATGCCTTAATGAAGCAGGACAGAAGGCCCGCCCGCTACCGCAGGCGGTTCTGACAGGCCGACCGAAATTCTTATTCAATCCGGACGCGATCCGTCTTGCCGCGGCCAAAGGTTTCGGGGTGATACATTTCCTCGGCTTTCGGCGGCGGCACCACAAAAACTCCCGGCGTCGTCGCGCGCGCTACGTAGGAATAATTGTAAACGCCTTCCCACAACAGCGCGGTAAAGGCTTCCGCCCGCTCGTCTCGCAGGTTCTGATGATCAAACCAGACCGGCCGCCAACGCCAGAAGCCATGACCAAAACTGCGGCTGCCATATTCAGTTACGCCGGTCTGCTTCTCGTCTGCGGGAATGGTTTCAGTCATAGCCAGAGTCGGGTTAAGTGACTCGAATCCCGCCGGCAGCGGATCGACCAGCGCCACGTGATAACGCCGCGCCGGCGCCACCATCGTCAGCCGCACCCGGACGCGGGCACCGGCTTTGATACGCCAGCCCCCATCCGCGTCGCGCGAAACATCTTTCGGATCATCCACTGCCTCATAGCTGCGCTCGACAGTGAAACCGTAATCAGCCGCCCGCAAGTTCAAATCGGTAGGCGCGTAGTTCATTCCGATCCGGTAGTAAAGCCGGCCGCTCCCCTCCTTATTTATGATTAAATTTTGCGGACTTGTTTGGTTGGCGAGATAGCGCATCGGCACACTTACCTGCTGCCGATCAGTGGACCGTCCTTTGAATACCTGCTCGCCCGCAAACCGTTCGCCGAGCCAGGCGCGCGCGACAAAGCTCGGTGTTACCTTCTCGTAAGTATTGAAGTAGCGATCGAGCGCCAGCAGAATAAAGACGTTCTCCTGCGTGTTCTCCCAACGCCCGCGGGTGCGATGCGCCAGCAGTCCGCGCACAATCTTTGGAATCAAATCATTTGCCGGCTGGTCGGCGATCAGGGCCTCCAGGATGATGCCGTCGGCGCGCCGATCAGAGTTGAGCAGGAGGTAATCGCTGTCGTTGTATGAACTGGCAAAGTGGGCGGCCGCCGCAGTCTCGGTTGCGCGATTGTTAAGATGGCGGCGAATCGCTTCAACTTCTGCGCGCGAGCCGGGATCGCCCGATAAGACAGACAGCAACCATCCCACCGATTCCAGCGAAAGGTTTTCCAAACCTCCTGCCTCGACAATCAACTGGCGCGCCCGCGCCGCGTCACGATTACCCATGCGGGCCCGGACGTAAAGCGCATAAGCGATAATCGCCCGCCGCGCGTCGGCCCCATAGAACGCCGGGATGTGCGACTCAATCTCGCGCAGATATTTTTGCGATCGTTCGAAGGTCTCGTCGGGCACGTCGAACTTCTTCTCTCTGGCGCGTGCCAGCGCGTGGGCCACGTGAATGCTCACGTAAGGCCACGCTTCATCGCCGCGCTCCCAGAAGCCGAAGCCGCCATCACCGTTTTGCATCCCTTGCAAACGCTTCAAATCGCGATTGACTGATGCATTCATCTCGGCCGGCGACGGCAGATCCTTCGCTTTGAAGGCGGTAAGGACATCGCGCAGCGCGGCAATAGCAATAACCCGCGACGACACCTGTTCGGCGCAGCCATAGGAATAGGTGGCCAGATACAAGACTGCGTCGGTCAACTCCTGCAGCTGCGTCGAGGAAGTCTCAATTTCGAGTCCGCCGAATTGCGGAAAGACATTTGCGGGCGTCTGGACCAGCTGGTTAATTGCCCCCTCATCAATCTGGCCATAGGTCGCGAATGCCTCCGTTGTGGCCGGCGTCCAAACCGGCAGCGACACTTCGGCCGCATCAGACCAGCGACCCGACACGGCCACTACTTGAAAGCGGGCCGTGCCGGCTTTTACCGCAGCAGCCGGAATTCGCACCTCGACGCGATCGTTTGCCGGGACCGTAACCCTGCGACCGGCCACTGTCGTAGACGGTTGCACGCGGGTTGTCTCCGAAGTAACCGCACGCGCCCCACTCGTTACCCCAAGCGGGATTGAAAAGGTGGCGTTCGTCGCGCGCACCGCCACATCAACGGTCATCGAAGCATCGCTCTGGTTTTGCAGCACGATCGGCAATTCAAAGCGGTCGCCAAAGTTTAAGAAGCGCGGCGCCGAGGGCCGCGCCATCAAACGCAAACGAGCGGTAATGGTCGATTCGCCCGAACCGAACTGCTTGCCTCCGTCAACTGCGACCGCCATCACCCGGTATCGAGTCAAGTTGTCCGGTAGTTTCAACCTGACTTCCGCCCGGCCCTCTCGATCCGTCCGGACGGAAGGAGCAAAGACGGCGAGTGCGTTGAAGTTTTCCCGCAGACGGATCTTCGACTTTTGATTGTTATTATCCGCGCCATCGAGAAGAAAGTTATTCGAACGCGAACGCGCGCCCATGGGAAGTTCAACCACCGATCGCGACGACATTACCGTCACGGTCTCTGACACGGAGGCGTTCATTTGTTCGCTGCCGCCTCCTACTCCTGGTCTCCCGCCACCTTCGTTCACGTCGCCGAGGAGGATATTGGCACGTAAGTGATGGTCGCTGGTATCGGCATCCCGTTCTGAATAGAAAATCGCAATTGGATCGGCTAGCTGGTAGTTTGTCAGGGCCAGAACAGCCTCATCGACAACTACCACCGCTACCTCACTGCCGCTCATTGGCTTGCCGGCAGCGTCTTTCACTTCTACCCCGACAGTCGTTTGCCCGCCGGGCTCGAGCGTTTTGTCTCGGGACGTGGCGGTAACAGAGAGCCTCCTGGCTGAAGGCGGGATCGAAAGGTTGATGTCGCCACTGGCAAAAGCTGGCCGGAGCGCACTCGTCTTCGCGGGAGAGCTGCCATCGTTCGTTCCCGCACCCGGCGAGGTCTTACTTCCTACACTCTTTGTCTCACGTTCGGCAGCCCCGATCAGATCGACCTGCAAATGAACATTCGGCGTCCACGCTTCTTCCAATTGCACGCGCAGGGTGTAACTTGGCCCATCCATGCGGAACCGCTCACTCTTCAGAATCCCGGAACGGCGCAACGTCATTACGCCCTCGGCCGGAAAGAACGGCGCCTGGACCAAAATCTCGGCTGTGCCCCCTGCCTTATAATCTTTGTGGTCGGGAATCAACTCGACCTTTTCTTGCTCGACGCCCTCCCGCGGCGGTCGTTTCCCTCCCGCCACCCACAGCGTCAACTCGCTTTCATTTGCGCGCCCCCGGTCGTCGCGGATCGTCGACGTTACACGATATGTGCCGCCCTCTTTTGACTGAAACGTACAGTTAACCGGCTCGGCACTCGACTGAACTGAGCAGTCCTGCGGGTTCACCTCAACCTGGTTCCATTCGCCCTTGACCTGTTTCCAATCAAACAACACCGCGCGCATCTTCACCTGGCGATTCGCGATCGCTTTACCGTCGAGATCGGTGACGATTGATTGCACCACCAGGGGCTCGCCCTTTTGCACGAACGTGCGATCGCTCTTCAAGCCGACGTAAAGATCCGCCGGGTGGACCAGCAAAGTTGCGCCGGCAGCCCACGTCTGTCGATTCACATCAGTGATGCTGGCCTGAGCGCTCACCGCAGAGGGGCGCGGTGGATTCACCGAATCAAAGTCAATGTGCAGGCGGTGCTTGCCGGTGGAATCCGTGCGGCCGGTGAACTCCTCGCTGTTGTCCTCGTCTTCGTCAGAAGAATCTGTCCACCAGGGAATCCATTTACCGAACGTGAAGTCGCCGCGGTTTGGCGGCGTGAAATTTGTCGGGCGTGAGGTCACTTCCCATTTAACCGGGGTGTTTGGCAGACCGCCCCCGGCAAAATAACTTGCCGCCACCGATACATCGGCCCTGCCTCCGACAAACAGCGGTCCTTCACTTTCGGTTTTAGCGGTCACTTCAAACTCGGGCCGGCGAAACTCCTGCACCTGGAAGCCATGCTGATACTCCTCCTCGTTAAAGCTGAGTGAGGTGCTGTGCGCCTCAAGCGTGACCTGTGCGCCACCCAGGTTCATGTTGGCTGGGAGCTTGAACACCGTGTCAAAGCCGCCGAAAAGGTTTGGGGTAAGCTCGCCTTTCGCCACTTCATTGTCGGCGTCGTCTTTTACCGAATAGGTCACTTGCGTCACAGCGCCTTCCAGCGAGCCGATATCACCGCTCTTGCCCGCCCCGACGCGCCGGATCCAACCCTTGAGGTGGACTTCCTCGCCGGGGCGATAAAGCTTGCGATCATCAAACACGTACCAGCGAAGCCCATGCCCCCTGAAACCGTGATGCCAGTTTCCGCTGTTGGCCCAGGGCTGCACATTTTCAGGCAGTATGGCAACGTCGTTTCCGCGACGCGCAACCAGAACGTTATGCGACGATTCGGAAGCAGCTTTTAAAGTCAGGTGGGCGATCCCATCAGCCCCTGTGGTGCCGGAGACCTGCGCGGGAAGTATCTCTAACTTCACATCGCCTAACGGAGCTCCGTCAGCGAGGGAACTGGCCCACCCGATCAATTCATCGTTATCAGCAAAAGCATCGAGGCCCATGTTCGTCGATTGCACCCACGCGACCTGAGGGTTGCTATACCTATCGCCGACCGGCATCACCGACTCGATCGAAACAATTACCTGGCCCAAACCATTCTTTAGTGCGGGGGTCAGGTCGATGACTGTTTCCTTCATTTGGTTGTGCGATTGCAGTTCGATCCGCTGATCCAGAATTAGCCGGCCCGGAAGCGTTGCGTTCCTGGCCGCGGGATCCTCTCGGTTGTAGTAGCGCTCGGATCGATAGCGTTGAAACTGTGGCCAGTCGGTTGGCTCGACCGCGTAAAGTTTTACTTTGGCTGTTTGGTAATTGACGCTGTAGAACGACAACTGGCGCGGGCCCGCCGGGTCCAGCACGACAAAGCCCTGGCCGGGTACAGCTAGCCACGACGCTGCCGGACCAACCGTGAACTCAACTACTTCTTCTTTGCCGAGAGTTTGATCAAACTGATCGAGCAGTGACCGATCGATCGTGACACGATATTTTGTGTCGGGTTCACTATCGCCATCGATCCTCACGTTGCTGCCATAGATGCTGGCCTTCAACCCTTCCAGCTTTGGTTCTATACGGAGCTGCGACTCCTGGAACACTTCGGCATTCAACGGATTGCTAAACTCCATCTGCCACGGGGCAGTCGGCGAACAAGGCAGATGCGTACCATAACTGCACCAGCTTTTTACTAAACGCAGAGGGCCAAAAGTTTGAAACGAAAATTCCTGTGCCTTGCTTGTTTTTCGCGGACCCTCTGCGGATGCGGTGCCTGGTTCAACTGAAGCGGTAACCGTTTGCCCGCCCGGCAGAGCTAGTTTGGTATCGCCCTGTGAATCAACTGCGCGAAAGGCGATCCAGCGATCCTTCTCGGCTTGCCTGAAACGATCCTTCACGCCTTCGTCAGCCTCAATCTCTTCCTTGGTTGCCAGCCGGATCTTTACCTGGGCTTGACCAGCGCGCACCTTAATTGTCTGCAGGACTGTGGCCGGATCGATCCGTTGATCGAATTCAACCAACATGATCTGATCGCGCGGCCGCGTGATGTGGCTGTCTGGATAACTGGTCTTCAACGTTGGCGGCGGCGTGTTGAAAGTCCATCGGGTGCTGCGCGCCAGCGTGCCGCCATTACTCGACTGGGCGCCCTCTGGGACTGTGACTGAATAGTCCGTCGCCATTGGGAATCTAACGTCCGGCTCAAACACCAGAGTCTTCGCCCCGACCCAACGCCATTTTCCCTTGGGCTGCGGCGAGAGTTTGACCGGGACGGTTTCGGCCGCCTGGTCCTGTGAAGTAATCGCGACCATTGGTTGAGAAAAGGTGACACTGAGATTGGGCGCCAGCGGCACCTCGCCTTCCGGAGAAAAGCGAAGAACATCAAGCGGGCCGCTAATGGTTTTTGGAGGGGCGGAAATCTCGCCGGGCGCAGGAAATGGCTGCTCTATCGTTTCTCCGGTGCGAGGTGGCGGCAGCGACTTTCCCCGCACAACGAAATCAACCGCGTCATCAGGCTCAGCCTTTAACTGCGGCAAACGCAGCAGAATCGCCAGCGACTGGGCCAGCGACAATGGCGTTGCGGGTGCGACTCTATTAGGCGAACTCGCTTCGGAATGATGCGGAGCCTCGCTGAGACGAAAGCGAAGTCCCTGGGGCTGGCTTACCTGGTCCTCCTCGGCAGAAGATGTAAACCAGTAGGAAAGCCATGGTGGCAACCACGACGATTGTTTCGCGTCCGAGTTTTTTGTCGGCGGCGATAGTGGTTGGCGTTGTTCTAGTTTCGCTGGGGCTGGCTTGTTTGCTAAAACCGCAGGGCGCGCATTTGGCGCAACCGCGATGACCAGGCAGTAAATTAGCGACAGCGCCACAAAGCGCTTTGGGAGAGGCATGATGTTGGGCTCCTTGGCTGTGCTCAACAGCCTGTGCGAGTACCGCAGAGGGTAACTCACGAGTAATCCGGAATCGAAAAAAGAAAGTGGGGAGATCGGGCAGGGAGTTGTCCCTTAGACGCAAGCGACCACGATTGGGTTCACTGACGGTCAAACTTTAATTTCTAGTATTGGACCACGGTTGTGCTTAACTCGCGACGCGTGTAACTTAACCATCGTTAAGGCAAGAAAAGGAGATCAATGTGACTGTCACAGAAAAGACCTCGTCAGTAGCGGATCTGTTTCGACGGGCTCAGGCAATCAGGCGCGAATCGCCGGAAACATCTTATAAGGAAATTCATGCCCAGCTCGTGCGCGAATTTTCCGGCGGCCCGTTTCCGCCAGTTTACAATTTGACCATTCCTGAGCAGGACGCGCGCGCGCCAGAGGAAGACTGGACAGCCGGCTTGCCGGTGGTGCTGCGGGGCATTCAACAAAAGGATTGGAACGACATCGCCAGCGGCATCGTGCTCTCGCTGGAGCAGACGGAAAACTACGAACGCGAACGCGGTCCCGAAGGCAGCAGAGACAAGTGGCACGATCGATCGGCCGGCATCGAAGAAGCAACCGCAAAGAGCGTCGGCAAGTGGATGCCGGAAGAATTGATGAAACTGGCGGAAGGAAAGGCGCCGCAGCGGAAATAGAAAGGCAGGACGCTTTGTTCTGGATTGCCTTAGAATGGGTTATCTCATCCCAAGCGCCGTCGCCGCTTCGCTCTGCCGGCGCACTCCAAATTAGGAAGGTTTATGTCGCGGAGAACTAAACATTATTTCCTTGCACTGTTGCCGATCCTGTTTTCCTGCAGCTTCGTATCTGCTCAAAATGGAAAGAAGGTTTCCTACGGAATTTTGGTGGATAACACCGGTTCAATGAGATCGCAGTTCAACCAGGTAACCGCTCTGGGAAAAAGCGTCGTCAAGCATGTCTATCAAAACGGTCCGGTTTCTATATTCCACTTTAGCTCTCAAGGTGACAGGCGGAATCCCATAGCCATGGCCACTTCCGGGATCGAGAGCCAGGACCCGGACGCGCTGGAGACTTACATCGACTACCTGTATGTGCTGGCTGGTCAAACGACTCTGCTGGATGCTATCGGCTCGATGGCAAAGGAGCTTACGGCCAGGAATAGCGCCGACAAAGGTCGTGAGACAAGCCCCGTAGTCATCGTAATCTCCGACGGCGAAGATAGAGTCAGCCATCTAAAAGAAAAGGACTTGATAAACGAATTGAAAGCGAGCGGCACCAGAGTGTATGCGCTGGGGTTGGTCCAGGAGTTGTCCGGCAGTAAGAGAGATAAGGCCAAGGATTTGCTCAGAAACGTTACCAGCGAAACTGGCGGTCGAGTTGTCTTTTCCGACTCCAGAATTTCGGATGTAGATAAGTTGGTGACCGAACTTCTAACCCCGCCAACCCAGAAATAGGCGGAACTCGTGTCGGGTACAATTTCCTTTGCGCCTTATGTCTTTCAGTTCTTAGCGCCTTCTTAGGAAACTTTTGCGTAGGTTGTTTATCCCAGGTGCTATTTTCATCCGCCTATATACTCGTCGCAGGCCAGTGGGGATGCTTTGCTTAAAACA
>JBDTOI010000125.1:0-11673 GCA_039933315.1 Pyrinomonadaceae bacterium
TTTGCTAAGACGTTCACAGACTGAAGTCTGTGCCACTTCAATATGTATTTCGTTTACAGTCTGCTTCTGACACTTGGGTTCATCCTTCTCCTGCCCCGCTTTCTTTTCGACGCGCTGCACCACGGTAAATATGTTGCCGGCTTTCGTGAGCGCCTCGGTCAACTCCCCCAACTAGCCAATGCAGGCCGTCCGCGGATCTGGATTCATTGTGTTTCTGTCGGTGAGACTCAGGCGGCACGCCCCCTGGTTACCGCTTTAAGAGAACGTTTCCCCTCGCATGGCATTCTCGTCTCTACCACTACATTGACGGGTCAAAGGCTCGCGCGCGACGTGTTTCGCGATGAAGCTGACGCTGTTTTCTACTTTCCTTTTGACTGGGCCTGGACCACGCGCCGGGCACTGACAAAGCTTGATCCGGCCACAGTCCTGCTTATGGAAACTGAATTGTGGCCGCGCCTGTTACTTGAATGCCGCAAGCGAAACATTCCGTTGTCCATGGTTAACGGCCGCATCTCCGACACGTCCTACCGCCGCTATAAATGGGTGGCACCATTTGTTGCCCGCGTGGTCAACAACCTCGATCTCGCACTGATGCAGTCCGAGGAGGATGCTGTACGCATACGGGCGCTGGGCCTCTCTTCCGACCGCGTGGTTGTTACCGGAAATCTGAAGTTTGACCAGATCGAGGATGCAGCCGAGTTACAGTTAACATCGGATCTGCGCGCAAGGTTTCATTTTGACGAAGGCCCGGATCTAATAGTAGCCGCCAGCACGCATGCGCCGGAGGAGCGTCTCCTGATTGAAGCTTATCAGCAAATCAGGAAGGCCAATTCCGGAGGGAAAGGGGTGCGCCTGTTGCTTGCGCCCCGGCATCCCGAGCGCTTTTCTGAAGTGGGCGGCTTGCTGAACGAATCAGGCTTGACCTGGACTCGACGGTCCAGCGCGCCCTCGCAGACAGATGGTACTTGCGAAGTGGTGCTACTGGATACAGTGGGCGAGTTGCGGGCGGTTTATTCCCTGGCGAGCATTGTCTTCGTGGGCGGCAGCATCGCTCCGGCTGGGGGCCACAATGTGCTGGAGCCGGCGGTCAATGGGGTCTGCATAGTAACGGGCGCTCACACTTCAAACTTTGCCGCCGTCATCTCGGCTTTCGTTGCCGATCAAGCCATTGTCCAATTGCCTGATCTCTCGTCTGATGAAATGCCCGTTCAGCTTGCGCGTGAGTTTACGGAACTGCTGTCCGATACCGCGCGCCGGCGCGAAATCGGCATGCGCGCCCAGGCTTTATGTGAACGAAACCGCGGCGCCACCAGCCGCACCGTGACTCTGCTTTCTTCCCTTCTCTCTCCGCCCGATCGCATTCCCCGGAACCGGGCCTACGAGACGCAGCCTGCTTTGATCTCAAAGTGACGGCCATTTCCTCCATAGCGCTGGCGCCTCTGAGCCTACTCTACGGCGCGGCCGCGCAAACACGTCGCGCGTTGTACAAGACCGGCATCTTCCGCATTCACAAAATTGACGCCCCAGTCATCAGCGTGGGAAACCTCACAACCGGAGGCACTGGCAAGACTCCGTTGGTCGAATGGATCGCCCGTCAGACCGCCAACGAGGGCAAACGGGTTTGTATTCTGACGCGAGGCTACGGGCGAAAGCAGCCCGGCAGGCGGGTGGTTGTCTCTGATGGGAACTCAATCCTGGCCGATGCCACCACCGCGGGAGACGAACCGCTGTTGCTGGCTGAAAACCTTCTCGGTCTGGCGGCTGTGATTTGCGATGCCGATCGTGTTTCAGCAGCCAGTTGGGCTCAGGAACATCTACGAACTGAGGTCTTTGTCCTCGACGACGGCTTTCAGTACCTGCGGCTCGCCAGGGATCTAAACATCGTGGTCATCGATGCCACTAACCCATGGGGCGGCGGGCACCTTTTGCCCCGCGGAAGACTGCGCGAACCTCCCGGCGCATTAGCCCGCGCAGATTGCATAGTTATCACTCGCGCCGACCACACCACGCCGCTCGAGAGTCGTGTCAGGCAACTGGGCGGGGATCGTCCAATCATAAGGTCGTGGGCAAAAATAAAGCCGCGCCGGCCACTAAAGAAAGATGAGGGTCAGATGGCTGTTGGCGATATGACGCTCGGCGTTAGGGTCGGCGCGTTCTGCGGTATCGGCAATCCGCAATCGTTCTTCAATGACCTGGAACGCGAGGGTTACTCACTCTCTTATTCGCGGGCGTTTCCTGATCACCACTGGTACCAGCAATCGGACATTGATCAGATGCTTGATGAAGCCCGCAAACAAAACGCCTCGGCGCTGGTTACTACGGGCAAAGACGCGGTAAAAGTTCGTTCACTGCACTTCGACCTTCCCTGCTTCGTGGTTGAGATTGATCTCGAGTTTGATGATGCGCACAGGCTGCGGGAAATCCTTCGCGAAGCGCTCGCTGTGAAGTATTAGCCTGATCAACTGGCGGGAATGTCTGTTTTAGTTCCGCCGTCTTTGGCAATCTTCCGGGAGCCCTCCCTTACAGTCGGGCTTCTGTCTGGTGCTGCTTGGTGACCGCCTGCTGCTAGAAGCCAGGCGCGCTGGTGGGTTGTGGTGCTGGCCGCGGCAGTTGCGTGGGTTTAGGCAGAGGTGTCGCCGTTGGTGGCGGCGTTGGCGCAGCCTGATTTGAGTTGACGGGCTTGGGCGATGGCAGTTCGGGTGCGGTGTTCGTGTTACCACTCCCCTGCGCATTTGTATTAACCGCGCCTGTCACAGGTGTCGGCGACCCACTTGCGGGAGTTGGCGTCGCAGAGGGGACGGCCGCCGGCGCGTTCGCTCTGATTCCCTGCTCTGCCTGACCGGTGGCCGGTTGGCTCGGTTGGACTGGCTGGCTGTTGGGATCGACTGTCAGTTGCTGGTCGCCCGGAGTCTGTCCGGAGTTGCGCGTGAATACAAACAGGCCGGTGAAGACCAGGATTAGAGCCGCAATGGCGGGAATCATAATGCGCCAGGGATTGAAATCCGACGACTGCGCTGTGGGCGGCTCCATGGCCCTGGTGACGGGCGCCGCAGAGGCAGGTCGCTTACTAACAACAGTTACCTCGTCGTGATCAGTGTGCGCCGTGTCGAAGGGCCGTTCGTTGGATGACGTAGGGACGACAATGCGCTCTGTGTTGCGCGATTGCGCGCTCGCGCCCGCGGGCCTTACCGCGTCGCCGGCCGCCTCAGTCAAAGCTTCCACCATTTGACCCGCACTTTGATAACGATCTTCGGGTCGCTTGGCCAGGGCTTTCGCTACCACTTGACCGACACTAGCCGGAAGGTCCTCACGTTCCTCAAGCACGGAAGGAGGCGCCTCCTGCAGGTGCTTCATCATAATCGCCGTCGGTGACTCGCCCGTAAACGGAACGTGCCCGATCAGCATTTCATAAAGAATCACGCCCAGCGAATAGATATCCGAGCGAGAATCCAGTTCAGAAGACTGTGAACATTGTTCGGGCGACATGTACTGAGGCGTGCCGATGATCAGATTAGGAGCGGTGATACCCGGATCAAAGCTCCCCACCCGCTCGGTAATCTTGGCAATGCCAAAATCAAGCACCTTGGCCCAATCGGCGCCATTGGAATCGACCAACATTATGTTGTCGCTCTTGAGATCGCGGTGAATTACTCCTTCCGCGTGAGCGGCGTCGAGGGCGCTACCTACCTGGCGAATGATCTCCACCACGCGCGAAAGCGGCATCGGCCCTGAATTTCTGATTTCGTTCTTCAGAGTCTTGCCGTTGAGGTACTCCATTACCAGAAAGACGACGCCGTTCTCAGATTCTCCGAAGTCGGTGACGCTGAGAGCGTGAGGGTGCGCAATTCTGGAGGCGGCTTTAGCCTCGCGAGAGAAGCGGGCAACGATGGTGTCGTCGGCCGCAAGCGATGGGCGCAGCACTTTGACGGCGACTTTCTTGTCCATCAGGATGTGCGTACCGCGATAGACGGCGCCCATGCCACCTTCGCTGATGAGTTCTTCGATGCGGTATTTGTCGGAGAGTATCTGGCCAATCAAGTCGTCGCCGTCTTGTTTCAACACAGCGCCGTCTGATGGACACAAGGTGCTGCTGTCAGCGTATTCATTGCCGCACCTCGGACATGATTTCATTTAGCTAACCCGCCTCGCCCGATTTAATTTGAGGAGATTTGATTCGTCAGATTATCACACCGTCAGAACGCAGGCAACGCAGGCTAACTGCAACGATGTTCTAATTTGGATGCGACAACATCCAGCGTTGACATCGAATGTCGGTAGTCGATCTCTTATTCCCCTCCCCTGGGAGGGGTTAGGGGAGGGACGAAGTTAGGGACGACAAGAAACAAAGTATCGTGAGCGGGCTTAAGCCCGCGTCGCAGTCATCGTTGGGGCGCCACAAGCCCTCCCCCTAACCCCTCCCAAAGGGAGGGGGAAAGAAAGATGCGAGCGAAGCCGTTAAGCTTCGCCCGCATTGTTGCTTACTACTGTACAGCAGCTCGCCTGCTATCGCAGAGCCGCAAAAACCACCACCAGCGCGAACAGGACCAGGGACTCGATCAGCGCTAACCCCAGAATCATCATGGTCTGGATACGAGCTGATGCGCCGGGATTGCGTGCCGTGCCTTCGCAGGCAGCTGCCGCGACCCGCGACTGGCCAATGGCGCCGCCAAAAACGGCAATGGCGAACCCTATGCCGGCGGCAATGTACTTAAGGCCGTTGGCGGAAGCTGCCGCTGCGGCCGCTCCTTCCGCCACCGGTTGGGCAAAAGCCGTCACGGCGCTCAAAAACAAGCCCAGCACCGCAAAAAATGGAACTCTCAACTTCTTCATATCGATTCTCCTCAGGTGTTTGAACCTGATATCAGGAGACCCAGTCGAAACGATAGCAACAGAGACGCCGGTATGATTTCGTCTGAACCCGGTATCCACCGCCCCTCGTACAACGGCGCTCCTGCGATGCAGACACTTGATGCTGAACTAAGCGCGCTCTCCTGCTTCGGTACTCGGTGAGGTCTCCCTTATGAAATGTTGTGCGCTTCAACGTGCGTGGGCCAGGTTGCCCGCGTCGCTCGATCGCGCGTTATTGATAAAGCCAGTTTATGAATTCTTCTCGCCGCCGGCGCATTACACGGCCAGTGCTTCCTGTCCCGTCGCGTGCTCATGCTCGTCCTCATGATCGTGCCCTTCATGTGGAGGGTGTGACACCTCGCTGATATACAACTGCGACAACAGGATGAAAACAAACGTCTGAATCAATGCCACGAAGATACCCAGGGCGGTGAGCACCATCAGGACCGGAAAGGCGAAATAGGTCCAGGGTGGCGCCAGCGTGGAAACGGTTTCGAAGACCTTTTCATCCGCAAACATGTTTCCGAAGAGACGTATCCCCAACGAGAACGGCCGCACCAGATTGCTGATCACTTCGATAAGGAATATCAAAGGGGCAATCCACCAGATCGGTCCAGCCAAATGTTTCAGATGACCGCCGATGCCGTTCTCTTTTATGCCGACGTAGTTGTAGTAAAGAAAGGACGTGATGCCGAGGGCAAAGGTCACACTGGTGGCTGCAGTTGGCGTCATGAAAAGCGGAAACTGACCCATCAGGTTACAGACCAGGATCAGAATCGCAAACGTCATGATGACGGGAAAGTACTGCAATCCGTGCGGGCCGATAATGTCAGCCAGCATATTCCTGACAGCGAGCACGCTGACTTCCAAAGTTTGCTGACCAATGCCCGGATCATCTTCAGAGAGCTTCCGTTTAAGTACCAGGACCAGAACCACGCTTATGATGCAGGCGATTAAGAACATCACCGTGTACCAGGGAATGGCATTCTCGGGCGTGTAGGGCCCGCCGAATACAGACTCGGGCGTAGTGCCAAACTTCGCGAAAAACCATTTCCACGCCGGATAGGTGTATTTCATCTCGAAGTCGTAGGCGTAATGGCCCAGGTGATCGTTTACGAACTTTACGATGATGGGCGTGTGATGTGCGGCAGCTTCATGCGCCGGCTCAGCCTGTGCTGCATGCTCGGCGACGTGCTGCGGCTCGTCCGACAACCAGAACATTAATTGCTTTCCTCTCGATGAATAATTGCCAGGTAACCTTGCCTGAAAGCCTCAACAAATAAAGCCACCACGAATAAACACAGACCGGCCAGTGCCGCCGGCAGCGAAATAACATTTAGCTGGTATGCAATTACGACCACGGTGAATATGACGAAGTAACGCAGCATGTATCCCGCAGCCTTTAGCTTCGGCCGCCGGCCGGGGATCTCGACGTTAAGCGCCCCCGCGATAGACTTGCGCAACCAATGATGATTAAGCAGCGAGAGCACTCCGCCCAGTAACACGCCAGTGGTTACCCGCCACGGCAGCAACAACCCGCTGACTGGCACTGCCAGAGCGAGTGCGATTAGCATCGAGCGGAAAACACGCGCCTCGAGCTGGCCTGGCGGATTTTCGAGATCATCCCCCACATACGCGCCTTCCACGTTTTCTACAATGTGATTCATTGCCAAAGCTGGTGATTTTACACAGCCAGAAGAGCGGTGTCGAGTTGTGGCCCCGCAGCCAGGTATTTCTTTGGTTCCGATGCCAAACTGCGATAGTCGTGGTCCCATGAGATCAGTACCACCACGCGGTAGCGGGTGGGTCATGGTCGTCGCACTCGAGTTGCCTGGATCACTCATCAGAACCCACCCGCTACCGCGTGGTGGTACTGACTTCATGGGACCGCGCGGCGCCTATTGCGCATCGGTCACCATGTCAATATTCGGGGCGCTCAAGACAGTTTCGATGTGGCGCGCACGAACTGGTAAAACCCGGCCGCCGATCCCAGTACTATCCCGGCGACCAGTAACCATGGTTTCGTTCCCAGCCATCGATCCAGCATCCACCCAATTGCCAGGAAGGCTGCGACTGCAGCAAACAACGAAATCGCTGCGCCGTAAGCGATGCCGCTCCTGCGATTTACCGTCGCCTCGTCCTCGGGCTCTGCATCTGATTTCACCAGCTCTCCCGCGTCAGGTAATTCTTCGGCAACTCGTACAGCAGGGCGCGGCGCGAGTGGCGCATCGAGTCGTGTATGAAGCAGACGTGGGTGCACCAGCAAGCCTTGCCGCCATCAATCGCATTCAACTCATCCTGCCGCCCTTGCGACGCCCACAATGCCGCAAAATCAAAATCATAGTCAGCCAGCGTGCCGAACTTTTCGCGCAGCTCGCAGGCGCGCACGTCGCCGTTGTAATCAATCACCACGGCCGTCTCGCCGGCCGTGCAGGGGAAAGGCCAGGCAGTCGATTCGCCAAAGTTGCTGTGCTGCGTGCGGTAGTGCGTCGTGATGGCGCCGACATAGGCCGCGTTCTTGACGAACCGCCTCGTGGCGTCATCCTCGGCAAACATACGATCTCCGTACCGTTTCGTCAGCTTCGAAACGTGGGAATACATCTCGGGCAGGACTTCGGGCGGAATCTGTTTAATTTCCTCACCCACCAGGGTCTCGCCGCGCACGATGTTGAAGTACTGCCCATCGAGCTCAAAGTTTTCCCACATATACTCGGACAGCATTTCGATTTCAGTGTAGTTTTCGGCGCAGACTACGGTGTTCACGTTAAGGCGAAAGCGCTCGCCATAAAGTTCTTTCAAAGGATAGAGCGAACGGATGCAGTCCAGGGCCTTCTCCCAGTTGCCGGGAACGCCTCTGATGCGGTCGTGGGTCTCGCCATAGCCGTCGAGAGCTATGTTCAGATAGAGATCAATCTCGGGATGCTGACCTAGCGCTTGATTCACCACGTCGTACACCCGGGACTTGATTAGCGCATTGGTGGGAATGATGATCCGCTTGACGCCATTATTCGTGACGAAGGTGTCAATGATGTCGGAGACGTCGCGTCGCAAGGTAGGCTCTCCGCCCGAAAGCCAGAGGTCAGTGATCTGTGGCATGGTACGGGAAATCTTTTCGATCTGCGCAAAGCTCATGTCGCCGGGCTGGTTCAACTCTTCATGGTAGAAGCACGTGCGGCAGAATGCGTTGCAGCGCGAAGTGACAAACAGAATCACCGTGCCCAGACGCTTCTGGCGCTTCGTCGAACGAAGCAGTTGAACCAGTTGTATAGCTTTGTTGGTCATAACGAAGTTAACGCAAACTGTTAGTGTGCCGCTCTTTACCTGGGCGGCTCGCTACACTGAGTTCGCAAACTAACAGTTTGCGTTACAGCATTACGGTTCGCGCGAGATGATGACAGCTTCGGTCGGCGAATTCAATTGATAGGTGATCCCGCGCCATTTGATACGACGCGAGAACGCTGCCGCCATAGCATTGTAGAGATATAGCAGAGAGGTAAGCGGCCAGAGCATTGTGTGGGCGAGCCAGCCGTGGCGCGGCGGCAGTTGATAGTTCGCCAGAACCAGGCTGACTGCCCGCGAGCGAACGAGCGACTTGGCGCTGCCCAGACCAAAGATCATTAAGAGCACGGTTAGCGGCAGGAGGTAAGGCTGGCCTGATGCCGCTCGGGAAACTACTAATCCGATCCCGCCAAAAAACACGACCCCGAACAACAAACTGCCCAGCAACACCGACCGCCAAAAGTGCGGCGCGTAAACGCGTGTGATCTTAAGCTGGCGGGTCGTGAACTCGAGCAACTCACTGAAACCACAATCCCCGAACGAAGCAATGAGACAGGCGGGAACAAATCGTATTGGTAGCTTTGCCTCGCGCAGGATTCGCATCAAAGTAAAATCGTCGGAAACGGATCCGCGCCAGCGTTCACTGACATTAAGTTTTTCAAAGGTGCCGCGGCTAATTGCTGTGGATCCGCCCCAGCAAAAGTTCTTATCGCCATTCTCACCGAGCGCCGACGCTATTGAGGCATTCCACACGGAGCGAAGCTGCGAAGTTAGGCCGCCTCCGGCAGGCACGAACCAACGATAGCCAGTAGTCGCCCCAATGAACTGGTCGCCCAAAGGCACAACCAGCGATCTCAGCCAGTTGGCATGCGGCCGCGCGTCCGTATCGACAAAGACAAATACCTGACTCGACGTATTAGCTTCCCTTACCGCCATTCGCAAGTTGTGAACTTTCTGACCGCTGTCGCTGGCCTCGCCCGCAACCACGATTCTTGCTGTCACAATGGAGCTTGCGCTTATTGACTCTGAAGCCTCTCTAACAGTCTTCAACCCGGGATCATCGGCCTGCCCGCTGACAAAAAGAACTTCGTAGGCAGGATAATTCTGCGCCAGGATTGCGTCGAGGTTCTCCCGCAGACCCTCTTCGAGGCCGCGGCAGGGCGCGATAACTGAGATGAACGGGGTGAATTGGGGTTCAGCCCTGGTCAGCTCGCGCCGGACGTATTTCGAGAAGCGAAGGCCGCCGAGGAGTGAAGTAACGCCGAGGAAAATTACGATCGCGGCAAAGAAGTAGAAGACCAACATAATGCCCCGGGGCGACGATCCAGCGAGAACCGTCGCCTCGAGCAAACCTCAAATTATTGAGGGCAACGTCGCAGGCAATTTCGATATTGCTTGCGGCAGGCGTTCGGGTTCTTGCCACTGCGCAGGCAACGCCGGTACGAATTGGCGCACCTTCTGCGGCAGGCCTGGTTATGCGGGATGCCCACGTTATCGTTCTGCATCATGGTAGTGGACGAATTTGAGTTCTGGGCCCCCGTGGAAGGCGAGATGAAAGAGAGTTGTGCCGTCAAAGCCAGCACAAGAATACAAAACTGAATGGTGGTGCGTTTGCTTTTCATTCCTTGTCTCCTTTGGCAATTGGCGCCGGCTATCGTTGCGCAACAGAGCCGGCGACAGTGATGAGCGGACTTAGCAGTTTTTGAGCGATCTCCAGAAACGGCTGTGGGTAAATCCCCAGCAAAAGGACTCCGACTACCGACACTACCAGCGCCGTGCGCAACGTCGGTGAAAGTGCGAGAGGTTTGTCGTCAGCGATACGGTCGCCGAGGTACATCACTTTAATGAAGCGCAGGTAGTAGTAGAACGAGATGACAATGTTAATGGCAGCCCAGCCCGCCAGCCAGTAGTACCAGTTCTTGCCATCGGTCTTTCCCCGCTCCATCAGACCCGCAAGCAAATAGTACTTACCCATGAACCCGCCGGTAAGGGGCAGACCGCCCAGCGACAGGAGGAAGATGGCCATCATAAAGGCTATCAACGGAGCTTTCTGCGCCAGGCCCGTCATGTCTTCAACGTTGTCGCCGATAATTCCACGCCGCCGTAGAGCAATTATCACTGCAAAGGCGCCCATGTTCATCAACACATAGACGAGTAAATAAATCACGAGACCTATGTAGCCGGTCGCGTTTGCCGCGACCAGAGCCAGCAGCAAATAGCCCGCATTCGAGATTGAAGAATAGGCCAGCAGCCGCTTCGAGTTTTCCTGGGTTACCGCTCCCCAATTACCGACCACGATCGTGATAGCCGCGACCAAACCCAGTAGCGGGGCCCAGTCAATTCGCATCGGCCCCAGCGCGACCAGAAAGATGCGCGCGAAGAGCGCAAAGCTGGCAGCTTTTGATCCGGTGGAAAGAAATGCGGTCACCGAGGTGGGCGCGCCTTCATAAGCATCGGGGGCCCACATATGAAAAGGCACGGCGCTGACCTTGAAGAACAGCCCCGCGGCCAAAGCAATCATGCCCAGCACCAGCATCGGCCTGAGAGTGGCGCCGGCGTTGGCCGCATCGCCGCCCGCCGGCGATGAGGCTACGATAGCGCCCACGCTCTGTCCTATTTCGCCAAGATTTGTGGAGCCGGCAATGCCGTACAGCAGCGACATTCCATATAACAGAATGCCCGAGGAGAAGGCGCCCAAAAGGAAATACTTCATCGCGGCTTCGTTCGAACGTTTTTCCCGCTTCGTGAATGCGACCAGCACATAAAAGGTAAGCGCCATCAATTCCAGGCTGATAAAGAGCGCGATCAGATCGTAACCGGAACCGAGGAACATCATGCCAACCGTGGCAAATAGAACCAGTGCGTAGTATTCACCGTGCTGTTCGCCTTCGATATCCAGAAAGCGCGTTGAGATCGCAATCGCCAGTGCGGCCGCAAGGAGGAAAATAGATTTGAAGAGCAGCGCAAAGCCATCAAGACGAATCATCCCGTAGAAGCCGTCAAGTGGTAAGGCGGTCCGATTCGCCTGCCAGAAAACTCCCAGCGATATTGCTGCCAGCAGAATAACCGCCAACCCGAAGTAGGCTGTTACCTTGCTCTTGCGGTAAGGAAGGATTACTTCCATCACCAGCACCACACACGCCCCCACTGTCAGGATCAGTTCCGGAGCGATCAACTGCATGTCGCGCAGGTTAAATTGCAGGGCCGAGTTTTGCAGGAAAAGGAGCATGGTTACCTTAAACGCTATTTATGAGTTGCCGGCTGACCTCCCAAAGGGATCGCCGGTTGGGCCCCGGTCGTAATCGTGGGTTTCGGATTCGGAGCTGGAATTGGATAATCCGGTCGCACCTGCTTAACAATCGCGTTCACAGGCTTTTCAATGTAGGCCAGAAACGGTTTCGGATAGACGCCAATCCAAAGCGACAGAATCACCAGCGGCAACATATAAGCCCATTCGCGCCCGCTCAGATCGCGCAATTTTTCGTTTTTGGGATTGTTGATATTGCCGAAGAACATTCGTTGATAGAGCCAGAGCATATAAGCGGC
>JBDTOI010000126.1:0-11632 GCA_039933315.1 Pyrinomonadaceae bacterium
GGTTTGCGCTTGTTGACGTAGGCGTCAAGGCCTTCCTTCGCATCTTCCGACTGAAACAGTTGTTGCTGCAGCTCGCGCTCCAACGCCAGCGCAGATTCAAACGGAATCTCGGCCCCGGTCTGGACCGCGCGCTTGATTCGGCCCACTGCCTGCACTGCTTTGCCGGGCAGCGTGAAGCGCCGCGCGTAGTCCATTACCTGCTCCATGAAGGTCGCGGCTGATTCGGCCTGAAAAACCTGATTCACGATTCCCAGCTGTTCACCTTTCTCAAAGTCAAACAACTCGCCATTGGCCATCAACTCAATTGCTTTCGACTTGCCGACCAGACGAACCAGTCTTTGCGTACCACCGGTGCCGGGCAGCACGCCGAGTGACACCTCCGGCAAACCCATTTTACCCGCGCCTTTGCGCGCGAGTCTGAGGTCGGCGGCCATTGCCACTTCCAGGCCTCCGCCCACACAGTGCCCGTTGATCGCGGCGATTACCAACTTAGGCGTTTGCTCCAGACGCGAAAGAGTTTCATTAGCGTGCAGGCAGAAGAAGTATTTATAGGTGGGGGTCACCGTGGCGAGCATTTGAATGTTGGCGCCCGCGCAAAAGAATTTCTCTCCGCTGCCCGTGATCACAATTACATGCACGCTATCATCCATGCGCGCCTTGAGAATTGCCCGGTCCAACTCCTGCATCATTTCGTAGCTGTAGGTATTGGCCGGTGGATCATTCAGGGTAACCAGCGCCACACCGTTATCCACGCTGTACTCGATCAATCGCCTCGTATCGCCGGTTTCTTCGTGCACCTTAGCTTCAGCTTCTGCCATCTTCCACCCAATCTTTCTAATCAGACTTGCTCACTTTTTCTTGGTTGCGGCAGGCGACGCCGGTTCCTTATCTGTCTTACTGGCGTCACCTGCCGGCTCCTGATCCGTTTTCGCGCCGGCCTTGCGCAATATCTGTTCGATCTCTTTGTTGCGGAGGTTAATCGCAAAGGTCAGCGCAGTAGTTCCGTCCACTTTTCTCGCATTAACGTTAGCGGCTCTCTCGATCAGGAGCTTTACAACGTCGGGATGTTGCCAGTAAGCGGCCTCAATCAGTGGCTGGCGGCCTTCCCTGTCTCTGGCGTTCACATTCACACCTTTGTCCAGGAGGGCTTTGACGGCGGCCAGATCGCCTTTTTCCGAAGCCTGCAACAAGGCCTGTTCCGGTTCGGACATGGCCGGGACTTCAGCGACGGTGGCGACCGGCGACGGAGTTGCCGCTCCGGATGACGATGGCGCCACCGGGCGGGCGCCGCCGCAAGCAGCAGCGAAGAGCAACAGAGCCGGGAACAGAATTCTCATTCGTGTGGGCATGATACTGCTCCTTAGGTTCAACTTTTTGAAAGCCCGGGCATTGTAACTGCGAAAGCTTGTGCGACTTGAATCAATCTGAAGTGACGCGCGCACTCCGTTTTGGCGCGCGCCAGACGCTCAGGCGCTCTACTGTTTTAGCCGGCGCGCGATTGGCCGCTTCAGCCGGGGCGCCGCCGAGAAAACCGGACAGGAAAAGGCGCGTGATGTTCTTTACCACCTGGTCAACCGAAAGCTTGCCGCGCGGATCGTACCAATTGTAAATCCAGTTCATCATTCCGAACAGCGCATAAGTGGCCACCGTCAGATCAACCGCCGGCTTTTCGCCCTGTTGTTGCTGAGCCTCACTCAAAATCCCGCGCGCGAGTTTCGTGTATTTCTGCTTCTTGCCCGACACGCGGGCATGCAATTCCGGCTCAAGAGATTCGGCCTCATGCGAGAGGACTTTCATCTCGGCCATGTTTGCAGCAAAAAATGAGAGGTGGTTCTCAATAAAGATACACAGCTTCTCAACCGGATCGACGGTTTCGCGGAGGCGCTCTTGCAACCGCTCCAGAACGCGGGCAAAACAGTTGTCCTGAATTAGAAACAGCAGCTCTTCTTTAGAACGACAGTAGTGATAAAGCCCGGCCAGGCTGACGCCGGTAGCGCGCGAGATGTCGCGCATCGAAGTGGAGTGATAGCTCTTCTCAGCAAAGATACTGGCCGCAGTTCGAAGAATGAACTCGAGCTTCTCGTCATAGCGCGAAAGAACATCATCCGATTCCGGATTGGGGATTTCGGATTGCGGATTGCGCCGGCTCCCGTTTTGTGTGCTTGCCTTCACAGTTGTCATCAGCCTGACTTTCGAGAGTCAGCTTCGCTCAAACTCTTATTTCGTGTTCTTTCGTGTAGTTAGTGTGATTTCGTGGATCGTGTGGCTGCAAATCATGAGCACACGATCCACGAAACTACACGAAATCCCACGAACCCACACGAACCACCAAGCTGAATTCTCTCGACCTTCTCAATCCCAAATCCGAATTCCGCAATCCTCACAGCCGCACGTATTCAAACTCGAAGGGTTTGCCCTTCACGCCCGCCGCCGGCGGCGCTATCCAGCTCGCGATCTTTCCTGGTTCGGTAACGGGGTGCATCAGCTGGCGCACAAACTCGCGATCCTCGATGCTGGGCAACCATTCGTCCTTATGCTTTTGAAATTCTTCGGCGCTAATCAAATTGCCCTGGATGTCGAAGTTATACTGCGCATACTCGCCCACGTGACGATGAAAACGTGTGCTGGGCAGGTAGATTTGCTCGCTGACTCCTTCTTCACCGAGGTACTTGTTCCAACGGGCCAGCGCCCGCTCGGAATCCTTGACGTACTCCTGGCGCAGGACCTCATTCAAAGCATTGCGCAAGGGGACTTCGCGCGGCTTTAGCTGCCCTTCTTCCACCGCCAGCAAGGTGTACATATCATTTGCCGCCACGTGGTCCTCATACTTCCTCTGCTCCTGGTAGCGGCCTTTCAAACCGGCGGCAAAGAAGTCTGCCGAGTTGGAGCTGATCTCACCGCCAAACAGATCTAGTGAATAGCTGTACCAAAAGTTTATGTAACGCTGAATCACGTCCAGCGGGATCCCGCCCAGCGGGCGTACGTCTCCGTCACCGGCCTCGCGCATCAACTGCCCCGTGCGTTTGACCACGCGCCCGATGCCGGTTTCGCCCACGAACATGTGATGCGCTTCTTCGGTAAGCATGAACTGGCAGGTGCGCGCCAGAGGTTCAAAGCCAGACTCGGCCAGCGCCGACAACTGATACTTGCCGTCCCGATCGGTGAACATGGTAAAGCAAAAGAAGTTCAGCCAGTCGTCGCAGGGCTGGTTGAAAGCTTCCAGAATGCGCGGCTTGTCGGGATTGCCGCTGCGACGTTCCAACAGCGCATCGGCTTCATCGCGGCCATCGCGGCCAAAGTATCGCTGCAGCAAATAGACCATGGCCCAAAGGTGGCGCCCCTCTTCCACATTCACTTGAAAAAGGTTGCGCAGGTCGTAGAGCGAAGGGCAGGTCTTGCCCAGTTCACGTTGTTGCTCAACGGAAGCCGGCTCAGTATCGCCCTGGGTGACGATGATGCGGCGCAAAGAATTGCGAAACTCTCCCGGCACTTCCTGGTAAGCAGGCTGGCCATGGTGGTCACCGAAGCCAATTCTGGCATCAGGTTTTGGCGGCTCGAGGAAAATGCCCCAGCGATAATCAGGCATCTTCACGTAATCAAAATGCGCCCAGCCTTCCGGCTCAACGCTGGTGGCGGTGCGCAGGTAAACGTCCTTCTGCTGAAACCCGTCAGGACCCATCTCGCGCCACCAGTCAAGATAGTTGGGCAGCCACTTTTCCAGGGCGCGCTGCAGCTTCTTGTCCTCGGAAAGATTCACATTGTTGGGAATGCGATCGTAAAGATTCATAAAAGTCACCGATTTAGCCGCGGATAAACGCGGATGGTCGCAGATAAAATCTATTCATATCCGGCGGTTATCCGCGTTCATCTGCGGCTAAGTTCTCTTGTAATCAAATTGCGCCTGCGTTGGTTTGCCATAATTCGTCAACGCGCCTTGCGGGCCGACCGCGTTTGGTCGCTGGAAGATCCAGTTCTGCCATGCCGTCAAACGGCCAAAGATTTTGGTGTCCATCGACTCTGGCCCGGCGAATCTCAGGGAAGCTTCCATTCCGGTAAGCGCATCGGGTGACAATGAGGTGCGTTCCTCAATTGCTACTCGAATCTCGTCTTCCCAATCCAGATCGTCCGGCGCGAAAGTAATGAGTCCCGCCGCGTCTGCAGCCTCCGTATCCAGTGATCCATCATGAGCAATCACTTGCTCCACTTTCCCTGGTTCCGCCAGGAAGCGCGATTGCAGCCGGGTTAACCCGTTACTCATGGGAAGGGCGCCGCGGTTAAGTTCTCCCAGGGCAATCTCAACCTGCTGATCGGGATCGTTGAGCATATAACTGCGATCCGAAGCCAGCGCCAACTCCAGGAGATTGCCGGCAAAACAACTGCCCGGCTCGATGACTGCGAAAAAGCTTTTGGCCGTTAGATCCAGCCGCCGCAGCGCGCGGGCCATGTGCGCGATAATCTCGCGAATCAACCAGTGATCGCGATTTGCCTCGAGGGTCTTATCGATCTCCTGCACCTGATCTATGTTCCCCTCAGTGCGCACGCAGACCAAACCAATCTCCGGCTCGTTGACCCGAAGATGCAGCAACACATCGTCCAGCTCACGATAGGCCTGCAAGGGCCAGTAGGCGTCGCCCAGTTTTTGAATCTCGTCGGTTGTTGTTGGCAGATCTGATTCAGGCCCGCGCACTGTCAGATTAGCGTAGCGCTGTTCGCGGTGGAGTTTCAGGGAAACGTACTTGTATTCACGACTATCAGCAGTTGATTCAAATTGGAGCGGGTTCAATTTGATTCCTGACGCCGGGCTTTTGTTTGCACCCTCTTCAACTACTCCACTAACTCTTGCAGCAATCGCTTCCTGAAACTTACTGGTGGGAAACGTATCGTCAATCAATCCCCAATCCTTGGCGCGCTTGCCTTTCAAACCCTCAGCCAGGGTAGAGAAAACGTCCGCTCGATCACGTCGCACTTTTCTTTTGTCCACCAGGCGCGTCAGGCCACCGGTGCCCGGCAGCACGCCGAGCAAGGGGACCTCGGGCAACGAGATGGCCGAGTTGCCGTCGTCCACCAGATAGATTTCATCGCATGCGATCGCAAGTTCATACCCGCCACCTGAAGCGGTGCCGTTGAGAGCTGCGATATAACGGCGCCCGGAATGGGCCGAGTCATCTTCAATAGCGCAGCGCGTCTCGTTGGTGAACTTGCAGAAATTAACTTTGAAGGCGTGGGACGAAGTACCAAGCATATAAATGTTTGCGCCGGCGCAGAATATCCGAGGCTTCAAGCTGGTGACGACCACAACGGCGACTTCCGGATGTTCAAAGCGCAACCGCTGCACGGCATCGGCCAGCTCTATATCCACGCCCAGGTCATATGAGTTCAGCTTCAGCTTATAGCCCTCAGCCAGGGTCACTTCTTCCTGCACATCCATGGACAGCGTCGCCACAGCGCCCTCCACCGAAAGCTTCCAGTGTTTGTATTGTTCAGGCGACGTTTGAAAGTTAATCATTATCTTCCTCGTACAATAAAACTCGGCGGTTCGAACGTTCGTTCGAATAATAGCGTTGCGAAGTCGGGTCGTCAAGTTTGGGGCAGGCACTGTCAATTAGCGGTAGCGACCGACCTGGTGAGGTCGGGCCCCTGCCTGTCTTTTGGCGCCCGGTTCAACGGCAACCCATTCACGGCGATCCCCCTAACTGAAATTCTGCACGTGCTGTTAGAGGTGGTTCCGGGACCCTCGCTTGACAGCCAATACTGGTGGCGCGTACGGTTTCAGCCTTCGACGCCACCCTCGCCCAAGCGTCGAAGAATGCTGGAGGCGCATCTGTTCTGGTGAATGGCGCGGTCTTCAAAACCGTTAGTGAGACTGTGAAAACAGGCTCAGGTAGGTTCGATTCCTACACGCCTCCGCCAAACGATTGCGGATTGCTGATTTCGGATTGCGGAGTGGGCCTCATGACTCCTGACGACATGAAAAGGAGAACGCGTGCCTTTGCTTTACGCGTCATTCGCCTGGCAGAAAGTCTGCCCCACACACCTTTAGGCAACGTAATCCGGAACCAAATGATGCGTTGCGGGCCCTCCGTGGGTGCGAACTATAGAGCCTCTTGTAGAGCCAAGTCGCGACCAGATTTTATTTCCAAGATGGGAACTGTCGAAGAGGAAGCTGACGAAACGATGTACTGGATTGAGTTGTCAATCGATGCGGGACTGATGCAGCAAAAGGGCGTCCAGAATCTACTTAACGAAGCCAATGAGATTCTGTCAATAACCGTGTCTTCAATAAACACGGCCAGGACTTCCAACCAGGCCTCACCTTCAGCGCGCTTCAACAATTCCGCATTCCGAAATCAGAATTCCGAGATCCAAAGATGATTCAGGATTGGGTTGCACTGAACATGACAATCGGCATCGGGCCGCGCGCTGCCGTCAAACTGCTGGAGCGGTTTGGCTCGGCGGAAGCCGTGTTTGGCGCCAGCCGGGCGGAAATTGAGCAAGTACGTTTGTTGCCTGAGGCGGTAGATAGCCTTATTGCGCGCGAAATGCACACCAGGGCGGAAGCGGAAATCGACGAGGTGCGAAAGCTGGGCGGCGACATTCTGCTACTTGACGACGGTGTCTATCCATCGCTGCTGCGCGAGATTTACGATCCACCGATTGTCCTCTATGTAAAAGGACAGTGGTCTGAATGTTTGGATCAACCATGCGTTGCTGTGGTCGGTTCGCGCAAATGCTCCACCTACGGTCAGAACTCTGCGCAAATGCTGGCGCGGGAGTTGGCCCAGCGCGGGGTGACAATTATTTCCGGACTGGCGCGCGGTATTGATGCCATGGCCCATCGTGGCGCGCTGGAAGCCGGAGGCCGCACGGTGGCAGTCATGGGTACCGGGATCAACGAAGTGTATCCGCGCGATCATCGCAAACTAGCTCAACAGATCCTGGACGGAGGCGGCGCGCTGGTTTCACAGTTCCCCCTCGGCACGCCGCCGGTTTCGGAAAACTTTCCCTACCGGAATCGCGTCATCAGCGGTTTGAGTCTCGGGGTTCTGGTGATTGAGGCGGCGGAAAGCTCCGGCTCATTAATTACAGCGCGGCTCGCCATGGAACAGAACCGGGAGGTATTTGCGGTGCCGGGAAATATCACGTCCCGGACATCCTTTGGCACAAATTATTTAATCAAAGGCGCCGGCGCGAAGCTGGTGCAGCAATGGCAGGACGTGGCTGCGGAACTACCGCCGCAAATAGCTGCGCGCCTCTTGCCGCCACCGGTTGGCCGCAAGAAAGAGACGGACCTGGTGAACCAGTTAGCGTTGACGCCGCAGGATCTTTCGGAAGCCGAGAGAACGGTTTTCAAGTTGCTTTCTCCGGACAATCCTGCGCACATTGATGCTCTGGTGGAAACGAGCAGGCTTTCGGTTTCACAGCTAACCGGCACTTTGCTTACCCTCGAGATGCGTGAATTAGTGCGGGCGCTGCCGGGAAAATGTTTTGTGCGAAAGATGTGAAAACGGTTTCCTATGGATGTGACCTTAATCGATGAGCCGATAACGAGACAACAGCTACAGGAGGCCGCGGGACAGCTATTTGGTGACATGATCAAGGCGGTGGTGGACGTCGAGAGAGGGGTAATGGCAATCGGTGGCGAACTGCACGCCGACGAAGAAGCGTTCCTGCTTGAGCGAGACTCGAAGCAGGAAGATTTATGGGGTATTAACTTGTATCCGGAACGAGATTTCGCCGAGATGATCGAATTTGATTCAATGATTAATATTCGGCCTCGGCAAAACAATCGGTCGCGTAGCGTAGAGGCCGCGAGCGTGCGCGAAAAGATCGTCAGCATAACGCGCAAGCTGGTGCAATAAAGCCCGGGAGGGATGCATGCAAGCTGTACATTCGAATCTTGCGAGCGGGCGGTGGCACACACTGAAGCTGGCAGAGCAACTGGGAAATGTCGGCAGCGAATACGAGCGTGCGCTGCGAGGGAAAGAGCGAGGCGACACAATCCATTTCGAGAACGCCTTCACGCGAATGCTTGAGCTCCTTGACCTGACGATTACAGACCCACGATGGAAGAATCATCGGTTAAGAGAACTCGTGCGCTTGCGAGAAGTGGTCTGCGAAGAACTGGTTGGCGAAGATGAGAGGCTGAACAATTCACCGAATTTGCAAAACTACTTTCTATATTTTGGCATTCTAGCGCGCAGCTGAAAACCGTCTGACTGCGGTATTCTTATAATCAATGGCAAAGAATCTGGTCATCGTCGAATCGCCCGCCAAAGCGAAGACAATTAATAAGTATCTGGGCAGCGACTTTCTGGTGAAGGCGTCGATTGGCCATATCAAAGATCTGCCCTCCAAAGGTCTGGGAGTCGATATTCAAAATAATTTCGAGCCGACCTATGAAGTAATCCCCGACACGAAAAAGCGCAACAACAAGAGAATCGTGGCGGAGCTGAAAAAAGCCGCGAAGGAATCGGACGCTATCTACCTGGCCGCTGACCCGGATCGTGAAGGCGAAGCCATCTGCCAGCACCTGGCTGAAGAGATTGTCCCGAAGCGACCCAAGAAGCCGACGTTTCGCGTGATGTTCAATGAAATCACGAAGCGGGCGGTTAACGAAGCCTTCAATCATCCGCGTGAGATCGATGCCAACCTGGTAGACGCCCAGCAAGCGCGCCGCGTACTCGACCGGCTGGTAGGTTACAAAGTCTCGCCGCTGCTCTGTAAAACGATAGGCGGCAGACTGAGCGCCGGTCGCGTGCAGTCGGTTGCGCTGCGCATGGTGGTGGAGCGCGAGCGCGAAATTGAGCAGTTTGTAAAGAATGAGTATTGGACCATCACCGCCAACCTGACGGGCAAGTTGCCACCTGCGTTTGATGCGCGCCTTTGGAAGGTGGGCGCTCAGACTGTAAAGACCGGCGGCTTTGAGGATGAGGTTAAGAAGACTGAGATACTGATTGGCAATGAAGCCACCGCGGCGGAAATTGTTACTGCAGCCCAGGCGCAGACGTTTCAGGTCAGCGAAGTAACCACCAAAGAACGCAAACGGAACCCGGTCCCACCCTTCATCACTTCAAAATTGCAGCAGGAAGCGGCGCGCAAACTTGGTTTCTCAGTTAAGAAAACCATGATGCTGGCGCAGAAGCTTTACGAAGGTGTCGATATCGGCGCGGAAGGTGCGGTGGGCCTGATCACTTATATGCGCACCGACTCCACGCGTGTCTCCGACGCGGCCCTGACTGAGGCGCGGGACTTCGTGGGCACGCAGTACGGCCCCAACTATCTGCCCGAGAAAGCAATCCATTACCGATCCAAGAAAGATGCGCAGGATGCGCACGAAGCCATTCGCCCGACGGACGTCGCTCGGACCCCGGACGCGATCGCGCAGTATCTCAACAAGGAAGAGTTGAAACTGTACCGCTTGATCTGGCAGCGCTTCGTGGCTTCGCAGATGATGCCGGCGCTCTTTGATCAAACTACTATCGACATCAGTGCGGGGCGATTTATCTTTCGCGCCAGCGGCTCAGTGCAGAAGTTTGATGGCTTCCTCAAAGTCTATCAGGAAGGCCGTGACGAAAAGACTGAAGAAGAGGAAGAGGCCGAGCGCATGCTGCCGGCGGTGAAAAAGGGCGAGATGCTGGAGTTGAACAAGATTACTCCCGATCAGCATTTTACTGAGCCACCGCCGCGCTTTACTGAGGCAACGCTGGTGAAGGCCCTCGAAGAAAAAGGCATCGGCCGGCCTTCCACCTATGCCGCGATCATGACCACGATTCAGGACCGCGAATACGTGGAAAAACTACAAGGGCGTTTCCATCCCACCACGCTGGGAAAGACGGTTAACGATCTGCTGATTGACGGTGGCTTTGGCGATCTCTTTAACGAAACCTACACGGCGCGCATGGAAGGCGAGCTCGATGCGGTCGAAGAAGGGACTCTCAAGTGGACGGACGCGCTCAGCGAGTTTTACGCGAAGTTCAAAACGGACCTGGATAAGTTCGAGGTATACATCAAGGGCATCAAAGACACAGCAAAACCCACGGATGAGGTTTGTCTCAAGTGCGGAACCGTCGGAATGGTGGAGAAATGGGGACGTTTCGGAACATATCTCAAATGTTTGAAGTGTGACGCCACGCGCGATCTGGTAACGGCTCCGAGCGGGAATGGTGATGCAACTGCGGAGGGCTCTACAAGTGCGGAACCTGAAGAGCCGGAGTCATGCGAGTTGTGCGGCAAACCAATGCAGTTGAAGCGCGGCCGCTTTGGCCAGTTCCTTGGCTGCACCGGCTATCCCGAGTGCCGCAATATTCGGAAGATCGCCAAGTCGGGAATGGTCACGCCTGCGCCCGTCATGCTCGACGAGAAGTGTCCGGTGGACGGCGCACAGATGGTGAAGCGCTTTGGCCGCTATGGTGAATTCACTGCCTGTTCCAACTATCCCAAGTGCAAATACATCAAGCGGGAAACTACGGGCGTCGCCTGTCCGCGTCCCGGGTGCAAAGGCGAGTTGGTGGTCAAGAAATCAAAACGGGGGAAACTTTTTTACGGCTGCTCCGAATACCCCAAGTGCGACTCCGTGTTCTGGGACAAACCTGTCATCGAGCCCTGCCCTAAATGCAATGCGCCTTTCCTGCTGGAGAAGACCTTGAAAAAAGGCACGACGCGCAAATGCGCCACCGAAGGCTGCGACTTTAGCCGCGATGTTGAAGTGGCGGCTGAAGAACCGGTAAAGGAAACGCTGGCCTCTTAAGGTTCAGTCACCTCTCATTAACACCGCACTTCAGTGCGGTGATCCTGCAAGCTATTCATTAGGTAACCGTTTCAACGGTAATAATATACTTGACGAATCATCCCTTTTTCTTCCGTTCTTTGGTGCGCTTTTCCTGCTCTAACTTCTCTTGTAATTCCGAGTAAGGAACGGATAACAATCCGCTCATTACCTTGTCGCACTTCTCAAACTCAGTGGAAGTTTTTTGTTTTCATTGGAGAGTCACCATGTTGAGATTTGACCCTAATGCTCATCACGCAATCAGAAGAACTGAAGCTATCCTGACCACAAATGTTTTCCTAATTGGAAACCATCCGTTACGGGAATCAGCTTTCATCGAACTTCTCATCCGCCTTCACGATCTCTTACAACATCTGGTCAAACTGAATAAGCGCATTTCGTTCACCGACGACGTAAACCAATTCACTGGTAACCCTAAGGTCAAAGATATTACGGATGCCATTCGTGAATGCAGACACGCCGTATGTCACATGCGCGCAAATGCTTCTTACATTACGCCTGACGGGAAACCAGCGCCCCGTGGTTCCCACAAGGGCTGTTCCCAGTTGTTGTTTTGCTGCAAGGTCGGCAAAGGTGTCCTGCTTCAAACTCCCCGTTACAGCATCTCATCAGACTACGACGACGACATGTGCTTCTTTTACGGCGCACACAAGCTTTACCTCAAGCGACATATCATTCGCGCTTTTGAAGAAGCGAGAAACATTGTAATTCCCCCCATCAACGTCGAGCGGCGGCGGTATTTGAGCTTTTCTTGCAATACGCCTTTATCAGCTCCGCTATTTCGCTGGCGCGGTCATCCCAGTAGGGAGCGTTCAATATTCTAACTTGATTCGTCAAGTATATTAT
>JBDTOI010000127.1:0-11481 GCA_039933315.1 Pyrinomonadaceae bacterium
CGCGACGACAAGCTAAAGCATGTCGGACATTGATGAGCCAAGTATATTGTTACCGACGGGGGCGTTGATGCGCAAACTGACAGTTTGCGTTACGACGTGATTATCAATATAAGTTTTAGGTTTCGACTTACCGAACCTGAAGGTGTCGTAGGTAGCCTTGCCGCATATAGATCACGAACCCCTCCAAACCGAGCGCACCCATCAGCGAGTGGATAAGAAAGCCTCCAGCCGTTTGCGGAGTTGGCTGGGAAAGCTGTTGCTTATTCTGATCAGTGTTTTCATCGGGGCGTTGATGGCCGAGATTGCGCTGCGCGTGGTTGGTTATTCGCATGAGGAATTCTATCGGCCGCATCCGGTCCTTGGTTACACCCTGCGCCAGAAAGATGGCTGGTACCACAAAGAAGGACAGTCATACGTGCGCATCAACAGCGAAGGGTTGCGCGACCGCGAGCACACAAAAGCCAAGCCGGCGGGTACTTTCCGTATTGCCTTGCTCGGCGATTCCTACTCCGAAGCTTTGCAGGTCGCCGTGGAGGAATCCTACTGGGCGCTGCTGGAAAAGAAGCTACAGGACTGCAGCGCCTTTGATGGCCGGAAGATAGAAATTATTAACTTCGGCGTTTCCGGGTATGGCACCGGGCAGGAACTTTTGACTTGGCGCGAACGCGTCTGGGATTACTCGCCTGACCTGGTGATGCTGCAAATCACCACCAACAATGACATCAGCGATAATGTGCGTTCGTTGAAGAGGACGAACCGCGTTCCTTACTTCGTACACCAGGACGGAAAGTTGGTGCTGGATAATTCATTCAAGAATACACGTACCTTCCAGTGGGGCCAGACGGAAGTCGCGCGTTTCGGGCGCTGGCTTGAAGACCATTCGCGTCTGGTCCAGGCACTCGAAAAGGCACATCTGAGGTTCAAGATCTGGTTTGACTCCCGGCGGACTCCGGCCGCTGAGGTACAGGTACCGGTGGCGGGCGCTGCGGCCGCAACGCCAACGGGAAACGAGTTGGGCGTCGATACGTTGGTTTATGGTGAACCGCGAGATGCCGTTTGGGAAGATGCCTGGCGACTGACGGAGGAGCTGATTGTAACCATGAACGGCGAGGTGCGCGGACGGGGCGCGAAATTTCTTCTAGTTACTGTGAGCAATGGAATCCAGGTCTATCCCGACGCTGAAGTACGGCAAACGTTTTTGAAAGGAATCGGCGGCGGCGATCTCTTTTATCCCGACAAACGCTTCCGGGCTTTGGCTGAGCGCGAAGGCATTCCCGTCATCACGCTCGCACCTCAAATGCAGACGTATGCGGATCAGAGTAAGGCATTCCTGCATGGGTTTGGTGACAAAAAGGGGGAGGGGCATTGGAATCCACTGGGGCATAGAGTGGCGAGCGAGTTGATGGCGAACGCGCTATGCACGGAGGAGGTCAGGTAAATCTCAAGCGACGCCAAAGTCCGAGCGTGGGGCCCGATGAAGCAGTACCACCGCGCGGGTAGCGGGTGGGTCTCACATTGCCAATTGTCTATTTCCAATCTCCGATCGGATTTGGACGTATCAGCAATCAGCTATCGACAATCCATCGTGGGATCACCCTTCCGCTACCGCGTGGTGGTACTGCCTTCACCGGGACCGCGGCCAAGAGTGATCACCTGGCAGGGCCGCTTTTTCCCTCAGGCTCTGTGGGTTTGACTAATTGTTTTCCTAATGGATACTCATTGTCTAAACAATAAAAGTCAGCGTCGGTATTCCGCGAACAAAATTATCGTTAGAATGTAGCCGCAGGCTGTAGGTCGAAGGCGATATTGAAGGCAAAGAGTCTATGAACTATCACGAAAGTGTACTGAGTTTGATCGGGCATACGCCGCTGGTGAAACTTAAGCGACTGACAAAGGGTGTCAGGGCCACCGTGCTGGCAAAAATGGAGAACCTTAATCCCGGGTTCTCGGTAAAGGACCGGATCGGCATCTCCATGATCGAAGCCGCCGAGCGGGAGGGGATTCTTAAACCCGGCGGCACCATCGTCGAAGCAACTTCGGGCAACACCGGTATCGGTCTGGCGCTGGTGGCTGCGGTCAAGGGATACAAATGCATCTTTGTCATGACCGACAAAGCGTCGGCGGAAAAATCGCGCTATCTCAAAGCGCTCGGCGCCGATGTGGTTATCACGCCGGTGTCAGCCAAACCGGGCACACGCGATCATTACGTTTCAACCGCAAGGCGCATCGCCGCGGAAACGCCTGATTCTTTTTACCCGGATCAGTATTCGCATCCGGCTAATCCCGAAGCGCACTATCGCACTACCGGGCCGGAGATCTGGGAACAAACTGACGGCAGGATTACTCATTTTGTTTCCGGCATCGGCACAGGCGGCACGATTTCGGGAACGGGCCGGTTCTTGAAAGAGAAGAACCCGAACATTCGCGTTGTTGGCGCAGACCCCTACGGCTCGATCTACAAAACGTTTAAAGACACCGGAGAAGTGCCGGAGACTACGCCGTATCTGGTCGAGGGCATTGGCCAGGAGGTGATGCCGGCGAACGCGCAGATGCAATACGTGGATGAAGTCATCAACGTTACGGACAGCGAATCTTTTGAACTTTCGCGCCAGCTGGGCCGGACGGAAGGAATCTTCTGCGGCGGTTCCAGTGGCACAAATCTGGCGGCGGCTTTGCGCATCGCGAAAAACCTCGACGAAAGCGCGGTCGTCGTCTTTATTGTTTGCGATACCGGCGAACACTATTTGACCAAACATCACTCGGACGAGTGGATGAAAGAGAAGCGCCTGCTGGAGCCGCAGAAAATTACGGCGGGGTTGATTACTGGCACTAAAGTCGGCGACGCTCCCGAATCGCTGGTTTCGGTCAGGCCGGACGCGCGCGTGGCAGCGGCGCTGGCTACGATGACGGAAATGAGTGTGACGCAGATACCGGTGCTTGAAGATGGGCGCGCGGTTGGGTCTTTGCGCGAGAGCCGCGTGCTGTCGAAAGTTCTTATGAACCGCGAGCTGCTTGAATCAGCGGTCAGCGAAGTGATGGATCCAAGTTTCCCCATCGTCGACGTCGATGTGGGGATCACCGAGGTAACTAAGAAACTGCAATCCCATCAAGCGGTGTTGGTCGAGGAGTACGGCCGGATTACCGGAATCATCACCCGCCATGATGTGCTGGATGCGCCTACTGGGGTTAGCTCCTAGGTGGCTGGTGAAAAAAGGAAGGCAAGCCGGTTATGACACAAAAGAGTTTCGAAAAGCAGAAACCCCAACGGGGTTGAGACCTCCAGCCCAGGGTTGCCGCGCTTCGCGGCTACCCTGGGTCACGGTGAATGCACAGTCTCCAACCCCAACGGGGTTGTGTCCAGTTCTGTTGCGACCCTGCCCAAACGTTACGGTCGAGCGGCCACCCGCTATGAGACTACCAAACATGAACGAGACGATTAGTTAGCAAACCGACACAACCCCGTTGGGGTTGCGAATATCGCCCCTCGTTTCCCAGGGTAGCCGCGGCGGCAACCCTGGGGCTGGAGGTCTCAACCCCGTTGGGGTTGCTAACTATTTTTCAGGGAGCCTGCTAGGCAAGGCAGGACTAATTTATGCCGCGCTGGTGGTGAGCGAGTTTCTTTCGTAGAACTTTACCCGGAGTTCGTCACCCAGCTGGCGCACCTCGTAGACCTCAAATCCTTCCAAATAATTCGACGGCATGAAGGTGTCAGCGTCTTCTACTGTCAACGGCACTTCAGTGACAATCCATCTTTCAATGTGCGGAAGGAAAGCACGGTAAACAGTTGCCCCCCCCATAACAAAGAGATGCTGCGTGGGGGCCAGCTCAAGCGAGAGCACTGATTCAATATCGCGCGGCACAATCACATTCTCCTGCGGTGGCACGGCGGAATGCTTGCTCAAGACGATGTTCAGACGGTTGGGCAAGGGCTTCTTTAATGTCAGCCAGGTGCGATGGCCCATGACGCAGGCGTTGCCGGTGGTGGTTTCCTTGAAGAACTTCATGTCGGCAGAGTAATGCCAGGGCAGGCGCCCACCCTTGCCAATGGCGCCGTTTCTATCCACTGCCACAATTCCGATGATTGCCATAACACAATCCAGGTTAACTTCAATGGGCTATCTTCCAAAAAATAGTCCGAGTGAAAGGAGCGGGGGCAAGCCCGCCTTCCTGACTGCAGGTATTCACAGTTGAGCTTTGGAACTCAACACCGCCCACCTGCAGTCAGGAAGGCGGGCTTGCCCCCGCTCTTTGCTCTAAAGGATCTCCATGGAAGTAATTTCAAACGGCGACCGGCGCTGCGATCTTCGCGTGCGAGTGGTAACCGACCAGGCTTAAGTCTTCGTAGCGCATCCCGAGCAAACCCTCAAGGCCACGCCGCTCGCTTCCGGTGATTTCAAGTTGGGGCAATGGCAAAGGCTCGCGCGCCAGTAGTTCTTCCACCTGCTGCAGGTGGTTCTGATAGATATGGCAATCGCCAAAGGTGTGTATGAACTCGCCCACCTCGAGGCCGCAGACGTGCGCAATCAGATGTGTCAGCAAGGCATACGAGCTGATGTTGAAGGGCACGCCCAGAAACGCGTCAGCCGAACGCTGGTAAAGCTGGCAATGAAGGGTGCGCCCCTCTTCAACCTTAAACTGAAACAGCGTATGGCAAGGCGGCAAGTCAACTTCATCACAAACGCGCGGGTCCCATCCACTAACGATCAGGCGGCGAGAATTAGGGTTCGTTTCAATCTCGCTTAACAGACGCGCAATCTGATCTATTCCATTCATTTGTGGATACTCGCCGCCGAACGACCGCCACAAATAGCCATACACGGGACCGAGGTCTCCGGCCGTCCGACCAAAGCGGCGAGTGTGTTCGTCATCGGCCCACTCGGCCCAGATATCCACGCCGCGCGCGCGCAGGTTTGCTTCGTCGGTGTCGCCGGAAAGAAACCAGAAAAGCTCCTCGGCTATCCAGCGAAAGGGCACTCGTTTGGTGGTGACGATAGGGAAGCCCTGGCGCAAGTCGAAGCGCATCTGGTGGCCAAAGCGGGAAATGGTGCCGACACCGGTTCGATCCTGGTGTGACGTGCCGTGGGCGAGAATTTCGCGGAGGAGGTCCTGGTACTGTTTCATGTTGATCTGATGTCGGCGGGCGGGATTATAACTGAGTTAGACAGGATTAACAGGACAGAAAACAACATGCCCGCACGAAACGTTTGTCCGTGCCCGTATCAATTAGTTCGCGTTTGCGCGCTGGTTGTGCTTTAGCGATGATTCCCTCCGTTGTAAGTTTGACGTACACCTAAATCACACAATTGTCTGACAACGATCCACTTTATGTTTGAATCGAGTCGTGCAGCAGAACTAGCAATATGGATACCGCTCTGAGGTGGCACAGACTTCAGTCTGTGATGCCTGCTACGGTTCATCACAGACTGAAGTCTGTGCCACTATGCCGGGCGTCTCAGGTAGGAACGGAGTTGTGGGGGAGTCGCTTTGCGCAGTAACGCCGCTTTGGCTTTCCATTCCATGGTGCGACTTAGTTCGACCAGAAACTTTGTTTCGCCAGACTCGAGACTGGCGATGGGCGCCCCGTCACGATAGAGAATGCGGTTTGAAGTATGCGCCGTAACACGCGGGCCGGGCGTGATTATGCCGGCGAGGTTTAGCGGATCGGCGGCGCTGATCGAGACCAGGCTTTCCTGCTGTGGCTGAGAATCCCCCAGCATTCCTGATTCAAGGTTTGTAGTTGAACGTTGGCCGGTCCTGAACAACTCTTCAGTTGAAGTACGTGCCCGCCTGATTGAACGCAACATCCCGACGGCTTCAGGCAGTGCGAATTGCTCGCCGGAGATGCCCGCTACAAAGCGGCCACCGCGAATTTCGCCGCGAGCTTCCAGTCGATGATAGAGCCGCAGTAGGACGCGCCAGGGTATGGCGATGCCTTCACGTTCGAGCAGGCGCTTGAAGACGACGCCGTAGCGGGTTAGGAGTGTGCGGGCGACGTGTTCGGTGGTCTCGGGATCCAGCGCGTTTGAGCTCTCCCTGACGGTCGGGCTTCTGCCTGGGGCGCGTTGGAGGATTGACCAGCGGCCGGCGCTGGCCATGTCGTAAACGGCCTCACGATGTTTGCGGCGGACGCCCGCGTGCGTTTTACGATTAGCCGGAGTCAACAACGCACGCAATCCAGCGAAGCTGTCGGAAACCACCAATCCATAAGCGACCAGCTCGCCGAGAGATTCCTCGACCTGGCTACGCAGAAGCTTTGTGCCATCAACAATGTCATTGAAGAACGAGGCGCCGCGATTCTCCAGGTAATCATAGACAGCACCGGTAGTTGTGGAAAACTCGATCTCTTTAGGCGAAGGTTGCGGAAAGACAGAATTCCAGATGGCAAAGTTCTTGCGCGGCAGCAGCGCGATGGGCGTATTGCGCACGGGAGCGGAACCTCGCGCTTTCTCGACACCATTTTCCGACGGAACTGAACCTCTCGAGGTCGCCGACGGGGTCAGCCGCGCCCAAATGACTTCACCGGAAAGACATAACGCATCAAGCCAGGCGGGATCGTATTCAACCAGGCGGCTCGGCAGCAGCTCGCCTTCCCATGAAGCGGCCGGCGCTTCGAAGCCCTCCAGTTGTTCAATGAGGGCGCGAACACTTTCCGGCCCTTCCATTTGGTGATCGGGCGCGACCTTCTGCCAGGCAAGCAGGAACCGTATGAAGTCCGCGCTGGAAACCGGCTCGATTTCCTGGCGCAGGCGATTGAGGGTGTAGCTATGTATTCGTGCCAGCAGGCGGCGCGCGCACCACTCGGTTGCTATGCTGCCGGGAGTGAATTGGCCGCGGATCACAAAGCCTTCGGCTTCGAGTTTCAGCAGACCTGTTTCAATCTCCAATTTAGTTAGGCCAAAAGAGTTGGCCAGGTTCTCGACGGTAGTTGGCCCCACGCCCTCGAGGCGACCGCGGAGAATTTCCACCAGCGCGGTGTCAAAGTCCCACGTAGTTTGGGTGTAACTCTCGGGAGCTGTAATGGGAGGATCCAGGGATGCTGACGGGTAGATGGTTTCGAGCAGGGGCAGCCGTTCGGCGGCAATCCACAAGGAGATGTCAGGTTGTGTGTCTGAGCCCTCCCTGACGGTCGGGCTTCTGCTTAGGATGGCGGCACGACGATCTACCTGCAACTCGGAAAAGAACTGTTGCCAGTCGGCGCCTTCGGGGGCAGTCAGGAAGCCTAACTCAACGAGGGCGTCGTGTAGTTCGTCGGCGTTCTGCGGCTCGGGCCACGCTTCTTCGCGCACTCGATCAATGGCGCCCTGATCGAGCTTGCCCATGTCCGCTGCGGTCTTCGGATCGAGCCAGCGGCGCTGAAACACCGCGCGAGTTCGCCGTTCCTCGAGGGGCGCATCGTCGAGATAGGCATAAGGCCGGGCGTTGAGTATCTCCTGAGCGAGCGGAGAGGCTTCGATCACGTCGCGCGCAAAAAGGTTCTTCTCATTTCGCTCGATCGAAGTCAGCAACGCTTCGAGAGCTTCGACGTCCATGGCTTCCTCCAGACAGTCATGAACAGTTTGCGACACCAGCGGGTGATCGGGAATCTCGCGCTCACCGGATAGGTTTTCGGCGCAGGCTACCTGATCGGGAAAAATAGCAGTCAGCAGATCCTCAGCGTCCATGCGCTGCAGCTGCGCGGGAATCTTCTTGCCGCCACGGCGGCGCAGGACTGCCAGCGAACGGGTGACGTTCCAGCGCCAGCGAATGTTCCACATCGGCGCATCAAGCAAAGCCTGGCACAAAAGCTGGCGCACCGTTTTGGAATTCAAATAATGAAAGACGTCGTCAAGCGGAAAGCTGTGCGTCGGACCGAGTGAAAGGACAATGGCGTCTTCCGTGGCGGCGGCCTGTAGTTCGAAGTTGAACTTGCGGCAGAAACGCTTGCGCAATGCCAGGCCCCAGGCACGATTCAGACGGCTGCCGAAAGGGGAGTGCAGCACCAGCTGCATGCTGCCACTGTCGTCGAAGAACCGTTCGAGCACGAGGTTCTCCTGCGAAGGCATTACGCCGAGGACAATCTTTGCGCCTGCCAGGTACTCCACAATCTGCTCGGCCGCCGCCCGCGAGATCCCGACCTCTTCAGTCAGCCATTGGATAGCAGAGTGGCACAGACTTGAGTCTGTGTCGCCGGATGCATCGGAATGTTGTGCGGGCAGGTTTGCCCCATCACCGGCGACCTCAACTCGCTGGGCCACTTCATCGCGCAGACGCGATACGGAGACCGACAACTCATGTGTGCGCGCCGGGGCTTCGCCCAGCCAGAAGGGAATTGAGGGCGGCTGCCCGCGCGCATCTTCCACGCGCACCTTTCCCTGTTCTACGCGAAGCACCCGCCACGACGCGTTACCCAGTTGAAAGATGTCGCCCTGCAAACTCTCGATAGCGAAGTCTTCATTCACCGAGCCGATCACGAGATCGCTCGGCTCGAGCACTACCGCATAGTCGGCAGTATCAGGAATCGCGCCGCCGGAAGTGATTGCCGCGAGGCGGGCGCCGCGCCGGCCGCGCAGACGACGATTCACCGCATCATGATGCAGATAGGCGGAGCGCCGGCCGCGTTTGGTGGAGAAGCCCTCAGCAAGCATCCGTATGACCGCGTCAAAGTCTTTTCGTTCCAGGTTGCGATACGGGTAGGCCCGCCGGATCATTTCGAACAGCGTTTCCTCGGTCCACTCCTCGGCCGCCGCGGCCGCAACTATCTGCTGCGCCAGAATGTCGAGCGGCTTCTCCGGCAGTTCGAGTTGATCAAGCTCTCCCCGGCGGATCGCATCGATTATGGCCGCGCACTCGACCAGCTCATCGCGCGAGAGTGGGAAGACCCGCCCTTTGGGAAAACCGGCCACGGTGTGATTCGACCTACCTACCCGCTGCAGAAAGCTGGCAATCGAACGAGTCGAGCCTAGCTGGCAAACAAGATTGACATCGCCAATGTCGATACCCAGTTCGAGAGAAGCCGTAGCCACCAGCGCGCTCAGCTCGCCGGCTTTTAATCTCTGTTCCGCGGCCAGACGCTGTTCGCGCGCGAGACTGCCATGGTGCGCGGCAATGTTTTCGTCGCCGATGCGCTCACCCAGGTGACGCGCCACACGTTCTGCCAGCCGGCGCGTGTTGACGAAAACGAGTGTGGTCTTGTGCTGGCGAATCAACTGCGCCAGGCGATCGTAAACCTCGTCCCAAACTTCACCCGACATCACGGCTTGCAAAGGGGATTCCGGTAGTTCAATTGCCAGATCGAGGCGGCGCGCATGGCCGCTATCAACGATGGCGCAGTCCGGAGTGCCGTCAGCCTTGATATTCGCGGTGCCGACCAAAAAGCGCGCGACCTCTTCGATGGGGCGTTGTGTGGCAGACAGACCGACCCTTACCAATTTTGGATTGCGGAATTCGGATTGCGGAATCTCGTTATCCGTTTTTGGTTGGGCGACTAGTTGTTCGAGGCGCTCGATTGAGAGGGCGAGATGGGAACCGCGCTTGTCGCCGACCACGGCGTGAATTTCATCGAGGATCAGGGTGCGCGTGGTTTGCAACATGCGCCGGCCACCTTCGCTCGTGAGAAGGATGTAGAGCGATTCCGGCGTGGTCACGATGATGTGCGGCGGGCGCTTGGTCATTGCGGTTCGCTCCGCTGCCGGCGTGTCCCCGGTCCTTACCAGCGTGCGAATATTGACCTCGGGCAAACCCATCGCCAGAAGTTCCTGCTGAATTCCGGCCAGTGGTATTTGCAGGTTGCGCTGAATGTCGTTACTCAGCGCTTTCAGTGGCGATACGTACACGACGTGGGTCGTGTCATCAAGCCCGCCCTCGATACCGATCCGCACCAGGTCATCGATAGCCGCTAGAAAAGCTGCCAGCGTCTTACCGGAGCCGGTGGGCGCGGCAATTAGAGTGTTGCGGTGCGATTTAATTGCCGGCCAGGCGAGCTCCTGCGGCGGAGTGGGCGCAGGAAAACTCTTCGCAAACCAGCGTGCAACTGCGGGATGAAAACAGCTAAGGACATCCATAACTTAATATTGTGGCCAAAGGATGAAATCGTGTTTCATCCAAGAGACTACCGGATTTTGGCGAACTGTTCAAGGGGAGTTTACCTAATTACGAGCGGTGGTTACAGCGGACTGTAGCAGGGGGCTTGCCTGGGCAGCGTGATAGGATTAGGTCCAATAGGTCCAATAGGTCATCCATGAAAACTCCTACGCGCGATTATCATCCGTCGAGGTTTACTAAATCCGCTGCCGCTCCGGGGAAGGGAAAGGCGAGAGCGTTCAAGATCCCCAAAGCTGCCACTGAGCTGGAAGCAAAGATTGGCGATCGACAGGTGAAGCTTACGAATCTCAAGAAGCCCTTCTGGCCGGAGCTGGGCATTAACAAGGGCGATCTGCTTCAGTACTATGCCGACGTCGCCCCCGTTTTGCTGCCGCACATAAGGGACCGGGCCATGGTGATGAAGCGCTATCCCAACGGCGCCGCCGGCGACTTCTTCTTCATGAAGCACGCCCCGTCACCGCGGCCGCCCTGGATAGAAATCTGCTCCATCGATCATTCGTCGGGAAACATCGTTGATTTTCCGGTGATTCAGGATCTGGCTTCACTTCTCTGGGTAATCAATCTGGGTTGCATCGATCTTAATCAGTGGTACGCCCGCTGCGATGATGTGGACCGGCCTGACTACCTTCATTTTGATCTCGATCCGGGGCCCGGGGCTTCGTTCGATCGAGTGCGAGAAACAGCTTTAGTTCTTCATGAGGCTCTTGAATCTCTCAAGATGCCTTCGCTCCCCAAGACAACCGGCTCAAAGGGGATTCACATTTACGTTCCAATTGTTCGGGGTCCAACCCAGAAGCAGGTTTGGACGTTCGCCAAAGGTCTGGCCCAGGTGTTGGAATCAGCTAATCCGAAACTGATCACCGCGGAATACCGCATCGCCAAGCGGCCGAAGGGAAGGGTACTGGTCGATTACAACCAGAATGCCTGGGGACGAACGCTGGCCTCCGTTTATTCCGTGCGGCCGACGCCGCGGGCCGGCGTGTCTACCCCGGTCAGCTGGCAGGAAGTTGAGAAGGGTTTGAAGATCGAGGACTTTCGCATCGATAACGTCCGTGCCCGAATCAAGAAAGTTGGGGACCTGTGGAAGCCACTGCTCGCGGAGCGGGGGCGGTTCAAGCTCGAGCGATACATTGGGTGAGGTCGGATCCTTACGTAAGGGTTCAGGTTAAGTATTCGATTTTATTGACGTTTTAGGTAAGAGGTCGGCGTCCAGACAACTAAGGTCAAGACTTAGGTTTCAAAGGTCAATGCTGAACACTTGCAGTCAGGAAGAGGGGCTTGCCCCCGCTCTAATAGTCCTAAGTCTGAGCTTCGGACAACCTTCCTCCTGACGGATAGATTGTAGGGGCGGCACTCCGTGGCCGCCCCTCTTACTCCGTCAAGTTTAGTTGACAAAGAAGG
>JBDTOI010000128.1:0-11436 GCA_039933315.1 Pyrinomonadaceae bacterium
GACCGTCATACTTTTTGGGAACCCGCCTGCGAGAAATGACTCCTCAAGGAAGCTGAATTCGTAATGCCGGAAAGCGAAGAAATAAGCGAATCCATCCTTACCCCTCCACAGGTGAACGCCGCTGAAACTCTGGTTGGCGATCAACCCCCTCTGATTGGAAGATCAATCGGGCACTACAAGATTATCTCGCTACTTGGGAAAGGCGGCATGGGCGAGGTCTATCTGGCCCAGGACACCAGGCTGGGTCGCAAGGTCGCGCTTAAATTACTTCCCATTCCGCTTAGTAAGGACAAAGAACGCTTGCGGCGCTTTGAACGTGAGGCTCGTTCGGCTTCGGCTCTCAATCATCCCAACGTCTGCGTAATTCATGAGATTGGCGAAACGCCTGAGGGACGGCGATTCATTGCCATGGAGTACATCAACGGCGTCACGCTACGGCAGCACCTTAGCAAGGGGGCTTTGACGCTCGAGGAATCCATCGATGTTGCCTTGCAAAGCGCCTCAGCGCTCGCCGCCGCGCACGAAGCCGGCGTAGTCCATCGCGATATCAAGCCGGAGAACCTGATGCTGCGCCAGGACGGTTATGTGAAGGTGCTCGATTTCGGGCTGGCCAAGCTGACCGAACGATATTCAGTTTCGAGTGACAGTGAGGCGCATACCTTCCCCGATTTCGATACTCACTCGGGGCTGATGATCGGGACGATCAGCTATTTATCGCCAGAGCAAGCTCGCCGCGAAGAAGTTGATGAACGCACTGACCTGTGGAGTCTTGGCGTAGTGCTTTACGAAATGCTCACTGGTTCCCTGCCTTTCACCGGCGCTACACCCAGTCACGCGGTGGTGGCAATCCTGGAACGCGAGCCCACCCCGGTCACTGAATCTCTGCCCGGGACGCCTTCTGAGTTGGATTGGATCATAACCAAGACGATGCGAAAGGACCGCGCTCACCGGTACCAGACCGCGCGCGAGCTGGAGGTCGATCTCGGCAACCTCAAGGACACGGTCTCGCGCAGCAGTCTCATGACGCAAAAATCCTACGGGCGCGCGCGGAAAAAGTCGCCCTATGCGCTGGCCGCGACTGTGGCCGTGCTGGCGCTTGTGCTCGTCGGACTCTACCTGGTTATCGGGCGCAGTAAACCGGTCCCGGCTGCGACCAGCATAAACTCGGTGGCGGTATTGCCGTTCGAAAATTTGAGCGGTGATGCGAACATGGACTACTTGTCCGACGGCATCACGGATAGTTTGATCAATGATCTGTCGCAATTGCCCAGTCTGAAAGTCATCGGGCGTAGCTCTACCTTTCCTTACAAGGGCCAGCAAGCAGATGCGTACGCAGTTGGCCAGCAGCTCGGTGTGCACTCAGTTCTGACTGGCAGGATTGTCGAACGCAACGGCGACCTTTCCATCTTTGTCGATCTGGAAGACGCGCGCGACAAGAGTCACATTTGGGGCGCACAGTACAATCGAAAAGCCGCCGACCTTCTGCTCATCCAGCATGAAATCTCCCACAACGTTACGGAAAAACTGAGGTTAAGACTGAGCGGCGAAGACAAACAGCGGCTGGCCAAACGGGATACTGAGAATGTTGATGCCTATCGACTTTACCTGAAGGGCAGATTCTTCTGGAACAAGTTCACCAGAGAAGGTAAGGAACAGGCGACTCAGTATTTTCAACAGGCCATTAATCTGGATCCCAATTACGCGTTGGCCTACGCGGGGCTGGCGGATGTGTATGTGCTGGACAGCTCCGTGCCCCTGCGAGAGTCTTATCAGCGGGCGAAAGCAGCGGCGGAGAAGGCGCTGGTCCTGGATAATTCGCTTGGTGAAGCACATGCCACGCTGGGGTTGATTAAAACTCACTACGATACCGATTGGGCTGGAGGCGAAGCCGAGTTCAAACGGGCCATCGAGCTGAACCCGAACTACGCGACTGCTCATCATTATTACGGCGACATGTTTCTGGCGCGCGGCAATTTTGAAAAGGCCCAGCAGGAGATGGAGAAGGCTAAGGAGTTGGATCCACTTTCGCCGGCAATCAATGTGGACATTGGCCTGGTTTATTTCTATCAACGCGATTACGACCGCTGTATCGAGTATTCCAAGAAGGTAAGCCAGCGCTTTCCCGACTTCTTCCCGGCGCGTTCCAATCTTGCCTGGGCGTACACGCAGAAAAAAATGTACCGCGAGGCGATAGCTGAATACCAACAGGCCAGTACGCTGTCGAAGGGCCACACCATGGTGCGGGCGATGATGGCTTACACCTATGCCGTCTGGGGTAAGAAAGACGAAGCGCGGAAGATACTCAAGGATCTCGAAAACGCTGCCAAAAGCAGGCATATCTCACCGATGAGGTTTGTGGTTATGCATCTGGGTCTGGGAGACAAGGAAAAGGTTTTTCAATGGCTCCAGCGAGCAAAGGAAGAACTGGATATCTTTCTGGTTTACGTCAGGGTCAGCCCTTTCTTTGATTCCGTCAGAAATGAGCCCAAGTTCCAGGACATCATCCAAAGCCTGGGTCTTGCATCTCAATAACAGACTGTGATAAAGCTCCCGCCGAATAAGTGATCTCAGGTGAAAAGGCTCAGGCCTGGACACCTTCTGATTACCTCATGCCCAAGCTTTCGACGAGGGTGATTGACCCTCATTCCTGGAGGAGAAAACTATGGCTGCCCCGGCCAAAATTTCAATTAAGATTCCCAAATCGCTGAGAATTACCGCAAGCGAAAAAACCAAACTCAAGAAAGCCTTCAAAGGTGACGTGGTTGCCGTATTAAAAAAACACCGGGTTCGATCCGACATAACTAACGTGGATAACCCCGTTAGCGACGTTAGTATAATCGTCGGGATTTCCCCTGATATGAGCGGATCGATAAGGAAGGCCGGCAAGAAAGCCGGTAAGAAGAAGTAAGGCCGCGTCCAACTGTCTTTTCAGCCACACTTCGCCGGAAACTTTCAAAGCCCGGCCCCCTCGTTTTCTATTCTCAAACTGGAGCGCTATGAAGGTTTGTCTCATAAGCCCACCCACCGTAATTGAGTTTGATGAGCGATTGGTAGCTGAATCCGAGGCTGCCCGGTTGATTTTTGAACATGCCCCAATGGGGATCTTGAGTCTGGCCGCGGTCCTGGATCAACAGGGTGTTGAAACCGAAATCATTGACCTCAATCGCTGGTACTACGAATACGCAAGCAGCGGGGTTCGCCGTCAGGGTGTTGAGTTCTGTGCTTACGCCGGAAAGCAATTAGAAGGGTCTTCGGCGGACATCTTCGGCTTCAGCACGATTTGCGGTTCATACCCTCTGACCCTGCGGTTGGCGCGAAATGTGCGCGCAACGCATCCTCAGGCTGCGATTATCCTGGGCGGTCCGCAAGCTTCAGTAGTAGATGTGGCAACGCTTGAGAGCTTCCCCTTCATCGACCTCATTGTTCGCGGTGAGGCTGAAGAGACGTTGCCACGCGTACTCGACGCTCTCTCGCACCAGCAAACAGACCTGGAAAAAATCGCCGGTGTTACTTACCGCAAGTCTCACGCAGTTCTGCGGAACCCAAACGCTCCCGTGATTGAAGATCTGGATAGCCTGCCGATGGCTGGCTTTCATCTGTACTCACACATTGAGGGTTGCAGTTACGCCCCACTTGAGGCCGGTCGTGGCTGTCCTTTTGCTTGCAGCTTTTGCTCGACCAACGATTTCTTCCGACGCCGGTTTCGTATGAAGTCGCCGCACGTTCTGGTGGAGCAGATGAAAACGATCAAGCGTAGGTATGGCATCAATTCGTTCGATCTAATCCACGACATGTTCACGGTTGATCGCAAGCGGGTGGTTAGCTTTTGCGAGGCCGTCGAGCAATCAGGGGAAACACTTTACTGGGGCTGCAGTGCCCGGACAGACTGCATCGATGATGAGTTAATCGATTTGATGGCGGCAAACGGCTGCATGGGGATCTTTTTTGGCGTTGATAGCGGTTCTAATCGGGTGCAGGCACTCATTCAAAAGCGCCTGAACCTCACTGACGCGGCCGCCAGAATCAAACACGCCCATCGACGCGGAATCAGGCACACGGTATCGATGATTACCGGCTTTCCCGAGGAAACCAAAGAAGACTTGCGCGACACGATCAATTTCATGGGCGAAGCATTGCGCCATCACAGGGCTAAACTCCAGCTTCACCTGCTGGCGCCGCTCGCCGAAACCCCCATCACCACTCAGTATCAGGATCAATTGGTCTTTGACGATATCTTCTCAGACATGTCGCTGCAGGGTTGGGATCAGGATCCGGAAGAGCGGGCGATGATCATTAAGTATCCGAAACTTTTCCCGAATTTTTACGGGATTCCGACGCGTTGGCTGGATCGGCAGTACCTGCGCGAGGTCAGAGAGTTTATGCTGAATTCGATTGCAAGGGTCAGATGGTTCATGGTGCTGCTGCACCGGGACAGCGGAGATTTGTTGCGTGTGTTCGACGAGTGGGTGGCATGGTCTGCTCAGGCAAGAAAGGTTGCGGGCGTGGTGAATACCAGTCGCAGATACTATTCCAGCGACGATTTTCCCAGGGACCTCGCGCGCTTTGTCGCCTCCCGTTACTTAGAGAATGCGCAGTACCCTCATCTTATGAAAACGATGGTTGATGTAGAAGCGGCCCAATATGATTTCCCGGAGAAAGGTAACGCAGTAAGAGCAACTGCCATCGTACTTGAAAGTCTCGAGTCCGTACCGGTAATCGCCCCGGATGCCCGGGTGCTTATAGTCACGGCGGATTACAAGAGATTGATGCGGTCGCTGAAGCGAAAGGAACGATTAGACTCGCTGCCCATCGAGGAAGTGCCACTGGGGCTGGTTAAGGAAAACGGAAAAGTAAGAGTAGTCCAGCTGAATCGCACGACTTATCAACTGATGCAGCTCTGCAATGGATCGCGCAACATAAAAGAGATAGCCCGCGGATTCTCGGCCGGAAAGAAACTGGGCGTCTCTCCACTGAAGGCAAGTGTCTTTGGCCTGGCATCCCTGGCCCAGCAGGGGTTCATCGACATTCGAGCAGCGCGTAATTGAGCGGTCCGTTGCGCTGATCTTGAATTACCCTTTTCCAACGCTCGCATAGTCTTTTCCATAGGAGCAGGTTCGATGGCGATTTTCAAAACCAGCGCGGGACGCAGTGTTCTGCACTGTCATGTGGGCCCGAATGCGGACCCATGTCTTGAAAGGGAGTGGACACTCGCTGAGAAGGCGGTAAAACGGGCGGAGATGGCAGCAGACCATCCCAAAGCCGTCGAAGTGCGGGTGCCGAGTGCGAGGTACAATTGCTTTGGTTACGCATATACTGCCAGTCATGGTTGGTTCAATAAGCCGGACTTCTTTATCGCCGATGACTTCTTGCCAGTTTCCATGGCAAATGCGAAACCAGGCGATGTGCTGGTTTATGAGGACGACGTCGAGATTACTCACAGCGCTTTCGTTAATCAGGTGACGAATGGCACGATTATCAAAGTTCGGAGCAAATGGGGGAGAGTGGCCGCATTCATTCACGATCCTAAAGATGTTCCCGAAGAGTATGGTCAGGCGGTCCGATTAATACGAAGGAAACCTTTATCGTGACAGGCATCGCGGGCCGAACGTAAGAAGTCGCCACGGAGTTTTAATCATGAATAACTGGTCAGCCAAAGCCATTCAGACAGCGATCGCACGTCTGTCTGACCCGAAAGTGAACTACAGGTTGGACCTCGCCAGTACACCACACGTGGCCAAGCGTATTATTCAATCACTTCCCGGGGTGAAAGAGTTAAGCGAGACTGGGCCCGAAGCTGAAAAAGCGTTTGTCGACCTGTTGCGGGACGAAAAGACGCTTAACGATGAACACCTTTCCGCGATTACCGCTTATGTTCTCGAGAGCTATCCGTCAGAACGAGTCAAGCTCGCGCTGGCCAAACCCATCAGTGAACGCAGATTTAGAGGACTGAGCAGTCAACTTGCGGCTGAGACCTTTTTGAAAGCAGCGGGAATCGAGGCGTTACAAGAGGATGCCATTGTCATCGCCCTGCGTGAATCTAAAAAGTATCAAGCTCAGGACAATGCCGATCAATTCACTAATCATCACGAACGTGATTTCAGGGGGAAGCGCGACCGTAAAGAAGATCGCGAATGATCTGCGCAAAAAGCCCGCTCAACCGGTCACCAAAGACAGGACCAGCCTAAGCGCTCCTTCTATAAGCGGCTTTGCCGCCGCACATTTTGAAATCGGAGGCTACGCCTCCTACTAAGCCGAGGCGTAGCCTCGGGAAGATTAAGCCTACCTTCCCGGAAAGGCGAAGCCTTTCCGTAGTGCGGCGGCGAAGCCGCTTTTCCAGGTGGTTCAACGATGAACGACCCTGCGATCCCCCCAGCCATTGAACGATCCTAGTTCTCCGCAGCTTTCTCACTCATGTGCAGGCTGGCGATGACGTAAGGAATATAGACGAGGCCGAGTGGGTTGCCGGCCTTCAGCAGCTTCAGGCGAGACCCGCGGATTGCGTCTCCGATTCTTTCGCCTTTCAGAAAGCGCCCCAGAAATTCCTCAGCGAAAGCGCGGGCCAGCGGTTCGAAGATCGTAATCTCCGTACCAATCACGCCACAGGCGCCCGCCACTTCCACAAAGGCGCTGATGAACTCCATGGCCACGTCCGGCTCCAGGGCCGCCGTGTGACAGCCGTTGATAAAGACCAGGGGTCGCGGAGATTTCCAGCGAATCTTTTCGCGGCGCAGGTTGTCCCTCGTAATTCCCCGCTCGGTCGCTGGTCCCACCTGGATGAAAGGAACGGTGCCGGCCATTCCTCCGTGACAGTAAAAGTAAACCAGTTGCGAAGTGCTGGTCTTAAGTAATTGAAGGACGCCGGCGCGCGTATTGCCGTAGTTCCAACCCATTTGTGGCTGGAGGGCCTGCAGCGCCTTTTCATGGGCGGGACGCCAGACGAAAGCTTGATCGGTCGAGACGCCGATCGTCATTTGCGGCCTGGTTTCCCACGTTAATTCGGACGGAGCGTCCGGAGCGTTCTTCAGCGAAAGCGGCAGGCCCAGACTGTGCCGGTAACCCCAGAACCCGCTGGGACAAATGACTGTATCCGCGTCTTTGCTGGGACAGTTCCCTTTGAAGCATTCCGTCGCTTCCAGCATACCCGGGTTATTGAGTGACTGAAGAAAGCTGGGGCAAAGGGTATAGCCGCCGGCATTTGTGTCGAGAGGATAGTCGTAAATCATGGCCGCGGGAAAAACATAACGCGCCGATTGCTTCAACGCGATTTGGATCATGCCGGGAGTTCGCATCAACTCGGCTAACTCGTCGGCCTGTTCCACGCTATCGGTAAGCTTGCCAATAATCGAGTCGTAGAAACGGTAGCCGCGGATGGCAAGTCTAACCAGATCAGCCTTCATCTTTACCAGCTCAGGGGCTGCATTCGGATTGTGCGAAGCTTCGTAGAGGTAGGCCTTGCCCTGTTTCCAGGGATCTTCGTCACCCCACGCCGCCAGCCGCAACGCGCCGCGGGCAAGATTGATGTAGTCCTGCAACTCCTGCCCGTCGAAAGTTGCATCGTTCTTGAACTCTTTTTCACCAAAGAAGCGAAACCCGTGCGTGCCGTTGCCGTTGTCGTTCAGCATCAGGCTCAGGCGATGCGACCCGATGTCTGCGACGCGTGCAGGATTCAAGGTGCGGGATAGTGTGTAGTCAACAGTAGCGCTCAGGGCGCGTTTGATCGCCTCAGGACGCCGCATGATGCGAACACGGACAAGGCGCGACTGCACCAGCACCTGTTCGCAATAAATGTTGCACCGCAGCTGTGCGTGATCGGAGATATTTCCCGCTTTGACTGGGAACAAGAGTCGCTTTTTGAAGAGGCGCTGCGAAACACCCAGTGGTTCGACCGGCTGTCGCATCACGCTCGCGGTCCCGTCAGTCTCAAGCTTGATCTCACCGACATCAGCGCCCGGCGTAATGCTCAGTCTGTGGTCGAAATTAAACAGCGCCACCTTTAACAACGCATCGCGGGGAATGAATTTCTCCGGCAAGGATTCAGGGGAAACGTCTATCGCGCCTTTGACCGGGGGTCCAACCTCCAGCCAAAAATAATAATCATGGTTGCACGCGAGGGGCAGCGTAGATCCGAGCGGCTTGCCTGGGCTTGTCTTCTCCGCGAATCCTGTACTAACCACCCGCTTTCTAGTGGCCTCCGAGGGTGGCGGTGCAGCGTCATCATGTGCAGGCGGCTTGGTCCTTGTGAAACCTCCGCGAGAGCTTTTCACGCGGTGAGCGGCTGGCCTTTGCTCCGGGGATGGATGGCCGCCGATCTCGGCTGGGAGAGAAGACGTTGGCTCGGGAGGTGCCTGCGCTACCGCTTCGAATCCCTCCAGCGAAGGTTCCGCGATACCGAAAGACTCGGCCATCGCGCGCAATTCCTCGATCATCCTGGCGGCGGTCTGATAACGACGTTCGGGGTTCGGCGCCAGCGCCTTTATCGTAATTCGATCCAACTCCGGAGGTATTTGTTCATTTATGCTAGAAGGCGCGGGAGGAAGGACGCGGATAATTTTCGCGCCTCCCGTCATAATCGATTTGGCAAACGCCGCTCGCCCCGTAATGCTTTCGTAGAGCAAAGTACCGAGCGAAAATACATCGTTGCGCGCGTCGGCGCTGACCTTTTGTTTCTTGAGCTGGCTGCGCCAGCCAAAGTCGAGAACCTTGATATGACCTCGCTCCGTAAGCATCACACTTGAAGGCATGACCTCGCAATGAAAAATTCCTTCCTGGTGAGCCTCCTCGAGCGTTTCAGCCACTGAATCCACTACTTCCACCGCGCGCGGTAAGCTTGGGCCGCTGCGCTGCAGTAACTCTCTTAATGTCTTGCCTTTTACCAGTTCCATAACTACGAAAGGCCGGCCTTCGGGCGTCTCTCCGAAGTCATGCACAGCGGCGATGTTCGGGTGATTGAGCCGGACGAGCGCACGGGCTTCCTCCAGGAATCCGGCGCGAGATTGTTGCTGCGAAGCCGAGAGGATCTTGATCGCGACAGGCCGTTGGAAGCGTGTGTCTATCGCCGCGTAAACCACACCTGTGGCGCCCTGTCCAAGCTTTTCCAGAATCTGGTAGTGAGAGAACATCCGGCCAATCATCTGAAACTCCTATTCAAAACAAGGCGGGTCAAATTGGTAAGGACGAGCTAATGCGGCTCGGCCGGCAGTTCGCCATGTTCGGGCAAATCAGCTGAGCGCGGGTTAAGTCAAAGGACTCGTGAGCCAAACCTGGGGATCGATCCATGCGGAATTCGGCCCGCGAGTGCTAACGCGTGCCCTTGAACGCAACCGTTATCCGCCGACGATCGAATCGCCACCCGCTCCCATCGCACTCGTTGTCGGATTTACAAACTCCGGAATGAATTCATCAGCGGCAACCTTCTTGCGCCGGCCATCCAAAAACCAATCCACGCCAAAGTTCTTCGAGATTCCCACCAGGAAAATAAGCACCACGAAATAACTGAAGAACCCGGCGGCCAGCCCGATACCGTAGGCGCCGAAGAGCGGAGTTCCCGTGTTGAAAAGTTTGGTGATTCCGGCCCCGCCCAGGATTCCGATCAGTGTAACCAGATCGCTAAGCTGGACGTCCCCCTTGCGATAGCGGTTGATGTAATAGACGTACCAGCCAATCAGAAACCCGAAGCCTGCGGCTCCCCAGAGCAGAATCGTTGTGTCGGACATCAGGCTCTCCTTTCAAACGTGCAGCAACTAAGTAGGTTGATCGAAGCGTTGGCGCAAAGAGCGCCGCCATCCGAGATGAAGTAATAAGGAAAGAACTAACGCACCAAGCGCAATGCCAATCCCGGACCAGGATGCGAGCCAGTACACTTCAAGCAGCAGGAGTGAAGTGGCGACCAGGACGGACAGCACATTGCTGAAGCTGCCTCGCACTGTGTCGCCGACCCCGCCCAACAGCCATCCCCAGACCAAGCCGACGCCAATGCTGCCCAGCAGTGTAGTGACCATCGCTTATTCAAGACCGCAACCAGAACCGCAGGTGAAGAGAAATAGGGTCGCAATTTCGCCAGCGAACTGTCGCGGTGAGGTTAGCTGCAACTGAGTTTTCTTATTACCGCTTTCTTAAATGCCGAGCACGGTAACTAGTTCCTGGACCGCGGCGGCGCTCTTCTGCAGTGCGATGCGTTCCTCCGCGGTCAGGGTGATCTCGATTACCTGCTCCAGCCCGCGCGCGCCCAGCTTGCACGGCACGCCCACGAAGAGTCCGTTGATGCCATACTCGCCTTCCAGATACGCGGCACAGGGCAGAATCTTTTTCTTGTCTTTAAGAATTGACTCTGTCATCTCAACCGCGGCCGCTGACGGCGCGTAGTAAGCCGATCCCGTTTTCAGCAGGGCGACGATCTCAGCACCGCCGTTGGCAGTGCGTTTGACGATCGCATCAATTTGATCTTTCGACAGTAGCTCTGTCACCGGAATACCGGCGCAAGTAGAGTAGCGCGGGAGTGGCACCATGGTGTCGCCATGTCCTCCCAGCACAAACGCTGTTACGTTCTCGACCGAGACGTCGAGGGCTTCGGCCAGGAAGCAGCGCATGCGCGCCGAATCCAGCACGCCGGCCATGCCGATCACGCGATGTTTCGGGAAACCGGAACGCTTCAGTGCCACCTGGCACATGGCGTCAAGCGGGTTGGAAACGATAATCAGGATTGAATCGGGCGACCGCTTTGCGATTTCGTCCACAACTTTCGAGACGATGTCCGCATTGGTCTTCAAAAGATCGTCGCGGCTCATGCCTGGCTTGCGTGGCAGGCCCGCGGTGATTATGACCACGTCCGAATCTTTGGTTTCGTCGTAAGTATTCGCCCCGGTCAGGCGCACGTCAAAACCCTCAATCGGGGCAGTCTCAGCCAGATCCAGGGCCTTGCCCTGGGGCACGCCCTCGACAATATCCACCAACACAACGTCGCCCAGTTCTTTTGACGCCAGCCAGTGGGCCGCGGTCGCCCCTACGTTACCCGCTCCTACTACCGTGATTTTTTTTCGCGCGCCCATCGATTCAGTCCTTTCGCGGCTGAGTGGCACAGGCTTCAGCCTGTGATGCCGTGCGTGTGTTCGTGCAACTGAACACAGACTGAAGTCTGTGCCACTGGTTGTTCAGAATTTGAAAGACGCGAGTCTATCTGCGCGCCTGCGCGAGTGTCAAGAAATGACCCGACGGCCGTAACAGTGTACTTGGGATTCTTGAGGTTTCACGCAAAGTATCCCAGCTCGTCTGCGCCTGGCAGATACCAGGATGAAACGGCACACGCAGAATTAAGGACTTAGAGCGCACCCGATTCGCGTGAAGGTGGCGGGCCCAACCCCGAAGGGGTTGTGTCCTCCAGCCCAGGGTTGCCGCTTCGGCTACCCTGGGAAACTATGAACGCAAACATTTCCAACCCTG
>JBDTOI010000129.1:0-11423 GCA_039933315.1 Pyrinomonadaceae bacterium
TTTGGAAGGAACTGGCTTGGCCGCGCGAATAAAAGTGAAGGGCCGCATAAGCATGCGGCCCTTCACTTCAGTTACGTCCTCAGCAGTGCCGAAAAACTATTTCCGGTGTTTGCCCCTCGCTGCCCGCAACTGTCGAACTTCTTCCTGCAGCTGTTGGATCTGGGCCTGCTGCTCTTTGATGGCGTTGAGCATGGTCCAGAGAATAGGGTCGTTGTTAATCTGCAAGTAGCCGTTCTGGTTTCTGGTGACGGCTTCCGGAATGACCTTCTGCACCGCCTGAGCCCCAAAGCCGACATACTCTTCCTCTGCTTTCAGCCCCAGAACATTGCCGGGCCGGTACTCGTATCGGATCGGCTGCAGCTGCATGACGGCTTTCAGTCCGCTGTTAAATCGGCCCTTGATGGTTTTTAAGCGCTCATCAGAGAAGACTGCCCACGATCCACCACCCGTCTTGCTGGCGGTGCCACTGACCGACAGAGTATCAGTGGGGGCGCTCGTCCCGATGCCGACGTTGCCGGCATTCGTAATGATCATCCGCTCAACGTTCACGGTCAAAAACCGCAAGGACGGATTGGGCGCCACCGCGCTGGCGTCCGGCCTCACATTAAAGAAGGCGGCGCCCCGGCCGATGCTGGCTCCCGCGTATCCGAAGTTCAAAGCCGGTCCGGCCGCAGGATCGGGTCCGAATCCTCCGAACACATCGGCAGTTGCGGTGCTGAAGGCATGTAACCTCGCCAACGGGCTCGCCGTCCCGATGCCGACGTCGCCGTTGGCCGAGATATCAATCGAACTCGTCGGCGCACCGGGCCGAATGCGGAAAGGCAAGCGGGAACCACCGGTAACATCGCGAACGAAGAAGTTGGCCTCGTTGCCGGCCACGTCCCAGGTTTGGGCAGTGAAGCCGCCCGAGCTGTTTTGCTCGAGCCGGTGAGCCGGAGTATCGCTGGTGTTGATATGTACATCCAACACCGGCGTGGCCGTCCTCAGTCCGACCTTGCCCGTACTACTCACCCTGAGCGAATTGGCGGGTGCCCCGGCATCGACTTCTAACACAATCGTTCCGGTCTCCGAATTGCCGCTGGCGCCCTGATCTACGAAGGCCAGAAAATTGGCGCCACCGTTGGCTGAGCTGTTGGCCCTTATCTGCCAGTTATTAGTCGGGAAACCGGCGGCGGCGCTGGTATCGTCAAACTGGAGCCGCGTGTTGTTCTCTTTCATCCTGATCGTGTCAAAGCCAAATACTTCACCGCTAACGCAATCAAGACCGACGCAGGCGCTACCCTGTACAATCAAATCGTCGGGAATAACCTGATCGGGCATCGCCATCGCGGATCGCATAGCGACCGAAAATGCGTGGTGCTGGCGAAGGTTGGTTAATGCGGCGCTGGTGACACTCGGAGAGCGCGGCTGCGCCGTCACTTTACCTGCCGGTCGCGCCCCTGTTTCTTCCTGGGCCCCGGCGACGATGACTGCGCCGTTGAGAATTGCGAAGCTACCAGACTGGACGAGGGCCTGGGCCGGCGCTATGCCGCGCTTGCGCTCAGCTCGGACGTTTTCGGCTTCATCGTCTCTGCCGCGCGCCACCTTTAGCTGCTCTTTGAGACCCGCCGACAAGACGGGGCTCAGGCGCAGTTCGTAAGTGTATTGGCCATCAGGCAGCCTCTCGCCATCCTTATCGGTAAGTGTGAATTCTGGCGACTTGCCCGCTTTATACTCTCTGCGGAACACGCGGCCGTCAGGCCCTGAAATGGTTACGGTAAGCGCAGAGTGTGGAGCGGACACGTCCCACCTTACGCTCAGCCCTTGCCCGCTCATGTTGGCCAATTTGACTTCTGTTGCTTCCTGGCTTGCAGTCTGACCCGGCGCGGCAGACTGCAGACAGGCGATGAGGAACAAGGCGGACAACCCCAATGAAAAAGACCTTTGGTTCTTCATTTCATATACCTCCTATTAGTTTGTGAACCTGCGGCCACCAGGAGAGGGAGAAGGCGGGCTTGGACTTGAACCTTCGGCCGTGATCTGATGGGTTAGAGTGAGTTTAGTTAAACTAGCATGCGTTTTAGCAAACACCTCTGACCGTGTCAAGGAAAGTTCCCGGCTGATACTGACGCAGTTCAATTTTCCGTAAGGCGCTGCGGAGATTTGCTTCGCTTCAAGAGTTTCGAACTTCCTCTAGCCGCGTTTACGCGGCTTTCCCCGCAGGTTTACTAGACCGGACGTTTTACGCCGGGGTTAGGACGCCGGGTGAAGTCCAAGCCCGTTAACGGGCTTTCATCCAGTGGGTTTAGCCGTAATGGTAAAGCTGATTTTAGGCACGCTGAAGCGCGCTAATAGTGGGCGACGACCGCCGGTCCCGGCGCTAAAAGCGCTGGGCTGGTAACCCTTCGGGGAAGCCGTCTGAAGACGGCTGAAAGCCAGGAAGAACACGTTTTTCAAAGTGCCCCGGACGCACGGCACTAATCAATTCGATTCTTAACTCAAATCTGATACTCTGAACCATTCCAACGGTGGCTTGCTCGGGTCCGAGCAGCGGCGGGAAGTTTTTATCCGGTTTAGTAGCACCTAACAGCAATGACAGCGGTCAAACGTTTATCGAGTAGGCGATGGTTTGCAACGATATCGACCTATGCTTCGGCATTCGCTCTGACGCTTCTGTCTTTTAACTGCGCCTGGGGGCAGTCAACGGAGCAGGAAGCGCCGACGCCCATCCGTGCCGGCGACATCAACGCGGCCATTGCGGTGAGGGATCTGGGCGACCCGCGGCTGACGCGGCACTTCTACATTTTTACCGGAGTGCCCGGTGATCTTATTGTCTCAGTGGAAAGCAAAAACCTGGACGGCGACGTGGACATCTTTACCGCTGCCGGGTTGAGGCCGCTGGTTAAGATGAGCCTGTACGCGAGTGAGGTCTCGGCAAAAACCACCAAGAGCATTTACCTCAGGACGCGACAGGATCTGATTCTGCGCGTAGAAGCTCGTAGTCCCAATGAGGAGCCGGGTTCTTATCGTCTCCAGTTTGGTGGCTCGTTTGAACCTTTTAGCGGCGAGATAAACACCAGCGAGAGCGCTTCGCCCGAGAGCGAGGCGCCTACCTTATCTGCTTCCAAAAAGGGAAGGCGCGTGTCCGCGGTGGGAGCCAGGATCGATGAGCCGCCGGCGCCGATCGAGGAGAAGGCAGCGAGCGAACAGCCGGCAACCGACCCATCAGTCTCTGCAGCAAAAACGGAACCTGCCACCACTGAAGCGCCGGCTCCTATTGCTAGCGGCAAGAAGCCGGTTCGGGTGCGCCCGACCCGCCCCAATCCGCGGACTAGCCGCGCGAGACCGGAGCCCACGTCGAAGGTTGAGACACCTGCCCGCGACAATCCTGCCAGCAGTGCCAAACCTGCGGAGGAAGTAACCCGCAAAGAAGACGAGAAACCCGCAGCTCAGGTAGAGACGGCCCCCCGGCTGATTATCGAAACGACTGACGGCGAGACGATCGAGCGTTCAATGAATACCGTGCGCAGGGTAGTAGTCGATAACGGTCAAATAATCGTTATTATGAGGACCGGTAAGATCGAACGCTTTCCCATGATTACCGTTGCCAGAATGTCCATCCAGCCTTAGCCGTATCCCAGGTCAGTATCAACGGATTTCCCTGATCATCGTTATCAACCCCAACCATCATGCAGTTCGAAACGGACTGAGGTGAATGTCCAGGCTCGGCATTGGTTCGTGTTGGTTCGTGAGATTTCGTGTCATTTCGTGGATCGTGTGCCTGGGATTTGGAGCCATACGATCCACGAAATCACACTAAGCTGCACGAAGGAACACGAAATAAGAGTTCTGGGGAAAGCCGCGGCAGTTAGACGGCTAAGTCTTGCCTGGCGAGAGCTGATTGCAGAGTTTCAATCGCCAACGCTGCCGCGTGTTGCTTGGTTGCCGGAAGGCCTGCCAGCGCCGTGACGATATTATGGCGGGTCAGTTGGGCGGCCTCGGCGCAACTCATTCCTTCAATCATTTCTGCCAGCGCGGAACCGCAAGCAAGGGTAGGGGCGCATCCATACGCCAGGAAACGTGCGGCCTCGATGCGACCATTGCGAATACGCAGCGCAAGTTGCAAACGATCGCCACAGACAGGGTTTGTTTGTTCTGCCGTTGCAGTCGCGTCGGCAAGTTCCCCGGCGTTACGAGGATTCGCCAGGTGGTCCTTGAAGATTGCGGAGTAAGGCACGGCGACTCAGAGGTCAGAGATCAGAAGTCAGCGGTCAGAGATCGGAAGTCTCCATACTGGCGACTTGAAGCTTGCGACCGAGGGGCGAGAGGCTGCGGAGTTTTGCAACCGCGCCCGCTAATACCTCCAGCACGTAGTCCACGTCTTCATCACAATTGTCCTTGCCAAAGCTGAAGCGGATCGCGCCGCGCGCCAGCTCTTCGGTGTGCCCCAGAGCACGGATTACAGGCGAAGGCTCGAGCGTGCCGGATGAACAGGCCGATCCGGTGGACACGGCCACCCCCTGCATATCCAGATTGATTAGCAGTCCCTCGCCTTCGATGTAACAAAACGAAAGGTTGGAGATGTGCGGCAGGCGTTTCTCAGGATGGCCGTTAAGAACAATGTCAGGGATCTTCGCGCGGACTTCACCTTCGAAACGGTTGCGCAGGCGACTCGCCTGCTGGTTGCGACCACTCATCTCGGCTCGCGCGAGTCTGGCTGCCTCGCCCAGGCCCACGATGTTGGCCACGGGCTCGGTGCCTGCCCGGCGCTCGCGCTCCTGATGGCCACCAACCTGTTGCGGCGTCAGTCGCACGCCGCGTCTTATGTACAAAACGCCGGTTCCTTTAGGGGCGTACATCTTATGCGCCGAGAGGGAAAGTAAATCGCAACCCAGGCTTTCAACATCCAGTTGAACGCGCCCCGCTGCCTGTACCGCGTCTGTATGAAACCACAGATGTTTTTGCCCGCGCTGCCGCTCTTCGCGCACGAGCGCGCCAACCTCTGCGACCGGCTGCAGGGTGCCTATTTCATTGTTTGCCGTCATCAACGTAATCAAGACCGTATCGTCTCGCAAAGCTGCCCGCACGTCGGCGATCCTGACGACGCCGTCCTCATAAACCGGCAAATGCGTGATCTCCCAGCCTCGTTTCTCCATCGCGGCGCAAACCCCCCGGACTGATGGATGTTCGATTGCCGAAGTGATGATATGCCGGCCATGGGGTTCCGCGGCTTCGCATAGACCGCGGATGGCGAGGTTGTTGGCCTCCGTGCCTCCCGAGAGAAAAACGATTTCATTGGGCCGGGCGCCGATTAACTGGGCCACTTCGCGCCGCGCCCGGTCAACGGCAGCACGCGCCTCCTGCCCAAAGTAATGCACGCTGGAGGCGTTGCCGAACTTCTGGGTTAGATATGGCATCATCGCCTCGACTACCCGCGGGTCAGCGGGGGTCGTGGCGCTGTGATCGAGATAGACTCGGCGAAGGGTTGTCATTCTTCAATACTTTGATGTCCGGGCGTGACCCGGGGACCTTCCAACTGTCCACCCCAAACCGGCATCAGATGCTCCATCTGGAATGCCGCATCCGCTGCCGGCAGCGCTGAGCGAGCGGTTTACTGGTTGAGTCTAGGTGGCACGGTCAGGAGCGTCAAGCGGCACGGAATTTGTTACAGATCCGGGCGGATGTTAGCATCAACGCCTCGGTCGAGGGTTGCGTAACGCAAAAGGTTAGTTTGCGTCCTGTCAGCGGCATCACATCTCTGGAACGCACAGTTTGCCTTACAAAGGATTTACCCATGATGAATATTAAGAAATTGTTTGCCCCTGTTTTGGCTCTTATGTTAATGGCCTTCGCTGGCAGCCTGGGGATCACCAGTGCTCAGACGCAGGATCAAACCCAGTCGAACGCGCTGGCGCGCGGCTATCGTACCGGATATTCGGATGGCTATGCGGCCGGCTACCAGGACGCGGAGCGGCGGGCGGTGCGTGATTTCAAGAACAAGGAAGAGTACCAGCTCGCAAATCGCAACTATGCCTCAACACATGGATCGATTGATGACTATCGCGATGGATACCAGCAGGGCTTCGAAGGCGGATACAACTCAGGCTTCGAACGGCGCGGCTTTAATTCGACCGTGCCGGATTCGCTTAGCCGCAGGGGAATCACGTCCGCTAATTCCAGCGATTATCCAGATAATTCCGCTGACGGGACTATCCCCAATCCGAATACGGATTCAAATGTCTCCAGTTCCGGCTCCTCTAATCCCGTCATTTCCAATTCGGGTAATCCCAACTCAATGGGCCGCACGGTCTTTATTCCTCGCGGCACCGTGATGCGCGTCGAGTTGCTGACAAACCTTTCCACCGACGCCACTCAACGGGGCGACCGCTTTCAGGCGCGGGTGCTCGAGCCGGGCGAGTTTGCCGGGGCGATGCTTGACGGCCGCGTGACGCAAGTGAAACGCGCCGGCAAGTTGAAAGGAGCTGCGCAGCTGCAACTTTCCTTCGAACAGATTCGCCTGTCCGATAATCGCTGGACGAATCTAAGCGCGCAGGTAATCGAGGTCATTCCTAATCAAACCAGCGAAGGCGTTGGTCAAGTGGATTCAGAGGGCGGCGTGCGAGGCGAAGGCTCGACCAAAAGCGATGTCACCAAGGTCGGCGCGGCCACCGGAATCGGCGCGGCCATCGGCGCCATAGCCGGCGGAGGTAAGGGCGCCGCAATCGGCGCGGCGATTGGCGCCGGTATCGGCACCGCTTCGGTAGTTACCGATGAAGGCAAGGATATCCACTTGCGTCAGGGCCAGGAGTTAAGAGTTCGCACGGCCAATGAAGTAAGAATTCAGTGAAGACAGATGCCGACTCCCCAGCGTCCCGGTCTGATAACTTTACTCACCGACTTCGGCACTGCCGACTACTTCGTCGCCGCGATGAAAGGCGTGATCCTTTCCCGACGCGCTGACGCACGTGTCGTCGATATCACACATGAAATCGCGCCGCAGGATATCCAAGCTGCGGCGTTTACCCTTTTAGCGGCTTACAAATCATTTCCCGCCGGAACAATACATTTGGCCGTAGTGGATCCCGGGGTGGGATCAGCTCGCCGGCCTATCGTCGCGTCCTGTGGTAACCAGTTTTTCATCGGGCCGGACAACGGCATTTTCAGTTACATCTTTGAGCGCGAGCCGCCCGCCCAGGTGATCCACATACAGAATGAAGAATATTTTCATCACCCAGTGAGCGCGAGCTTCCACGGCCGTGACGTATTCGCAGCCGTAGCCGCCGCATTGGCGCAGGGAGTCGAGCCCTTGCAGCTTGGTAAGGAGATCACTGATTGGGTGCTACTCGAATCGCTGGCGCCTGAGACCCTGGACGATGGGAGTATTAGAGCGCGTATTATTCACATCGATCGTTTCGGTAACTGCATCACGAACCTGACGCGCCCGGACCTTCCCGACAACCTGTCAGATCGGGGCCTGCGGCTATCGATTAACGGAACGGAAATCGATTCCCTCCGGCGCTTTTTCGCTGAAGAGCCAACCAGCTCAAATGATCTGTTCGCAATCTGGGGCAGCGCAGGCTTTCTTGAGGTCTCGGTGCTGAACGCTTCAGCAGCGAACTCACTCCGCGCTGAGGTAGGTCAAACTCTGGTCGCGTGGCCGGAAGTTTCACGCAAAGGCGCTAAGAAAGGAAGGACATAAGGCGCAAAGAAGAACTCAACCCTTTGCGCCTCCGCTTTTCCTTTCTTAGCGCCTTTGCGTGAACCCCCAACTTAAAACCCGCACAAGATCGGGAAAGAGATGATTAGAGACTCTCACATCTCCGGAGCCGTGTGATTCAAGGCTTCGATGAGGAAGTTCTCGAACAGTACGCGCCCATCGCGCGATTCGTTCTGATGTTCCCAGCGAGTGCGATTGCGGTGCCAGTCTTCGAATGACTTCTCCAGATGAAACTGCACTGCGTAAATCAACTGGCCGTCTTCGCGCTTCACCATCATCTGGTTCCGGCAAAGGTATGAAGTGGCTAGCAGCTGGAAACCCTCGGGCACGCGATCGAGTTGCAGACCGTGGTTTTGCCACACCCGCAGGATGCGTCCTTCCTTGGTGTAATCCTGCCAGATTCCGGACCGCGGATCCTTCATGCCGCGAAAGATTGGATCCTCTGGCGCCGTGATGCGGATAAAACGATATTGATACTCAATCTGGCGGTCTTCGCGCTGTTCATGCTGCTCCTGATGACTGAGGGTTACTACGTTGGCGCCAAAGCTCAGCCCGATTAACTGGTGCCCGCCGCAGATGCCCAGGGTGGGAATGCGCGTCGCGTGAATGAAGCGGGTAAAGTCAGCCAGTATTTCCGGCTTGTAGTAATCAAAGTCACGCAAGGTCCCGCTCAGCACAATCGCATCGGGACGAAATTCTTCTACTGCCTGCTCTACCTCCGATACATGAGTAATGCGCGTATGCGGAACTTTTACCAGGCGACCGATGTTGCTGACGATATTTTGCAGCGCGAGTACAGCAATTTGGCGTTCCCGATTCAGGTGGACGGCGACTTGCTGGCCCCACTCTTTGCGCGCCACGTCTGAGAGGTCGTCTTCGTCACGCAGCAGGTTGTCAACTACCAGAACGCGAGCTTCCTCGATCTGTTTTTCGATCGGTTCGTAACGACAAAAGTTGCGTTGGTTGTAAGGGAAGGGAGGGGTCCCTGGCGCGTCGAAGTTCTGCATTTCGTCTGGCTGAATCTCCTGAAGTTCCCGGGTCATATTTGCTCAATCATATCTTATGCGTTTCGGCAAAGACTCTCAAAGCAGAATTTATTAATTCCTGGTATTCATCTTGGGTCTTGAACCATTCCATCACATCTGAATCTACGCTTATGAGCACCGGCACTTTGCCCTCCGGCATACGAAGTTTTGCGCTGGAGAAGAACGAACCATCCAACGGAGGGACATCGGACGTATCGATATCCTCATCCACCATCTTATCAATCCGTTCCCAATTCGTTTCTGAGGAATTCCTCAAATGCGTGCGCTCATGTTTCAATGCCTTTCGCAGGGAGATAATTCGAATTGTACTCTCATTCGGCTCATTAAAGACAACCACCACAATGCGTTCTTTCAGGAAGCCTATGCCGATGAACCGAGGCACCGGATAGTCACCGGCGTCTGCTGCCACGAGCGTCGGCAGCTCAAAAATCTCCCCCGCATCTGCGAAGTCGAGTCCATGCTTACGAATGTTGTCTGGCTCTTGGTATCATCCCACTCGAATCTCACAATAAAAGTCTAATCGCAAGGACTTCGTTATACAAGCACCTGCTCCCAGCGCTTGGGCATAAGTCGTCGATAGTTGCCGTGATCCTCATCACGCCGGCCGCTGTTTGGTGCTCTGCTTGAACGAAGGCACTTCAGTTCCGGCGCCGGCAGCCAATATCTCATCCCGAACTTCCGAAATCAACAAGCGGCGCAGGCGTGCCCGAAACGCTCCGCTGCCGGTTCCGCCCACCGAATCAGCCATCAAGAGCATGCGGTGCCAGGACGACTCCAACTGGTCCGCCAGGTGGGAAATCCCGGTAATGTCGTAGGGTAAGGCCACCGCGTTGCAGCCCGCGCGCGCGAATACCGACAGGTAACGGGCCGTCGCCAGGTCAGGACAAAGCAGGCGGCGCCGGCCCAACTTCAGCTCCACGCCCAACAGGGTGTGCTGAATCTCTACGTTGCCGTTCCGCGCCGGCGCGCCTAATTGGTAAGAGCGGGTGCGCAACTTCAGGATACGTTCGCGGTAGATGTTTGGGATCCAGGTGTCGGCCAGTACGGTCTTGATCGAGTTTGCGCGTTGTACTGTGGTGGTATTAGCAGCTGAAGTCGTATTCCCAGCTGTTGGTTTTTCCGCGGGCATGGTTAACGCTGCGAGACCGCAATCGGAGGCTTCATCTTCAGCGCCTCCAGCACGCGCCCCGGGAAAATTCCCAGGTACAGCACGCCGGCCACGGCGATGATGAGGGCCACCGCAAGGCTGGCGGGTAGGCGCGGAGCGCTCCAGGGAGTTAAGCGCTCGCGGAAAAACATGACAATGATCAGCCGCAGGTAGTAGTAGGCGGAAATGGCAGTATTGAGCACGCCTATGACCACCAGGCCGACATAACCTTCGTTCACCGCCGCCCGGAAGACCTCAATCTTTCCCATGAAGCCCGCAGTCAGAGGCATTCCCAGCAAGCTCAACAGGAAAAGCGAAAGGGCGAAGGATAGTCCCGGGGCGGTGAAACCTATGCCGTTGTAATCTTCGACGTCCGTACGCCGGTCGCCGCTGCGCGAAATCAGAGTGACGACGGCAAACGCGCCCAGCGTCATGATGGCGTAGGTCAGCAGGTAGAAGATGACGGCCGCCACACCCGCGCTGCGTTGTTGCAGATCGGTGCTGGCGCCGGCGGCCACGAAGCCCACCAGGGCGTATCCGGCATGGGCGATGGAGGAATAGGCCAGCATGCGCTTAACGTTGTTCTGGACGATGGCAACGACGTTGCCGACGGTCATCGTTAAGACTGCCAGTACGACCAGAGTGCCGAGCCATGCTTTGTGAGTCTGACCCGCCGTGCTGGCCGTAACGGCAGCGATGGGGAAGGCGATCAAAAAGACGCGCAGGAAAGAAGCAAAGCCGGCAGCCTTCGATCCGGTGGCCATGAAGGCAGTCACGGGACTGGGCGCCCCTTCGTACACGTCGGGAGTCCAGACGTGGAAGGGCGCGGTGGCGACCTTGAATCCGAAGCCGACGAGCAGCATGGCCGCGCCGGCAAACAGTAGAGAGGGATAGAGTGACTGGCTCAGTCGGGCCGCAATCTCGATCAGGTTGGTGGTGCCGGGGAGGCCGGATTCGGTGGCCGTTGCGCCATAGATGAGGGCGATGCCATAGAGCAGGAATGCCGACGAGAACGAACCGAGGATGAAATACTTCATCGACGATTCGTTTGAACGCAGGTCGGTACGGCGAAACCCGGCCATCACATAAGTAGCAATGGAAAGAATCTCCAGCCCGAGAAAGATGATTACCAGGTCGCCGCCCGAGGCCATCAACATCATGCCGCAAGTCGCAAACAGCAACAGCGAATGAAATTCGCCGGCCGGCAACTTCTCCTGCTCCACCCAGATCATGGAAATCAGAATCGTCAGCGCCGAGACGAGTAAGAAGATAAAGGTGAAGCCCAGGCGCAGTTCGTCGAGTACGATCATGCCATTGAAGGCCTGACGCGGGCCGGACCATCCGAGACTTAACCAAACTGAGGCCCCGGCGGCCGCGGCCAGAGCCACGAGGGAGATAGTTCCGGTGAGCCACCGTTGCAGCGGGCGGGCAAAGGCATCTACCAGCATCACCAAAACGGCTGCCAGGCCTACAATCAATTCCGGCATGATGAGCCAGAAGTTGACGTCGGGGGTCATTGCCTGAAGTGCCGGTA
>JBDTOI010000130.1:0-11319 GCA_039933315.1 Pyrinomonadaceae bacterium
CGAAGCGGCAACCCTGGGCTGGAGGGCAGAACCGCTTTGCGGTTCCCGGCTGTTTCACGCTGGTTGGCTTGGCTTTACTATTCACACCGCACTAATTACTATTCACTAGACCATGCTAATAGTAATGAAAGCTGACGCCACCGATGCGCAGGTAACTGCGGTCCTGGACGTTATTACCGAACTGGGGTTTAAGCCGCATCCCATGCCGGGCGCGACCCGTACCGCCATCGGCATTACCGGGAACCAGGGTTCCGTCGACACTACCCGGTTTGAAAACATGGCCGGGGTGGCGGAAGCGATTCGTGTCAGTAAGCCCTACAAGCTAATCACACTCGACTTGCGCCCGGAGAAAACCATTGTTCGGGTCGGCGATGCGAAGATTGGCGATGACGACCTGGCTATTATTGCCGGCCCATGCGCTGTGGAAAGCCGCGCCCAGGCTTTTGCGATTGCCGAGGTCGTACGTCGCAGTGGCGCCAGGTTCTTCCGTGGCGGCGCATTCAAACCACGCACATCACCTTATGCATTCCAGGGACTAGGTGAAGAAGCCCTAAAGATCCTCGCCGATATTCGCGACGCTTACGGCCTCAAGATCGTGACGGAGGCCGTAGACGAAGCCAGCGTGGACCTGGTCGAGCGTTACGCCGACGTCATTCAAATCGGTGCGCGCAGCATGCAGAACTTTACGCTGCTGAAACGCGCCGGCCGTTCCAAGCTACCGGTGCTTTTGAAGCGCGGCCTGTCTGCGACACTCGATGAGTGGCTGCTGGCGGCCGAGTACATCATGGCGGAAGGAAACTATCAGGTGGTGCTTTGTGAGCGCGGTGTCCGCACGTTTGCCCAGCACACGCGCAACACGATGGACCTGGCGGCGATTCCGGCCGTTCGGCGCATTTCCCATCTTCCGGTCATAGTCGATCCCTCCCATGGCACCGGCAAGAACTATATGGTCACACCGCTGGCCCGCGCCGGAGTGGCAGTGGGAGCCGATGGCCTGATTGTAGAAGTGCATGACCAACCGGAACGCGCCCTTTCCGACGGCGCCCAGGCGCTGACGCTGGATCAGTATGAGACTCTGGTCAATGAAGTGCGCGCCATCCATGAAGTGATCGCGCCGGCGCACGTCGGTTAGCGTCAATCAAGTCTCAACACTTGCCTTTCGTTCGTGTGGCTTCGTGAGATTTCGTGTTATTTCGTGGATCGTATGCTTAAGATTCGGAGCCACACGATCCACGAAATAACACCAACTACGCGAACACACACGAAACAACCCGGTTTCGTAAAAAGCCTGGACTATTGATTGACCGCGTCACTGTTTCGGAGTACAACAGGCCGAGATTCCGCTCCAGGCCAAGATGATTGCTACTCGAACAACCTCGGTCATGCACCTCTTGGCGTCGCTCGTCATTATCGCTGCCCTCATTACCACTAACCCCGCTCCGGTTGAAATTGCACATGCGCAAGCTGTGCTCAAACCGATTCTGATTAGCCAGGAAACCTCAACCCGGGCAATCGCCCTTGAGTCGGTAACACAGCAGCACGAGCCCTTTGCGGTGACTTCGGAGCCGGGTTTTTCTACCGACAAACGCACTCGCATCACGCTGTTCGTCATGAACCTCACGCTAGCTGCCGGTGAGACTTTCAACGCGGTGACCGGGGAGGCCGAAGGCGGCGACGGCGCCAGATATCCTCTGACTGTCGAATATGTGGGTCCGCTGCCGGAGCAATCATGGGCCACTGCGATTACCCTGCGACTGAATGACAATCTGCCGGAAGCGGGCGACGTGCTGGTCCGAATAACTTATCGCGGGGTAAACAGCAATCGAGTGCGCGTGGGCATCGGTCATATCGGCGATGGTCCCCCGGATGATGAAGGGGCTGTTCCCACACCCGGTTCCGCGATTCCGCAAAGTACGACTGCCGCAACGACGTTAACGCCCGCCGATGTCCGCACCATCATTGCGCAGGCGGTGTCAGCAGCGGTGCAACTGAATCATCCGATCACAGTGATCGTCACAGACAGCGAAGGCAACACTATTGGCTTCTTCTCGATGACGGGCACGCCGTCGTCGATGACGATTCGCAGCGTGGGCACTACTGGCCACGGTCTCGAAGGCACTGTGGCTCCAACCGTATTCGGGGCAATTTCGAAAGCCGGCACGGCCGCATTTTTCAGCACTCGAGGCAATGCATTTTCGACTCGCACGGCAAGCTTCATCATCCAGGAACACTTTCCTCCGGGAGTTAACTTTCGCGGCGCCGGCCCGCTGTATGGCGTGCAATTCTCTTCCCTGCCTTGCAGTGATATTAAGCGGCCTGGTTTGCCTCTTGGTCTTTCCGGCGATCCGGGGGGACTGCCAATCTACAAGAACGGTGTCGCGGTTGGTGGGGTCGGCATCGAGGGCGATGGTCTCTACACAGTCGATCGCGACCCGGCGGACTTCGATCAGCCTTTTGAAGAAATCATTGCCGGGGCTGCGGTGCGCGGCTTTGAAGCGCCGGCGTTGATTCGCGCGGATAACATACTGGTCGATGGAATTCGCCTGCCGTACACAAACGTGACGAATCCACCCAATCCGCCGGCGATTCCTTTTGGTAGTTTGCCTGGCGCTGGTTTCATTCTTTTTGGCCCCGGTGATGTGCCGCCGTCATCCGCTTTCGTGCCCACCATGCTTTCCGGTGTGAGTGGCGAGGTGGATCCACGTTTCTTCCCCTTTGTTGGCAGCGCTCTGCCGGCTGGCGGCAACGCCCTGACATCCGCGGATGTGCAAACGATCATTTCACGTGCGGCCATACAGGCGAACGGCACCCGCGCCGCCATCCGCCAACCACTGGGCAGCAACGCCCGGGTGTCGATTGCAGTCGTCGATGTGGAAGGAAATGTTCTGGGGGCCTTTCGCACTTCCGATGCGCCCGTGTTTGGTTTTGACGTGTCGGTGCAAAAAGCGCGTAACGCAGCTTTCGCTTCGAGCGCAAACGCGGGTGCCTTATTGCGGGCGGGCGGATTCGGCGTTTACGCTGATCGCGCGGCGGCTGACGGGTTACAGTTGAATGGGTCAGTTGCTTTCAGTGATCGCGCCGTGGGCTTTTTGCACCGGCCGTTTTTCCCGGATGGAATTGATAACACGCCTGCCGGCCCGTTCAGCACCGAGATAAACGAATGGAGCCCATTCAATGTGGGGCTGCAACTGGATCTGATTAAGACAAACCTGCTGGCCAGCCTCGGCGGATCCGCCGTGCCCTGCACATCAATTCCGAATCTACCGAACGGTATACAAATATTTCCCGGCAGTATTCCGTTGTATAAGAACGGGGTGCTGGTGGGTGCGATTGGCATTAGCGGTGACGGGGTAGATCAGGATGATCTGATCGCAGCGGCTGGCGCGAATGGCTTTTCTCCGCCGGCGGCAATTCGTGCGGATCAATTCTTTGTGCGAAAAGTGCGATTGCCGTTCGTGAAGTTCCCGCGCAGTCCAAACCTGTGAACGTTAGATAGCGGCTTGTCACTCTGCGAATGACTCGAGCACCATCGAAAACAATGCCCGTCCGCGCGCTATGCCTCGCCCTGTTGGTTTGCGCAGCCACCCTGGGACTGGCCCAAACACCCGAGGCGCCACGCAGCGCCCGCGGCGTAATCAGATTAAAAGTAAAAGTGAAGCCCGTGACGCCGGCCACAGGGCTTTCCCGCAAGCGCTTCTTTCTCATCAAGGGTTCGCTGGCCGAAAACCAGTCCCTGATCGAGAACATGCAACGGCGGCCGGTCACCTCGCGCGACTGTTATTACCGCAGCATCGGAGCCAGCGAGGCCCTCATCGCCTGGCTGAAGCAATACGACTGTGAATCAGTTTACTGTCGTGAAGTTGATGACTGGAAGGAAGTGGACGCAGTGCCCGAATTTCAACGGGCCGTCGCCGCCGGTGAGAAGGAGTTCGCCAGTCGAGAGCTGGCCCGCAAGTGGCTCACGGTATACCTCTCTGACCAAATCCGCGACGGTTACTACCGGCAGCAACAGCAGCAACTGCGGCGTTTGCTTGAGACATCAGGAGCGAAAGTGACTTCGGTGATGACCGATCAGAAAGGGACTGCCTATTTTACCGACATCGAACCGGGCACCTACGTCATTTCGAATATCATTCGTACCGAAGGAAGTGAGACGGCTTCACTTTGGAACTGCGAGGTGAAGGTCGCAGCCGGAGACATCGCGATGGTGATGGACAGACCTTTTCAGATCTCAAATACAAAGGACATGAAGCCTGCCATGCTCAAGCAAACCAAATGCTTCAGCGATGAGCAGCCGCTGCCGGCATGTCCTGTCAGGTAGAGAGTGGGTGTCAAACTCGGCCCTCATACGCCGAAGGCGTTGGATAATTTCAGCCCAGGGTAACACCCTGGGTTAAGGACCGAATCGATGATTCGTCACCCTGAATGGGTGAAACAGTTGAATCCCCGGCAATCCTATTCAACCCCTTCAGGGTAGGATCGGGTTAGCCGCACTTTTTCCCCAGGGTGTTACCCTGGGCTGAAATTATCCAACGCCTTCGGCGTAAGCCAACGAAGTGCATGAGACATGTTTTGGAGACAGACTCTTAGATCGCACGCCCTCTGACTTTTGAGTCAATGAAACTCTACCCGGTTACATTCCTCAGGTTGGCGCTCGCGGCGCTGGTTGTCTTTTCTTATCCGCAGCAAACCCGAACCGGTGGCGTCGTCAGCGGCCAGCGGCGGCCTGCGCGCAGAGTCGCGAGCCCACAACCGCCCCGCCGCAGCGTGGACTATTCGAAGTTCTCCCACGCCACCGCAAAGCATCAGGGCGCCTGCAATACCTGCCACAAGGTGCCGACGGAAAACTGGAAAAAGGCACGAGACTTTCCCGATGTTGCCGATTATCCGGGACACGACGCCTGCGTTAGTTGTCATCGGCCGCAGTTTTTCAAAGGCGCGAAACCAGTTATCTGCTCGGTTTGCCATACGAAGGTATCGCCGCGGGATGACGTGCGCTTCGCCTTTCGCAATCCGGTCTCGCCTCGCCAGTTTCTGATCGAGTTTCCCCACGACAAGCATCAGGACGTGATTGCGCGAATCTTTCGTCAATTCCCAACGGCAGAGCGGGCGCTATTCGTGCGGGCTTCATTCAACCATGCAAGTCTCAGCGCCGATGACAAGACCAAGCACTACAACAACTGCGAAATCTGTCATCTTCCACAAACCGCCAATCCACCCGTCCTGGCGACAGGATGGCCGGATGCGTTTGCACCTGACGCTGCAACCTTCAAGGCCGTGCCGTCGAGTCATGCCTCCTGCTTCAATTGTCACTGGAAATCTCAGGCGCCCACAAATGAGAATTGCGCCGGCTGCCACAAGCTTGCCGCCAAACCTTCGTTAGCGGTCTCTGTACCCACGCGACTTTCGTTGAAGTTTCGCCACGCGCGCGAACAGCACGTGCAGGAATGCACTTCGTGTCACATCAACATTACCAGGGCGGCTACGCTGCGGGGGTTGAAACCAGACGTGCCCATTACATCCTGCACCGAGTGTCACAACAAGGATGGTTTGCGGCAGGATGTCAGCAAGGAATTGGAAGCAATTGAGCGGAACCGTGACTTCGTTTGCAGCTACTGCCATACGTCCGATGTTGGGCGTCTTGACCCGCCATCCAGTCACTATTTGATTGCCGGTCGCGAACCGAAGAAGCGCCCAGGCAGAAGCCCGAGCGTAAGGGAGGGCTCTCAGGCTAGACCGAGATGGGTAGGGGAATACTTAGGGCCGAACATCAATACGCCATTGCGCAAGGACGGAAAGTGAAAACCCCCGCACCAATTATGCTGCGGCTCTTTAAGTCTTCCAGTAACTGGGTTGCAGTGGCGTCGGTTACTGCCGTTCTTTTCTTCCTTTGCGTTGCGGTGGCGAGTATGACCCGCGCCGCATTCACAGGCAAGACACCCGGGCCGCTTCGCAGTTCGCTCCGCTCCGGCGCCTCGCCCCAGGATCCGGCGCTCGACTATTCAACCTTCAAACATTCGAGCCAGCGGCACGCGTCGCAAGCCTGCAACGCCTGTCACCAGCGCAGCGATAACTCCGCGACGCCGCGATTCCCGGGCCATAAGGCCTGCACCAGTTGTCACCTGGCGCAGTTTGTGACGCCGAATGTGCCGATGTGCGTGATTTGCCATACGGACGTCAATAGCTCAAATCCGCCGCTGAAAGCTTTTCCTGCCAGGTTCAACGAAAGTTTCAATGTGAAATTTGATCACGCGCAACATATGAATGGTTCGGCGCGGCCCGCGAGCGGCTGTCTGGCCTGTCACAGCCGTGTTAGAACTCGGGCCGCTGCGCTAAGTATTCCGGCAAGTCTGCCCGCGCATAATCAGTGTTATTCCTGTCACACGCCGGACAGTAAATCATCTTCCGGTAGCGAGATCGCTTCATGCGGCGTCTGTCACGACCAGAGACCTTACTCGCGGACGACGATTAACGCGCGGGCGTTTCGTTACGCTTTCAGTCATGCAAAGCACGGCACTCCGCAGCGGCTTGGTTGCTCTGATTGTCATTCATTGAGCGCGGGAGCGCCGCAGTCGCGGCAAGTGAGTTCCCCCACTGCGGCGGAACATTTTGCGACAACGCGCGGCCAGAGTTGTCTCACGTGTCATAACGGCAGGCGATCTTTTGGTGGCGACCTGGCATTCAAGGACTGCCGCCGCTGCCATATGTCCGCCAGCTTCAAGATGCCGATGTGAACGAGTAATAAGCCACAGATTAACGCGGGTTGACACGGATAAATAGAAGAACATCAGATCCTAATTTGTAATGGTTCACCGGCTTGCGCAAAAGATCAATTGCCCCCTTTCTCTTTCCCTCCTATCCGTGTTATCCGTGTAAATCTGTGGCTCGTATTTGCCTCGTAAATAGGTCGGAAGTTTGACAGGTTCCGAATGGCTAACTAAGATTGGAGCGCGTTGATTCCCTCCCCAGTTGTTCTGTAGTGCTTCTCCTAATTTCAATTTGAGGTCGATCGATGAGAAAACTATTGATTGTGATCGCGCTTGGGTGTGCCGCTGTGATGGTGGTGGGAAGTAATTCAGCATTCACGACCGGCCAGGACATGCCTAAAGAGAGCAAGACCCAGCCGAAGGAAGTCGTCCTCGGAAAAGACAGCCAGTCAGACAAGTACGGTGAGGCGCCCTTTAACCACGAGAATCATTCAAACAAGAACTATACAATCGACGGCAAGGCCATCATTCCGTGCGTGGAGTGCCACCACACCGATCAGCCGGCGGCCAACCTGAAGGCGCCTCTGAAAACTTCTGAACGTCCGGTTGCACTTACCGCGGCATCGCTAGCCGCCGCCGATGCCAAACCGGTCAAATCCTGCCGCGTCTGTCACCTGCAAGCGGGTGATGATAGCGCGCCGCTTCCGGCGGTGACATATGAAGGCAAGACCACGCCGACCAAGCTTACGAATGAAGTGGCTTACCACATGAACTGCAACACTTGCCACGATAAAGCGATCGCCGCCAGACCCGCGCTGAAGGGAAAGGCTCCCGGTTCAGCCGACTGCCTCCCCTGCCACAAACCCGTCAGTTGAGGCTCGCCTCGACAAAAGCCCGACCGTCAGCGAGGGCTCCCGAAAGTCGCATCCAATAAACGGGCCTCCCTCACGGTCGGGCTTCTATTCCTGGCCTGGCGACGATTAGCGGCCAGGGGTCAGGCTCCCGGCGATAGAAAAGGCGTGGCTGTTGTACCTTTTGTCGCTCTTCAGGTCCGCGCTCTACCATCTCTTTCTTTGCCGTTCGCTCAACTCTCTCTCTTCGCAAACGCGGCACTTCCCGTGTCGCATAGCCTAACCACTCCCTCAGCGTCACTTCCCCGTCCGTAGGTTCTTTGTCCGCGGCCGCCGTCTTCAGGCCGCCCTCAACCAACGCGTACGTCAGATAACTGTGTTGCAGGGTCGCGGATTCAAACGCGACCTCGTAGCTCTGGGACGCCGCAAGAATGTACATACCCTTTTCGTAGGCCAGTTGGGCCAGCCCCTTGCTGTTCATCGGGCCACGCCTCTTTTCTTCAGACTCAAGCGCCTGTCCGCTGTTGCAGGCGTCAATCACCAGCAGGAGTTGCGCGGCATCGAGGCGCTGGAACGCTTCTTCCAGCTCAAGGTCCGAGACGCTGTGAGTGAGAATCGTCCGCAATCCCTCGGGACCCAGGTCCCTGCGCGACCCCAGGTAACCGATGTCATACGGAATGAGATAAAAACGATCCTTCTCCGCCGTGCCATGCCCTGAGAAATAGACCACCACGACGTCTTCCGGCTGCACCTTCCCGGCAAGCTGCTTCATCTCGGCAAGTATATTGGTCTTCTTCCCATCTTGATCCAGCAGCTCTATCACCTCAACGCGCTCGAAGCGCGACAACTTCTTCTGTTGATTGCGCACTTCGGCGGCAAAGTCTTTCGCATCGTTCGCCGCATAGTTCAGGTTGTAGTCAGAATTGGCGTACTGGCCGACGCCGACCGCAAGAACGTAGAGCGTGCTCGCGCGCCTCAAACTGCCTGCCCCCGTGAGTGTCAACCTGGCATCCCCGCTTTTAATCCCGTCGCGATTGAAAGCATAGGCTATCAGCCGATTTTCACCGGCAACGACCGGCACCGTCGCTACGCAAACTACCTTACCCCTGCTTTCCTGCTTGCAGCCATCCTTAGCGCCCAACGTAAAGGCATCACCACGCCAAACCTTCACGAGTGAGCCATTGCGAAACAGACGAATGTCCCTGGCGCCGCTACCGCTCTTGTATTCCTCATTTTCTGCAGCTTCGGAAACATCGAGTCTTATCCCGATTTCACGTTGAGCGGTCATGTTTGCGCCGGAGGGCGTTCGGGAGCCGGCCGGCGCCATATCGACCTTCGGCTGACGGCGGTCTTTTTGGGAAATGTTCTGACTTGCTTTGGGCCGCTTGCCCGCCATGATGTCCGGCAGCAGCTCGGGGTAAAAGAACTCGTTAAAGAACACCTCAAGGGGAACGAAATCATTGGCCCCGCTTTTGAAACGCCAGATGATTCGCCTCCAGGCTGCGGCAGAGCCGTCAAACAAACCATCAGGGGTTACTACTGCCCAGTCGTGCTCGTCAAGCACAACCTGCGTCAGAAGCTCGTCGCCCGTGGACGAGTTCCAGAGCTTAATCATTCTGTCGTCACTGCCGCTGATCAATATCTTACCGTCAGAGCTGAACGAGACAGTTTCCACCCGGCCCGAATGCCCTGACAGAGTGTGCAACTCTGTACCCGTGCCGACATCCCACAGCTTGATCGTGCTATCGACACTTCCGCTAGCCATGATCTTACCGTCAGGGCTAAAGGAGACGGACAGGGGAGCGAAGGTATGCCCTTTGAACCGCTGCAGCTCGGCCCCGGTTTCGACGTCCCATTCGACGATGTCGCTATACAAGGCGCCACTAAAGATCCTTTTGCTGTCAGGACTGAACGTGCAGATCTTATTATTGCCGGCCCTGAAGGTACGAAGCTTCCTGCCCGTAGTCACATCCCAAAGGTAGAGCTCAAACGAGCTGTCACTGGCGAGCGTCTTACCATCAGGACTAAAGAGCAGATTGTTTACGTTATTAAAATGGCCTGGGAGTTTGCGCAGTTCGTTGCCCGTCTCCGTACTCCACAGCTTCACTTCTTTGTAGCTTCCGGTAGCAAGGATCTTGCCGTCAGGGCTGAAAGCGACTGAGTTGACGCTGTTGTCATGACCTTTGAGATTGTGAAGTTCTGCTCCGGTGATCACATTCCAGAGTTTGATCTTGTGATCGTCACTACCACCGGCGATGATCTTTCCATCAGGACTGAAGGTGACCGATCCGACTACCGTCGAATGCCACGCCAGGTCATGAAGCTTTGCTCCGTTGTTTACGTCCCACAATTTTATGCTGTCGTCAGCGCCGCCGCTGGCGAGAATGCGTCCGTCGGGACTAAAAGCGAGCGAGAGTATCTCGGCGGCATGGCCGTCCAGGGTGCGCAGTTCTCCAGTCGTCAGGTCCCATAATTTGACCGTATGATCTATCGAACCAGCCAGCATCGTCCTTCCCTTACGACTGAACGCCACCGAAAAAACGGCAGTCGAATGTCCGGTGAGGGTACGCAGTTCTGAGCCGCTCGTAGTGTCCCAGAACCTGATGGTCTGATCGGTGGCCCCGCTAGCCAGGCTTCTTCCGTCAGGACTGAAGGCGACGGATCGAACCTCCGAAGCATGCCCGACGAGCGTGCGTAATTCGGCGCCGGTGCCGGCATCCCACAGTTTGATTGTCCCGAGGTAATTGGCGCTCGCCAGTGTCTTGCCATCGGAGCTGAAGGCAACGGCCCTTATGTGGCTGGCGTGCTCCCGGAAAGTGCGCACTTCAAGACCGGTGTTCGCATCCCAAAGCCGGACTTCGCCAAAAGAGCCGGTGGCCACGGTCTGACTGTCGGGACTAAAGGCTACTGTGTTGACTCCATAAGATCGGTCTTTCATCGTGTGAAGGACGGCACCGCTTTTGGCGTCCCAAAGTGTAATCGTGGCTTCGTCACCCCCGCCAACCAGGAATCTGCCATCGGCACTGAAAGCGACGGAGTTGATGCGGGGGGCCGGCCCCTCAAGAGCGCGCAACTCACGGCCATCCAGGATGTCCCATAGTTTGACTCGACCACGATTATCTCCCCCGGCAATCGTGTGACCGTCAGGGCTAATCGCAATTGAGTTGACGTAATCGGAGGGCTTGAAGGTATGTCTCAGACTACCTTCGGAGGCATTCCAAACCTTAATCTCATTGCCGCCACTCAGACTCACCAGGAGCTTGCCATCCCAACTGAAGGCGATGGACTCGACATTGTAAGTATGTCCTCTGAGCGAGCGCAGCTCTGTGCCCGTGGCAACGTCCCAAAGCTTGATTGTTTGATCACCGCTGCCACTCGCCAGCAGCTTACCATCGGGACTGAAGGCCACGGAGTAAATCCAACCAGAGTGTCCCGTTTGCACGACCAGCTCCGGATTTTGCGCCGAGCACACTCCGCCGGCGAGAAAGGTCAGGGCGAAAAAACTTATTTGGAGTGCGGCGGCAAGCGTAGCGCGACGCCGCTTTGGATTGGCGGATCTTAGGAACGAAAGGAATCCACGTTGGCGCAGCCGCACGCTACCCATCGCCAAAAATGGCCACAGATGAACACGGATAACGCAGATTCTGGGAACCAGGTTACTCCCCTCGTTTGTTTCCATCTGCGTTTATCCGCGCAAATCTGCGGCTCGCTTTCGTTCTGCCTACTGCTTACTGCTCGCGTACCCGTACGGCAGCTTCACA
>JBDTOI010000131.1:0-11200 GCA_039933315.1 Pyrinomonadaceae bacterium
TTTGGAGTGCGCCGGCAGAGCGAAGCGGCGACGGCGCTTTTGGATTGGCCAGTTTTCTACCATTCAAGCGCCACCTAAACTCTCAAGTATCTTTCGTCTGAGGAAATGCTTACTGGCCTATCCAAAGCGGTGTCGCGCTCCGCTTGCCACCGCACTCCAAATTAAACTGAACCGCGACTTTTTCGCTTTATCTGAGGAGCATCCAAAGTCGATTCACAGACTGAAGTCTGTGCCACTTTATGAAAATTGAAGGTACTCAAACATTGCGCGCGCCTCGCGAGCGGGTCTATCAAGCTCTGATCGATCCGGAAGTGCTGCAACGCTGTATTCCCGGCTGTGAAAAGCTCGAGCTCATTGGGGAGAATACTTATGCGGCGACTCTGCGCGCCGGCGTCGGGTCCATTAAAGGCGAATTTCAAAGCACCGTGCGTTTGGAAGACATGCGCCCCCCGGAACACTACCGCATCGTAGTTGAAGGTAAAGGCGGGCCCGGGTTTCTGAAAGGCACCGGTGATCTCGATTTGGTCGAGAGCGACGAAGGCACGGTGATCAAATACACCGGCGATGTTCAAATAGGCGGCTCAATAGCCGGCGTGGGCCAAAGGATGATCCAGGGCGCGGCCAGGATGATGCTCTCCCAGTTCTTCTCCGCCCTGGAAGCGGAAGCTCAAACCCAGCCAGGCGACCCACCACCCAAACACGGTTTCATCCGCAACGTCATTCGGGGAATCTAAAAGGAAAACCAGCCGCAGATTTACGCAGATAAACACGGACAAGCAGAAATGAGTTTTGATCCGTGTATATCCGCGTAAATCTGTGGCTTATAAAGTTTTGAAGTTCCGGGCTATTTCACGAAAGGATCAGCGAATTGGTTCCCGGCGGGCCTTGGCGATAAATGCTTCGATGTCGGCAATGCTGCGGGGCAAAGCTTCCGTCATCCATTTCACGCCGTCGGCCGTAACCAGCATGTCGTCCTCAATCCTTACCCCCATGCCTTTGTATTTCTCAAATGCCGGGCGCACGGCGGCGATGAACTTCTCGTTCTCAGGTGTCCTGGGCAAATTGTCCAGGGCATCCGGACGTATGTAGATCCCGGGCTCGTTGGTAAAAACCATACCGGGCTCAAATCTCGCCCCACCACCTACATCGTGCACGTTCATACCGAGCCAGTGCGACGTGCCATGCATGAACCAGATGCGATCCTGTTGCGAGTTGCGATCGGTAATTAGTCCCAATCGCAGTAGACCATCCTTGATAACCTCACGCGCTGCGTTGTGGACCACCTGCAGGCTGGCGCCTGGCCGTGTGGCTTTCGCCGCGGCCTCCTGAGCGTCGTAAACGATCTGATAAATCTCTGCCTGGGCCGGGCTGAACTTCCCGTTAACGGGAAACGTGCGCGTGACATCAGCCGTGTAGTGACCATACTCAGCGCCGACATCCATCAGTAAAAGCTCGCCTGCATTTACCGGCGCCTGCGACTCCTGGTAATGGAGCGTCGTGGCATTTGGCCCGCATCCCACGATCGACGGATAACCCCAGTGGTCGGCGTTGCGTCGCTTGTAGGTGTAGATAACTTCAGCATCAACTTCGTATTCCCAACGCGCCCGGTGGGCCATAGCCTGCGCCCGCTGGTGCGCCTCAATGGTGATGTCGATGGCATGCTGCATCAGCGCCAACTCCATGGGCGATTTGCGCAGCCGCATCTCGGTAAAGATGGGGAAGGCACTTTTGACGATGAGGTTGTTGACTGACCTGGCCCGCGCGGCAAACGCCTGTTCCTGTCGATACTCACGGCTTTCGGCGCCCTGCGGAGCCAGCAGGTAAAGTTCGGCCTCACCCTTACCGGCGGTGGCGTATAAGGATTCAAGACCGCGCGCCACGGCACTGCTGTCGATCGTTGGCGTCAGGCCGATGCCTTCCGCGGCCGGCTGCTCCTTCGGACGGTAGGCTTGGCGCGCAGCCAGCGCCGCCATGAAAGGCTCAAACTCACTGGCCTCCCAGATTTCTTTTACGCCAGAGACTCTCCTCGCTTCCTCCACGCTATACATGTGCCCCGTCCATGTTTCCAGGCGCGCATTCCGGCGCGGCAGGAACAGCAGCTCCGGCATCTGTGGGTTGCCAGGCAGCAATACCAGGGTGGCGCCTCGCTGTTTCAGATTCGTCAAATAGTAAAGATTGTTCTCCTGGCGAAATTCATAATCCACGTCGTTGGTGTAGACGCGCGGCTCGGCGCTGAACAAAACCATGACTGCTTTTGGCCCGATGGTCTTGCCTACGCGCGCGCGTCGTTCACTCAGTTCAGCCAATCGCTTCGCTTCGTCGAATACTGGCGCCGGCGGGGCCACCCGGATGACGGACACCGGCGGCGTTTCCGCCCTGCTGCTCGCGGGCCGTAGCGGCCCTCCCAGGAAAACAATTGCCAGAGCGCTGATCAAGATCGCGCTGAAATACCGGGTTCGGATTTTCATCGACATAAACTCCGTTTGTTGAAAGGGTGACTAAACCAGAAGGCAATGCGTTGATGCTTGACACCGACGGCAGCGGACGAATGTTACTGCGGGAGTCGTCTTCGATTCGGTCTTTGATTAAGTCTTTCACCGGGCCCGAACACCCGCGTGCCGCCGTTAGGTCGCCTAACTATTCTGGTGCCGTCGGGTTGCGTCAGGATCTGTGTGCCATCGGGGAGGGTCCTCAGTGTGCCGCCGCCTGGCATTCTTCGATCTCGCCCGAGTTGAACGTTTGGGTTTGGCGGATTTGGCAACTCGATCTCGTTTCCGCTGCGGCCGCTGCCGCCTTCATTTGGAGTGGCAGGCGTGCGGGGAGCTTCCGTCTGCACTATGACCGACTGGCGACCGCCACTTTCCGGTCGCTTTGGCGTAGGCTCTTTCGCAGGAGCGCTGCGGCGAGTGGCGGATTGATTTCGCGGCTCCACCTCTGGGTTCGGGTTGTTCGTGTCCTTTGGATTTTCTAACGCCGGCTGAACGCCAGACGACTCCGTCGCTGGTTGTGGCGTTGCCCCGGTACCGGGGGGCGATCCTGTGGCAGGTGCTGCAGTTGATACCGCGCGATTGCTGATCACGCGATAGCCATAAAATATTCCCGCACACGCGAGCAGCACCACAGCGGCAATCGCAGCCTTCCAGCCCGCCGACGTTCCCTTCGACTCAGGGACATGCACTCTGGTTACTGTCTCGGTAACAGCGGGTTGGCGTGCGGTGGGCATGACCGCGTGCCTCTCGCTGATTAGAGCCGTTAGGTGCTCGGATGCGGCGGTGCTTGCCATTCCACCGGGAATTCCGCCGGTTGCTCCACCGGACATCAGAATGGTGGCATTTTCGACGCCGGTCACTGTCGCTGCAGAATCAGCTGCGGTGCGCAACGCCTCGCGCATCTCGGCCGCGGAAGGGTAACGCTGTTCCCGATTCTGGGCCATTGCTTTTGCCAGCACCGCTCCCACCGCGGGACTGATTTGCCCTGCCACCTCATTCGCCGGCTTTAGCGGATCAGGCTGTCCGTTGACAAGCGAAGCGGCGCGGCTTAAAGCATCGGGCGGCTTCATCCCCGTAGTCAGGTGGTAAATCGTGGCCGCCAAAGAATACAAGTCGCTCCTACCATCAGTACCCAGTCCCTGCACCTGCTCCAACGGCGCATAGTTGGGCGTGTAACCGAAGATGCTGGCCGACGTTGTCACCATGGACATTTGTCCGGCCGAACCCTTCGCCAGGCCGAAGTCGAGCAAAACGATCTGTCCCCGGGCCGTTAGCTTCAGGTTCTGCGGCTTGATGTCGCGATGGATTATTTGCGGATCCTGCGTGTGCAGGTAATCAAGCGCGTCCAGCAATTGATCGGCCCACTTGAGCACTTCAGCCGCAGGGAATGGGCCGTTGCGGTGCGTCAGCATGGCTTGAAGATCTTCGCCGGCGACAAACTGCATCACCAGAAACTGGCCTTCGCCTTCGTTGAAGTGATCGCTGACGCGCGGTAACGCCTGGTGATGGAGCCGGGCCAGCAACCTGGCCTCGCGCTCAAACTGCTTGCGCAGACGTTCGTCGGTAAACAGGGTCTCCTTCAGCGCAACTATAGTATCCAGGCGTTCATCGACGGCTTCATACACTGCGCCCATGCCGCCCTCGCCGAGCGGTCCCACAATCCGGTACCGTCCTTGCAAAACTGATTCGGGTGCTAGCATTGTTTTTCGTTGACCGGCCTGAGTCTAACACTGACGAACAGCGGCGGCCAAGGTAGTCGGACTCTGGCTACTGGTGGAGTTTGACGCATCTCATTAGCACCGCACTTCAGTGCGGGGATATGCGGTTACGAGATTTCGCTAACCGTTTCAACGGTTTCACCAATAAACCGTTAAAACGGTTTAAGAATCAAAAAATGGCTTATGGTCACCTGACTGAAGTCAGGTGCTAATGAGATTGCTTTCTTCGCGATCCAACGTGCCTACCGCTTGCGCGCGGACCGACAGTTTGCGTTAACAGTAGTCCAGCGTATGCTAAGGCGCATGAGCGAACGCATTCCGCATGATCTCGATGACGAAGTCATTGATGTTGGTCCGCCCGATCGACCTCGCCGCCGGCGTTGGAAACGATGGGTCCTGCTCGCAATTATCCCCCTGCTGATTGTAGCCAGCCGCTCCCTCGCGATTTACCTGTCTGCACTCTGGTTTAACTCGCTCGGATACGCTCCCGTCTACTGGTATATCTTTCGCACGAAGGTGATCCTGTTCGTGGTCTTCGCCGCGCTGACGATCGTAATTCTGCGGGCTGGATTTTGGATGCTGGAACGTGCTTTCCGCGCCTACGCCATGGAGCGGCGCACCATCATGGTGAACAATCAGCCGGTCAGTATCGCTCCCGCGCGTTTTTTGCGACCCGCTGCCTGGCTGGTAGCCGTTGGCTTTGGACTACTTTTTGGCTTCAGTATGCGGGCAAACTGGCGGCAGTTCGCGCTGTACACCCACCAGGCGCAAACCAGCATCACCGATCCGATATTTAATAAGTCGCTCGGCTTTTATCTGTTCACGCTGCCCGTGCATCAATTGATCAGCTGGTGGCTCTTGCTGATGGCCTTTGTGCTTATGTGTGCGGCCATCGGTTACGCGGCCCTGGCAAACATGCAGGAGCCCGGGCGCCTCGCCGCCAGGCAGACAGCGCGCAACATAAGTATCAAGGCGGTTTCGCTGCCGCTGGCCGCATTCTTACTCCTGCTGGGCTGGCGCGTTTTCCTTTCACGCTATCCATACCTGTGGGAAGACCACCAGACATTCTCGGGCGTCACGTACATGGAGGCCCACTTCCTGCTTCCCGGCCTGCTCTTTGTTATTGGCAGCCTGGTAGTGGCCGCGTTAATCATCATTGTGAATGCGTTGACAAAACAACGCGTGCGTTTGGTGCTGCTGGCGTTAGCGATACCCGTAGTTGTCTACACCATCGGCATCGTGCTGATCCCGGCATATGTAACGAATTTTATTGTTAAGCCGAACGAGCTCGGGCGAGAGACGCCCTACATTGAGTACAACATTGCCGCCACGCGGCGCGCGTTTGGCATCGAGGGGATCGAGTTGCGTGAGTTTGAGGCGGAGAACTCTGTGGAAGCCCTCAACCTGGGGGCTAACCGTCCCACGCTCGATAATATTCGCCTCTGGGACTGGCGCGCGCTGAAGGATACCCTGAAACAGACTCAGGCGATTCGCACCTACTACGATTTTCCTGATGTCGACGTGGACCGCTATGGCCTGGGTGGCCAGCAACGGCAGATGATGGTGGCAGCGCGCGAAATGGATACCACCAAATTGCCGGAATCTTCACGCAATTGGATTAACGAAAAGCTGATCTACACGCATGGCTACGGCGTGACCATGAACACTTCAAACGGCTTCACGCCGGAAGGCATGCCGCAGTTCGTGCTTTCGAACATGCCCATCGAATTCAAAGCGCCGGATATTAAAGTTACGCGGCCGCAGATTTATTTCGGGCAGGAAACAAACACCGATGTCTATGTCCGGACGAAGCAGAAAGAATTTGATTTTCCGCAGGGAGAAGCCACTACTTACACCAGCTATGAAGGCTCCGGCGGCATACCGCTCGGCGGGGGCCTGCGCCGCATGTTGCTGGCCTGGGCGCTGGGCGATCTTACGAATCTTCCCTTCTCTGACGAGCCCACGCCGGATAGCCGCGTATTAATTCATCGCAACATACGTGAGATTGTGAACGGGGTGGCTCCCTTCCTGATCTATGACGATGATCCCTACATGGTCGTCAGCGGCGACGGACGCCTCTTCTGGATGATAGATGCTTTCACAGAGTCTTCGAACTATCCCTATTCACGTCACCACCGGGTGGGAAGCGACACCGCCAATTACATACGCAACAGCGTCAAGGTAGTCATCGATGCCTACAACGGCACCACCAGTTTCTATGTTTTTGATCCGCAGGATCCAATCATTGCCACCTATCGCTCTATCTTTCCCAACTTGTTTCAGGATGCCAGCCAGATGCCTCAGGACCTGCGCGCGCACGTCCGTTATCCGGAAACCTTAATTAAAGTCCAGGGCGAAGTTTACGGTTTGTATCACACGCAAAGCTCCAAAGTCTTTTTCCAGCGGGAGGACGTTTGGAGCATTGCCCAGCAAGCAAGTGTGGACGATCAAAACAAGAAACAGGGCGCGCCGATTGATCCCTATTATGTGTTGATGCAGTTGCCGGGCGAAGATATCAGCAACGAGTTTGTGATCATTTTGCCCTTCACTCCGGCCAACCGAAACAACATGATCGGCTGGATGGCCGGCCGCTGCGACGGCGAGAATTACGGCAAGCTGCTGGTTTACAACTTTCCCAAGTCGCGTTTGATAGACGGGCCACTGCAGATCGAAGCTCGCATCGACCAGAACGCGCAGCTCTCGGCCCAATTCAGTCTATGGAACCAGCAGGGCTCGAGAGTTTTGCGTGGGCACCTCCTGGTAATCCCCGTGGGACGTTCGCTGTTGTACGTCGAGCCGGTCTACTTACAGGCGGAGCGCAGCCCTATGCCGGAACTGCGTCTGGTAGTGCTCGCAACCCAGGAGCGTTTGGGTTACGGATTGAACTTTGACGAAGCCATGCGCAGCCTCTTTGGCGATGCCAGTCAGGCGCCGGCGGCCACTGGACCAGAAGAGAGCAAACCAGGCCCGGCCGGCGCGCAACCGTCGCCTACACTCGCGCCTAAACCAACTCCGACTCAGAACACCCAGCAGCTAATCAACCGGGCAATTCAGGAGTTCGAGGAATATCAGCGTCTGACAGCCCAGGGAAAACTTGGAGAAGCGGGGCAGAAGCTGGATCAATGCCGGCGCACGCTGGAGGAATTGAGAAAGGCCAGTGCTACCACGCCTCGACCATAATCTGATCATATGAAGAGTGGCCAATCAGGTAGGGTTTTGATTCTTGAAGATGACGAGGTCCGTTGCTACTGGTTTCAGCAACAGTTCGCTAATCGTAAACACGATATGACCTGCGACATTCAACAGGCTATCGAGTGGCTGGAGAAACATGACTACGAGGCGATCCTGCTGGACCACGACCTTACGGAGGAACACTACTATTCCGATGCCCATGATGATGAGGCTACGGGCTACGCTATCGCAGCGTGGCTGGCGGCGCATCCTGAACGACAGCCGAACGCCACGATCGTGGTCCACTCCCTAAACTACGTCGGAGCAAAACGCATGCTGGACGTCCTTCGCAACGCCGGACGCGAAGCAGAGCACGTCCCCTTCCCCTATCTGCAGGCCGGTATAACATTGTAGGGGCGGCACTCCGTGGCCGCCCCTCTCTTAGTTTGAAAGCGATTTCGCAGGCGATTCTCTGGCGATTCTCCGGAAGAAGGGGCGGCCACGGAGTGCCGCCCCTACAATTTCACCGCAACTTCTCCATTAGCTTGTGGCCTTCATTCACTGCCTCTTTGTATTCCGGCTCAAAACCTTTGGTGGGCGTCAAGGAAAACAATTCGTTCAGTTCCCTGCGCGCGTCCGCATCGCGCTTGACGGCATGGTAGGCCTCGGCCAGGCGCAGTCGCAGCAGCCCATTCGCCGGTCCTACTCGCTTTCCCTTTTCCAAAAGCTCGATCGCCTTCGTCACGTCTCCTCCCAACAACCGCGGCGCTTCGAGGTAGAGTTGGCCCAAAGCCATGTAGGCGCTGCCGCCCTGGAACCCTTCATCTATCTTTAGCACTGCTTCCATTTCCTGGCGTATATCATCGAAGTCGGTGAGCCCGGCCAGCGTGCTGACCCGCGCATTGCCGCCGTAGTTTGCGCCTAACCAGAAATGGCCCTCCGGCTTATTCGGTTGAAAAGCTACTGCCTTTTTTCCGGCATCTATGCCTTCGCGGAAAGACTTGTAACTCTCGTTGGTGTCCGGCGTGTGTGCGCCAAGGTGGTAATTAAACTTTGCCAGCCGCCATGCGACTTCGTAACTCCCAGCGTCCTCGATCTGGGCCTGCCGAAGTAGCGTCAGTCCCTCGCGTACTTTGGCCAGGTCTTCCCGCTCATCGTACAAAGCGTCGGCCTGCTCCGTCTTCGCCACCGCCGCTTTCAGATCCAAAGCCTGCGTTTGCTCCGGGGTTACGGCCTGTTTCCGGCACGCCGAGCTCGCAATCAGCATCAACGACAAGGCGGCACACTTGGCAAAACACTGGGCTTTCATAGGATTTTGTCGAAATTACTGTCTCTTGGGAGTCCAATTGTCTGGCGTCTTCATACACCCTCAAATGAAGCTAACCAAAAAGCACAAAATGGGTTAATATCTCTCGCCTGTAGCTCAGAACAAATCAGTCGATCCGAGAGCAACTGCGATTTCTCCGAAGGAGTACGCCGAGTGGCCGCCGCTGTATTCTACGATTTAGAGGGGACGCTGGTAAGTACCAACCTGGTCCATACGCTGGGCTACTATGCCCGCAACCAGCCCAGTCTCTTTCGCAGCTTCAAGAAGAGCGCGGCCACCATTCTCAGCCTGCCATTATTCGCTGTCACCGACCAGTATAGCCGAAAAGTTTTCAACGACCTCTTCTTCACCCGTTACAAGGGCGAGTCGGAGGACCGTCTGCGTTTCTTTGCCGATGATCTGTTTGAGAAGGTACTGAAGCCGGCTGTTTTCCCAGGCACCTTCGAACTAATTGAGAAGGCGCGAAGCCTCGGTATGCGCCAGGTGGTTGTCACCGGGGCGCTGGATATTTCCGTCAAGCCGTTAATGGAATACCTGGGAATTGAAGACTACGCCGCGAACCGTTTGGAGTTCGTCAACGGCATTGCCACCGGCAGGTTGCTGCCGCCCGTGCTAGCCGCTGCCACCAAGGCGTCGTGGATCCGAATATTTGCCGAGCGCGAAGGAATAAGCCTGAGCGATTCGTTTGCCTATTCTGACAGTATGAGTGATTTGCCGATGCTGTCGATCGTGGGCCATCCGGCGGCCGTTAATCCCGACATGCGGCTCCGGCAAACGGCGCTGCACCACGATTGGCCGATTTTGAATCTGAAATGACGCCGCAGGTGAACGCGGATCTACGCGGATTCATTTTTCTTATCAGCGAGCATCCGCGTTAATCCGCGGCTAAATAATTCATGCCATTACAACTAAGACGCAAAACACACGAATCGATCGTTTACATCGACAGCGATAGTGCGCCGCGCATAATTCCCTCGGGCGAAGACTTTATTCTCGAGGACTTACCCATCGGCACGCGCGTTATTTATCCGAATGCGCCTCTCAAAGGTTTGCCGAATCGCGAAGCGGCCATTCGCTACGCGCTGAACCATCCGCTCGACAGCGACCCCCTCTTTGCGCAGCTCTATCCGGGCATGAAAGTCACCATCGCAGTCGACGACATTAGTTTGCCCCTGCCACCAATGGCCACACCGGATATTCGCCAGACGATGCTTGAGATTGTCTGCGACATGCTGACGGGTCACGGGGTTGATGACATTCACATCATCATCGCCAATTCCCTGCACCGGAAGATGACGGAATGGGAAATGAAGCGCATGGCGGGCTCCCGGATCTTTGACGCGTACTATCCCGACCGGTACTACAACCATGACGCCGAGTGGACTGACGGCATGTTGAAGATTGGCGAGACGAAGCACAAAGAACCCTTGTCGCTCAATCGCCGCGCCGCCGAAAGCGATCTGCTTATTTACTGCAACATCAATTTGGTACCCATGGACGGCGGCCATAAATCCGTAGCCGTAGGGCTTTGTGATTACGAATCTCTGCGCGCGCATCACGAGCCGCAGACGATACGCGATTCCGATAGCTACATGGATCCGGCCCGGTCCGAGTTGAACAAGAAATGCACCAGGCTGGGGAAACTGGTGGACGAGCACGTAAACGTCTTTCACATCGAAACGGCAATCAACAATCGCATGTACAAAGGCGATATGGATTTCCTTTTGAAGAATGAGGACGACTTTACGGCCTTTGATCGCATGAAATTCGAAGCCATGCGCTACACCATGAGCAAGTTGCCGCGCGGGGCCCGGCGCAAACTCCTCCATTCAAAGCCGGCGCAGTACGAAATGATTGCCTGCCATGCCGGGAAAACCGAACCTGTCCATGAAAAGATTATTGAGAAGGGTTTTGCGCAATATGCGATTCCCGTGCGCGGCCAGTGCGACATTCTAATCACCGGTATCCCTGACATTTCCCCATACAACGTTTACTCGATTCTGAATCCAATACTTGTCCAGGTGATGGGGCTCGGCTATCACTTCAACTTCTATCGCAACAAGCCATTGCTGAAGAAGGGCGGCGTGCTGATCGTTCATCACCCGTGTTACGACCAGTTCGATCACGCCTTTCATCCCAGCTACATTGAGTTTTTCAATCGGCTGCTGCCGGAGACGCGTGACGCGTTCGTGTTGCGGGATAAGTACGAGCGGGAGTTTGCCAACAATCCCAGCTACGTTGAGATGTACCGGCGCGGCAACGCCTATCATGGCGCTCATCCGTTTTTCATGTGGTACTGGGCCGAGAACGGCCGCCAGCACGTGGGCAAGGTAATCGCGGCGGGAGCCGAAAACGCACATGTACCGGCTATGCTGGGCTGGGATCGCGCCGATAATTTGACGGAGGCCATCGCCATGGCCCGCAGCTACATGGGCAACTCAGCGGAGATCACAATGCTGCATCAGCCCATCATCGGCATCGCGGATATGGAGTAG
>JBDTOI010000132.1:0-11090 GCA_039933315.1 Pyrinomonadaceae bacterium
ATGGTTCGCCGACCCCGGCTGCTCCCTTTTTTGAAGGAAGCAACTCCGGCTCAGTACTCGACGATCCTTTGCGATCGTCAGAGCGAAACTAAACGGGTTGTTGCTGGCCACGTTTTCAAATCGCTCGCACCGCCACTGGCTTCGTCTCATTCTAAACCGTTCGTCACTTCGACCCTTTTGGCACCGAGTTTTGTGAAGCCGGGGCAGGCCAACCATCGGGCATTTCCGATTTCCGATTGTCAATTTCCGATTTGATTCTTGCCGTTACCGTTCTTTCAATCGGCAATCGGAAATCGGCAATGTTTTACAAAGATCCGGTGAGCTTTCGGCGCAGCTCAAGGCGACCCCGCGACAACCTGGATTTCACCGTACCAATACTGATTTCCAGAGTGGTCGCAATTTCTTCATAACTAAATCCTTCAACGTCCCGCAGAATTACGGCTTCGCGATAAGACTGACCCAGACTATTTAACGCCGTACGTAAAACCGTTTCGCGTTCATGCGCCAGGGTCTCTTGCTCCGGATCCGCCTCGCTGGCCGGCAATCTGGAGCCTACAGTCTGATCAGATTGACTGCTCGTCGCGTCGAGTGAAACGTGCACATCGCGACGACGACGGCGCCACCAGCGCCAGCGATTACGTGCCTGATTAATCGCTATCCGGTAAATCCAGGTTTTCAAATCAGCGTCGCCGCGAAAACGGCTAATACTCTGAAAAGCGCGCAGGAAAGTCTCCTGAGTTAAATCGCGCGCTTCTTCCGCGTCTTCGGTCAGGCGATAGAGGAGAGCATAGACATCTCCTGAGCGCTCCTTCACCAGGCAATCAAACGCCGCCGTGTCCCCCCGCTTTAATCTTTCAAGGAACTGCTCATCAACCGCCGGACGAACATCGACCAGGGTTGCCGGGGCAACCTCCTCCAAGCTCCCATGCCCGCGGAGCGCGATTTGCTCTCCGTAGCTCACTCGGTACCCCTGGGGCCAGGAAACTTAAAAATAGAGCAAATAACCCGTTTCCCGGACAGTCGCGTGTTTAGACACCAGCCGTTCATTGTTTGTTCCCAAAGAGCTTCAGACCTTTTGCCTCGTCCTTCCCTCTGGCTGCTTACCAGTCCCTGCTGATCATGTTCCCCTGCTTTGGATGAAATAATCCGACGATTATGTTCCTGATGGTGGATCTTATAAGGCAATCGATTGGTTTGCGCGACGTTAACAGCCGGCATTGCACCTGCTTGACAACCTCTCAGACCGACCGCTAGAGTGACTTTTTCGCGAATCATACACCAAAAAGAACGCGCGGAACCGTGTGTTCTTGCAAGGGAAAGAAGCAGTGCCTGGTTATAAAAAGAAACGTGCGCGCCAACTGAAACACGACCGCTTCCGCGATACCACGATGTCGATGCTGGATCGCCTGGCGGATCGTCTGGAGGGCAAAGGTCGTCTGATACTTTATGGGCTGCTCGGCCTGTTAGTGGCTTTTTTGGTGGTGTACGCAGGCATCCGCTGGCAAAACCGCCGCACCCAGGAAGCAGAGCAGGCCATGGGCCGCGCAATCAAGATCGCCTCGGCAGAGATCACGCCGGCGCCGCCGCCCAATTCCCAGGACTTGAGTTTCAATACGGAAGAGCAGCGCGCGCAAAGAGCAATCGAAGAATTTCGCAAAGTAGAAGCGAAATACGGCGAGCCTTATCGTTCGCAGGCGCGCTACTTCAGCGCCGTTTATTTGCTCCTGGTAGATCGTCCCAAAGGCCTCAGTGAGCTGGCGACTCTCGGCAATAGCAGCAACCGGGAAATCGCGACGCTGGCAAAGTTTGCCCTCGCCCAGGCTAAGGAAGAGGACAAGAGCTTTGATGAGGCCGCTGCCATCTACACCGAGCTGGCAAAACAGAACGACGCGGTTGTGACTCCCGAAACAGCTAACCTTTGTCTGGCGCAGGTCTATGACAAACAAGGTAAGAAGAAAGAAGCCGCTGATCTTCTTTTCAATACCGTCGAGACCGCGCGCAAGGCGAAGGACTCCGAAGGTAAGCCGGCGCCACAATCCTCCGCCGTGCGCAAGGCCGCCCAAGAGCTGCAAAGGATCGACGCTGCTCGCTATGCTCAACTGACGCCTGAGATTCAGACAACCCAAATTCCATTTGGTTGATCTTCGAGCTTTGCCCTTTGATCCTGGTTTCGACCCGGTTTGTGAGTCGAAGCTGCGGTCAGAGTTCGAAAGCGAAGTTCAAAGACCAAAGCTCAAAGACCAAACCACGGGATGGACAATCTCACCCATTCGCTAACCGGCCTGGTTTTGGCGAAGTCCGGACTCGAGCGTCTCTCTCCCGCCGCGACTCCACTTTGCGTGGTTGTCGCGAATGCGCCGGACTTTGACATCCTCACGCTGCTGACTGGCGACCGCTGGATCTACCTGCATCATCACCGCGGTATCACCCACTCCATCATCGGTGTCCTGGTGCTCATTGTCCTGATGCCTGCACTTTTCTACGCGTGTGACTTCGCCATTGCGCGAGTCAGGAAAAGACCTCCACGCCTGCGTTATCGCGGACTGCTGCTGGCGTCGTTCATTGCCGGAGTGTCACACCCGTTAATGGATTGGACTAATAATTACGGTATCCGGCCGTTCTTACCCTGGAGCGGTAGATGGTTCTATGGCGACCTGGTGTTCATCATCGATCCTTTCCTATGGATCGTTCTGGGCGGCGCGGGCTTCCTGTTAACGTCAAAAAGCAGGTGGCAATTAATATTCTGGTCGGTGCTGGCCCTGGTCCTAACCGGCGCGGTGCTGTTCCTGCCGCAACAGCGAGAAGCGATTCCCAATGTCGCTGCGTTTCGTGTTATCTGGCTGATGATTCTTGCTGGTATTCTTCTGGCACGACGCGCGCAGGCGGGCGATCGTCTTCGCAAATCGCTGGCCCTTGCCGCATGCGCCGTTGTACTCATTTACTGGGGGGCGCTTGGATTCGCGCATGCCCTGGCTTACTCGGAGGCTCAGGTTCAGGCCCGGCAGATCGCAGCCCTTCATGGCGACACTGTTTCGCGCGTTGCCGCGATGCCCACGCTGGTAAATCCTTTTGATTGGCAATGTATCTCTGACACTGACCGCGCCACCTACCGGTTCAGGATTTCCCTGATCGGGACGCTGCGATCTTCGTTCATTTTTGAACGATTCGAGAAGCCAAAGCCGAACGAGTTGAGGGCGATTTCAGTTGCGTCTGAGGACGCTCGAGCGAGGATCCTCCTGGGCTTTGCACGTTTTCCCGCGGCCCGCGTAACCGATGTGGATTGTATGACTCAAACTGTCGTGCATTTCGCGGACTTGCGCTACACTGAACCGGGTGGAGCGCGGCGCGGAACGTTCGCACTTGATGTCCCGATCTCGTGTCCACCAAAGAACAATCAGACTGAAGTAAAGTGAACGAGAGCACACCAATCGAAAACTCCAAAGCGCTAATTGAGGCCACCAGAGAACGAGTCATTCCCCCGTCCCGGCGGACTACGCTTGCCAGCGTGCGTATATCGCCCGGAGGGTATTTGGCGGTCGCCGCAGTCTTCACCTTCATCTCTCTAATTCTGTTGAGAATGGGGCACGACCTGGCGGCATTCATTACTGTCGTGCTCACGTGGATAATCATTCCTATTGTAATCAAGACGGATCGGGTCAGCTTCGATGGCGAAAAGCTCTTTCGCCGGGGATTAATTGCGATCGTATCGCGGCTTATTAAAGGTAAGGCGATTGAGTTACGCGTGACTGATATTGAACGGGCGGAGACCACCGCGGTGCGCACCGTCAGGCGTGGCGGCAGTGTGCGATATCGTTACCGCACCGAAGTGACAGGGAAGGGAACCAGCCTGGTATTCGCTTCCGGCAGTGGCTTTCGCCAGCTGGTGAAGCTCAGTCTGGCCGCGGTTTCAGATGAGAAGATGGACGCGCGCAGCAGGGAACTGCGAGATTACCTGACGGATCCGCGGTTGCTTCGTCACACGGTAAGACTCCTGGGCATTGCCTCGACCAGTGTGCTGGACAATGCGGCCGAAGCGTTACCGGAAGTGGGCAGCAGGAGAATTCGTCATCAGCGAGCTGCTGCGATTGAAGAGGTCACCTCGGGCGATCTTGAGCGGGCGCGGCTGTTAAGATCTGCTGCCAACCAGCTGCGCATCGCGGGTCGCCTGCGGGAATCGGCGGAAGCTTTCCGGCGCGCCCTGTTGGTGACGCCCAACGACGTAACGTTGCTCTACGAGTTTTCCCGTTTACTGCGTTCTCAAGCCAGCGCTCTGGGCCAGGCGCGACTGCTGTCCCGGGCGCGCGCTGCGTTGCGCCTGGCCGCATCGCGACAAGGCCTCGCTGGATCAAGCCAGGAGCAGGCCGGCAGTCTGTTGGCGAGAATTGGCGAAACCTTTCTGGAGCTGGCGGACGTCGAACGCGCCGCCCGGGCGTTTCGCCGCGCAATGGAAATTAATCCTCAAACCTTTCGCGCCCAGTTAGGTCTCGCTGATGTGGCCCTGCGCGATGGCAAGCTGGCGCACGTGATTCATCATTACAACGATGCGGCGCGAATTGGCGCCGACGAAGCATTGGTGCGCTTTGCCCGGCGCGAGGCCGACTACTATGCGCGTTTGAACGACGATGAGGATTACCTGGCAGGCGAACTGCGGCGGATTAACTGGTTACAAAGTGCTCAACGCGTGCAACGCATGACGGCGCGCGCCGGCTTTGCCAGTATCCTGATCGCGTTGGTGGGACCTTACATCAGCCCCGCGGCCGGGTCGGTGGGTCTGGCCCTGGCGACCTCTTCGATCATCGGTTGGTCGGGGACAATGGTGGCCATCAGGTTCCTGAAGGCCCGGCGAAGATTCCTGGCAAAGGCTTAGGGGGAGCCGGGAAAGTTAGACAGGAAAAGTTTAGACAGGATTTACAAGATTGACAGGATAAAGCTGAAAAGAAACCCGGAACAAATGATCTTGTTCCGGGTTTGTTTCATGTAAATCGTGTTAATCCTGTCTAATCCTATCCAACCCTACTTCTTCGATTTCTTTGTTGCGCTGCCGCGACTCTTGGGTTTTGCTTCGGAGTCCTTCCCGCGTTTCGTCTCGACTTCCACGTTCACCACCGCGCTGGCGGCCTGCGCGATCGAGTCTGCTGCTCCGCTGACAAGATCGCCAATCGCGCCGGGAATCTCCCTGACCGGCTGCGGCACAATCGTTCGCACCGCTTGATCCGCGGCCGAGGCCACTGCGGCGAGCCGGTTCGGTTCGGGGCTGAGAAACGCATCCCAGCGATAGCGCGGCCGTTCGCGAGTTTCCGACAATCGTTTGAAGATTAGATCAGTAACCGCATCTGTTACCCAACGGTGATAGAACTCGCCGACGGATTGGAGCTCAGCATCGGGCGCCGGATTCATGAAATCAATCGCGTACGGCACGCCATCCTTAATGGCAAACTCTACGGTGTTGATGTCGTATCCCAGCGCGGTACAGAGCGTGCGCACGTCCTTCGTTACCCGCTTGTTCATCTCCGGCGACAGGTAATCGGGATTGTGCAGGTACTGCTCGCCTGACAGGTAAGGTTTGCGCGGATCGTATGGCATGATCATCACTTCTTCCTGCCCGATGCAATAGCAGCGCACGAACTGATCGAAGTCAATAAACTCCTGCAGCGTCATGCACAGCGTGCCGGTCTGATCGTATTCGAGCCAGAGCTCTTCGATTGAGTTCACTCGCGAAACATTTTTCCAACCGCCGCCATCGAACGGTTTCATGATGGCCGGCAGTCCGACGTAATCAATGATCCCCTGCCAGTCCAGGGGATACTCGAGGTTGCGCAGGCTCTCGCTGACGATTCCTTTGATGTAATCCTTTTGCGGGAGTAGCACGGTCCTGGGGACGGCCACGCCGAGCTTGTACGCCAGCGAGTAGTTGAAGAACTTATCATCGGCCGACCACCAGAAGGGATTATTGATGACTACAGTTCCTTCCAGGGCCGCCCGCTTAAGCGTGGCACGGTAAAAGGGGACCTCATGCGATATGCGGTCGATGATTACATCGTATGCGGGCGGCGCGTCGTGCCGGACGCCACCCAGCGTGATGTACTCGGCGACGACCTGGCCTCTGCCTCGCTCGTTAACGTTTTTGATAAGGGCCTCGGGAAATGTCTTTTCACGGCCTACCAGGATGCCTACTCTTTTCATGACTTGTCCTTTCGATGAATTGCCTGGGCTAACTAAAATGGGGTAGATAATTCGGGGGTCTCGATATCGAAATTCGCAGTTCTGCCTGGAAACTTAGCAATCTACCTTGCGTCATTAGTCCTGTCAAACAAGGTGTAGCTGCGGGTAGTGGGTGCAGATTGCCGTGGGGGGGGCAGTCTCATTAGCACCTGACTTCAGTCAGGTGATCCGGGACGATCAATTTGATTCATAAACCGTTTTAACGGTTTATCGCTGAAACCGTTGAAACGGTTGGCGTGATTTCGTAACCGGAGATCACCGCACTGAAGTGCGGTGCTAATGAGATTTTTGAACCTGCACCATACCTACTGCGAGTCTGGGTAACCTTCAACTCGACCCCACCATGCCTTTGATCCCAACGCGCTTAAACAGACGGGCATCCGTTGGAGCACCGGGGGGCATCCATAGTGATTGAAGCTCGTGGCGTGGGGAATATACCTTCTTATTGCTGTGCTACAATTTGCGGGCCGAATGAATTTTCACCTGAGACCGTCTTAACCGGGGCCGGGCTCGTTCCCGACCCGGCCCAAAACGAAGTCCGAATTAAACCACTGGAGAGCTTTACGTGTTTCGAAACTCAATAAGACTCCCTCTGCTTATAGCCGTCATTCTTGTCGGGGCCGCCTCGCAGAGACCACTTCGCGCCGCGCAAGATAAACCGGTTACCGCCGAACAGGTCGTCGAATCGGTTATTGCCGCCTACGGTACGAGGGCAGGTCTGGCCCAGATTCGCCGCAACGGGCTCGAGCGCGGAGAGATCACCCGCATCGCAGCAGACGGCCGCACGGAAAAGGCGGACTACTCGTGGCGCTTCATCCGCGGCGAAAATTCGGAAAAAGACAAATTCCGGCTCGACCACAAGTCGCCTACACTTGAATACGCGCTTGTCTACAGCGGGGGTCGCACCTGGGGCATCATCAATGGAGCGACCTTTGCGCCGCGCCAGGATGCGACCGACGACTTCCTCACCCAGGAGCGGCACGGACTCGACGCGCTGTTACGTTACAAGGAAAATGGTTCCACCATCGCTTACGTGGGCAAGGAGAAACAGAAGGGCCTAAATCTCTACGTCGTGGACGTCACCGACAAGGACAAGCGTCGGACGCGTTACTACGTTAGCGCCAGAACTTTGCGGGTTCTGTGGCTGGAGTACGAAGAGACGGCGCCAGGCAGCACCACTCCGGTCAAGTTCATGCGGAAGTTTTCCGATTACAACTACGCTCAGGGAACTCTGGTGCCCAAACGCACCGTGACCTTTGAAGGGGATAAGCAAGTTCAGGAGAAGAAGGTGAAAACAGTCACCTACGGGGTAAAAATGGAGGATTCCCTGTTCCAGAACCCTGAAGCGCAGACCTCGTCAACCACTCCCTGACCAGCCCGGCCCAGCGACTAGTAAAAACTCTTATCCTCCAGCGTCTCCAACGAGTCAGACGAGGAAAAGTAGGCGTTTTCACCATTCCGCAGCTCCGACCTGCGGCTGCACCCTCTCCCAGACGCAAATTTTAGGAACTCACGGCGTCCGCCGGCGTGTATTGCTTTCGAGCGGTCGAGGTATAATGCCATTTACTGAGAGGCCGCCCGGCGTGAAGTTCCCCGCGAGAGGTCAGTTCGAGTTTTCGAATGCCCGATCGCACGGCGCCCAAGCAACTGAGAGCCTACCTGCCCGATGAGTACCGCAACGTCTCTAAATGAGCTTGATTTTGCCGCCGTGATGCCGGCGCCGGTGATTGATCGTGTCTCCGATCATGTTCTGCTGGCCGCGTCTGAAGCCGGGGATCAGGACGCATTTGCCGAGCTGGTGGGGCGCTACCGGAACCAGATTACGAGCTACATCTACCGGATGACGAACGATTACGAAGGGGCAGTGGATTTGGCGCAAGAGACTTTTATACGAGTTTACAGGGCGGCCTCACGCTACCAGACGACCCACGCCTTCTCTACCTACATTTATCGCATCGCAACGAACCTCGCGATCAGCGAGCTCAGAAAACGCAAACGACGCCGGCTGGTTTCCATGACTGGGTTCTTCGATTATCACGAGGGGAAAGAGCCTACCGAATTCAATCCGCCAGACCTGCAACCATTGCAGGACGTAGCGCTGGTTGATACGGAGAGGCGAACGGCGGTCCAGCGCGCCATCAGCACCCTGCCGGAAAAGTATCGCGCGCCCCTGGTGCTACGCGATGTCGAAGGAAAGAGCTACGAAGAAATAGCAGCAGTACTGGGAACCAGCGAAGGCACGGTTAAATCCAGGATCAGCCGCGCACGCGGGTTCCTGCGAGACAAGATGAGTAATTATTTTTAGGTGAAGTAAAACCATGAAGACTACGGATTGCCGACATACCCAACGCGAGATCGACTCAAACGAGCTGAACCAACAGCTGAGCGACAGTTCAATGACGCACATCTCAGGCTGCTTGCCCTGCCGCGAGTTGCTTGAACGAAGTTCGTCTTTACGAAATCTGGTGGCCAGCTTGGGATCTGTCACCGCTCCACAGGACTTTGATATGCGCTTGCGTGCTCGTCTGGCGTCGGAGAGAAGATCGAATGTTACCTGGATAAACTTCCTGCGCCAGACGCCCGGGGTTCCCGCTATCGCTTTCGCATTTTCGTTACTGGTGATTATTAGTGTGGCTCTGTTTATGCGCTCATCGGGCACACCTGAAGTTGCCCAAGTGCCCCGGCAGGTCGCACCGCACGTCGGTCCTGTCACTCCGGCGGCGGTTGATTATCGGCCAGTCGACGGCTCGAACTTCAAGGTAAATGTAGTTGCACCTAAGCCAGTAAACAGGTCCAGTGAACCTCGTAAGGCAATGAGACCCCAGACCGAACTAGCTGCATTCACAAGCAATCCCGGCCCGGGTTCGAGAGATTTTGGAGTGGGCGCCGCGCCAACGGTTAGCCGAAATGGCGTGACCAACGCAAACTTGACGTCGCCGGTGGTCTCGCTCAGCGCGCCGGCTCAGCCAGTCGTAGTTTCGCTGCGCGACAATAATGGAGCCACGCGCACTATCTCGCTGCCCCCAGTCAGTTTTGGATCGCAACGATTAGGCTATCAGTCGGAGACCCTGGCTTCATCCGGGAAAGGTGCCTGGTAAGACTCTGGTAAGACAAGGTAAAGCAATATGAAAAGAGGCACGTCTAAAATCAGTTCGTTTAGAGTCGCAGTGTTGCTGGCTGCCTGCTCGAGCCTGCCCGGCGTACTGGGTCAGACGGTACCGACTCCGCCGGCAAAGGCTCCTGCCGCCGTGGTGGCCGAATCGCGTGTGGAAGCACCGCAGGTAGTGACTATCGTTCATCGCATAAACGGAATCGCATTGTTGCGTTTGCTGGGTCGCATGTCGGGTGACATGAACACAGTCGCCACGCTTAATGAATCGTTTGCTATCACTAACGAAGTACATACCAACATTATCGCCGGACTGGCCCTCGACGACGGCAAGACGATCGCCGCCTGGTTACCTCGGGCTAAGGCCGAACTCGACGCCCCCATAGGCTTTCCCTCGACTCCGATGCCGCCAAATCCCGACGGAAATCCCGGGCCCGGTGTGTCACCGGCGCTTCCGAGCATGGCTTCTCTGCCGGGTTTCGGATCTCATTTGACGGTCTTCGGTAGCGATGGCCGTGAACGGAAGGCTGTCTATCTGGGCTTCGATGCACCGACTGGATTGTCCGTGCTGCGCGTAGGTGAATTGAGCGTCGCCGTTCCGCAAAAGGAAACAGAGGGCAGGTTGATCAACGGGCAGGAGCTGCGCTTATTCGCACCTCAGAGCGTGGCGCAAACTCGAACAATGCCGCCCGGCAGAGTGTACGTGCGGATCGGCGCAAATGAAGTTAGGGTAAAGCAGGTAACTCGTAACATAACCGGCAGAATTGAGCGCCTGACGGCAAGTGGATCGAGTCTTTCGCCGGCGGTAATTGGTGGTGTAGCAATTGACGATGCGGGTGTCACTGTCGGAATTGTTCAGGGCATTACCGGCAACGAGGCTTCGATAATTCCCCTCGATAGTATTCGCAAAGCAGCAAAGCGCGTCATCGAAAGGCGGTCGAGCGTGCCACGACCGTTTCTGGGAGTAAGAGGCGAAGCCATTGCCTCCATGCCGCAGTCCGAGTTTCTGCTTAAGGGATGGTCGCCCGAAGCGGCGAACTCGCTGCTGCAAAAACGGCGCGGAATCATGTTGTCCGCAGTAGTGCCTGGCACGCCGGCGGCCTTCGCCCTGCTGCGTCCCGGCGACGTCATTCTTTCCATCAACGAACAGGACGTCACCAGCGCGCAGGAATTCTCGAGTCTGATTGGCCAATGCGAAGCGGCTACGCCGGTGAAGTTTACCGTGGCCAGACCTGGTCGAACCGCGCCGGAAGCCATCACCGTGAAACTGACTGAGGTCTTTAATCAGACGTTCAAGATGGAGTATCAATGGCCGGAATTCAAAGCGGGGCAAGCTGCTAAACCACTGCCCGCGCCCCCGCCCTTCGCATTAGCGCCGCTGGGAATTGAAACGCTGGCTTTCTCGCCCAGGGCCGCGGCGCGCTTGCGAGCGCAGGGCGGCCGCTTCGTCGTTTGGGTCGATCCCGCGAGTATCGCTTTCCGCAGCGGAGTGCGCGAGGGCGATGTGATCGAAAACATCGATATGCGAACGACTGTCCACCGCCGGCCGGGAGGCGAAGCCCTCGGCCAGACCAATAACACGATTGTGCTGCGCATTGTGCGGAATGGACAGAGGATTCACGTCGTCATGGAGAAGGATGACTTGAAGAAGAACTAGACGATTGAATCAGGTCCGATCTAAAGGGATGGCTTCTCGGCCGTCCCTTTTTGTTGTGTGCCGAGCATGTTCGACAGCTTGGAGGTGAAAGTCCTCTACTCA
>JBDTOI010000133.1:0-11081 GCA_039933315.1 Pyrinomonadaceae bacterium
AGGTAAGCGGCGACAAGTACGACAAGACCGGATTTCGTTGTGCTAAGGATGCAGGCGGATCGAACCAGGGGCTGTAACCTAATGAAAAGAAATCACCAGAAGGTTCGATTCGGGGTGGTGTTCGTCGTAGTTGTGATTGCCATGGGGGCGCTGGTGATCTACCTCGCCAGACTGCCGGCAAGTCTTGCGTTATCAGTAATGGATGCGCAAGAGAGGGGTGGAAGAACAAAGACAACACCGACCCCGACGCCGAAACCGACCACGCCACGTCAATCGGATGCAAACCGAAAGCCTCCACTAACCTGGCAGGTTGTGCTTCAGGTCGAGGCCAGGGGATCCGAACGCGAAGGGGTGGTAAGGCAGACTGTGGCAATCATTAAAACGCGCCTGGACGCTTTTGGTCTATCCAGGTTTGAAGTGCAAGCAAAGAGCGATCGGATCCTCATAAAACTTGCTGACGTTCCCGATCGCGAACGCTTGAAGAAGATAATCACTGCCGCAGGCGGGCTGGAGTTAGTTGCAATCATAAGTCCCTCGAGCCCCTTGCCGGTACGGACCTATAAGACCAAAAACCAGGCAATTGCTTCACTTGGCCGGAAAGTTCCCGCTAATCGACGCGTGCTGCGGTACGCCAATCGAGATGAGCCCGCAGGCCGCGGCGAAGTTGCCGGGGAGAAGAAACTGCCCCGATGGGTAGTGGTTGAGTCACCCTCTATCGTCGAAGGCAACGAACTTCGCAATGTGTCTCCGGTTCAAGAGTCGGCCGATGCGGATAATTATCAAATTGCCTTCTCGCTGAAGCCCGCCGGGGCTGAAAGATTAGGGACCTGGACTGGGGCCAACATTCATAAATACATGGGCGTGGTGCTGAACGGCGAGGTCAAATCAATCGCCTCCATTCAAGGTCAGATTTTCGATCAGGGCCAGATCTCCGGCAGGTTCACGCAGCAATCGGCTTTGGACACTGCTCAGGTCCTGAATTCAGGTGCTCTACCTGCGCCGGTAAAGATAGTCGGCGAGGGTGCTAACAAGCTGAAGAAGACAGGCAATAACAGGCAATGAAAACGAATTACCCAGGGCCTGGATTCGGTGTGCGGTGCGCCCTTTTCATGAGCGCGTTGAGTGCGCTGGCTATTCTCCCGGCAATACTGCCGGCGAGCCGCGCCTCATCCGCTATGGATGCGCAAGAGAGGGGTGGCAGGACAAAGACAACACCGACGCCGACCCCGAAACCGGCCACGCCACGTCAATCGGAGGCAAACCCGCGTCGTCCTAAACCGTCGCGGCCCACAGGACCGCACGCGGAAATCATGCCGCCATCCGGCGGAGCCTGGATCCGCTTGATCTGGGTTCCACCTGGCACTTTCACAATGGGCTCGGACACCGGCGAGCCGGCTGAAAAGCCGGCACACCGGGTAACTATCAGCGAAGGCTTTTACATTGGCCATTACGAAGTAACACAAGCTGAGTGGCAAGCGGTGATGGGCAACAATCCATCAAACTTCAAAGATTGCGGTGGCAATTGTCCGGTCGAGCAAGTGTCGTGGGACGACGCACAGAAATTCATTCAGAGATTGAACCAGACGAATGACGGTTACGTTTATCGCTTACCTACAGAAGCCGAATGGGAGTATGCATGCCGCGCTGGAACGACGGGGGACTACGCCGGCAACCTTAGCGAGATGGCTTGGTATGCGGATAACTCCGGAAACAGAACTAACCCGGTGGGACAGAAGCGGCCCAATGCATTTGGTCTGTACGACATGCACGGTGATGTGTGGGAATGGTGTGAGGACTGGTATCACGAGACTTACGCGGGGGCACCAACGGACGGGAGTGCCTGGTTAAGCGGCGGAAAGCATGAGTACCGGGTCCTGCGCGGCGGTTCGTGGGGACGCAATGCCGCGCTGTTGCGCTCGGCGCTTCGCAGCTGGGGTCCCCAAAACCACAGCAGCAACCACCTCGGGCTTCGTGTGGTGGCAGTTTTGCGGACTCAGTAAATCCGTGCATGTTACGGGCAGTCAGGCGTGACACCACTCACTTCGTCACGTTTGCGTATGGTCCTTTATTGTAGAAAAGGTCCCTGGTCGCGTTTTCTCCGGCCGAGAGCTTAAACGGATAACCAACGGCAGCGAAGCCGAACTTGTCAGGCTCATCCTTTGGGTGGCCATAGTACATCCAGTATTCGCCGGTGAAGTCGGCTCCAGATTGAACGTCCGACTTCAAAGTCGCTCGCCAACGTATGAACAGCCTGCACCAGCCAGGCTTGATGTTCGCGAATCCGTATTCGCCCTTTTCATTGGTTTGAACTTCAGCCAGAGTTTTCTGGCATTCTTCATACTGCTTCTTTTCTTCGACAGAGAGATTCTCTTTCTTGCCGAGTTCGATACAGCCTTCGTCTGTGAATGACGACAGTTTGACGGTGGCGTCTGGTACCGGACCGAGAGGTGTCATGACCTTTCCAGAAATTGAGTATGCGATCGGTGTCGGTGTCGCCGTTGCTGCTGCGCCGGGCGCAGGTGCTTTGCTCCCAGCTTTATTGCAGCCATTGAGCATTACTAAAGTCAGTGTTAGAAGCAACAGGACGAGATTTCTCATGACCTTCCCTTCAACGCGCAAATTGGCACGAAATCTCAGCTGAGCGGAATGCGCAAACTGCGAGCTCTCTAGCGGAAAAGGTTAGGCGACTTTCGCAGGGGGAGCCGGTGGCGCTTTCTTGTAGATCAGAATGTAGAGTTGGTTGGCTAGTCCAATATTCATCGTCCGCAGAATATTGTACTGCTCGATGGCTGCTTTCTTATCGCCCTTCCGCAGATACGCATAACCCAGATTGAAATAGGCCCCGGCGTAATCAGGTTTGATCTTGATGGCCTGCTTGTGCGCCTCAATGGCTTCTTTCCATTGTCCGAGGGTGCCAAACGCATAACCCAGGTTGTTGTGGGCCTGGGCCCAGTCCGGCTTCAATTGAATCGCCTGCTTGAACGATGCCAGCGCCTCTTGCTTCTCACCGAGGCGACTGTCTGTGATGCCCAGGTTGAAATGAGCTTCAGGCAGATTAGGCCCGAGCTGCACGGCGCGTTTTAGCGGTTCGGCGGCTTCCTTAAAGCGGCCGGTGTTGTTATAGGCCCAGCCGAGATTGCTGTAAGGCTCGGCATAGTCCGGCTTGATCTTGATGGCTTGCTTGAACTCCTCTATTGCTTCGGCCCATCGTTTGATTTTGCCCAGCGCGTAACCACGGTTGTTGTGCGCCTCGGCATCTTCCGGCTTTACGCGGATGACTTCCTTGTATGCGTTCACGGCATCGGGATAGTTGCCCTGCTTGTCATAAACCCAGCTAAGGTTACTGTAGGGCTCGGTCCACTGTGGTTTGAAGCGAATAGCCAGCCTGTAGGCCTGGATAGCCTCCGGAAATTTATCCAGACGGCGATAGGCGTCGCCCAGGTTGTTATGCGCTTCGGCATAATCGGATTTGACGCTCACTGCCTGCTGATACTCGGTTATCGCTCCCGCATAGTTGCCCGCGTTGTACGCGGTCACTCCCTGATCGTAATACGCCAGGCTCAATGAGTTGCGTGCCTCGGAGTTTGTCGAGTCGAGCCGGATAGCTTGTTTCAGCGCCTCCACCGCCTCAGGCTTTCTATCCTGCTTGAGGTACGTATCGCCGAGTTTGTGATAGGCCTCGCCCCATTCCGGTCTCATGGCGATCGTCTTCTTGTAAGTGTCAATCGCCTCTTCAAACTTACCCAGATTGAAATATGAATTACCCAGATTTAGCAGGGTCTCCGAATTCTTCGGCTGCAGGCGGAGGGCGTGTTGGTAAGCGTCAACAGCCTTGTCGTACTGTTCCGCGTCGAAAAACCCGTCGCCCTGATCGTTCAGCGCCTCGGCGGTTTGGGGCGGCTTCACGGGATCAGCTGGGCGCGGTCTCGGATCACCGGGGCGCGCCGGTGTGACGCCGGCATTCACCGGTCGTCTGGGGCGGCTCTGAGTGACAGGTCGCGAAACGGTGCGCTTCTCCAGCCGTTTGGTTGCATGCGCGAAGTTCTGCGGATTAGTAAACACCCCTATGCCTAATCTGCTCTCCACGTCTCCGGCGCTCGCCAGATCCGAGCTGGCGCCCCCGCTGATGTCCTGGGTCCAGAACGGCGCGCCGCCGGCAAAGCCGGACAGAACGAGAGTCAGGGCCGCCGCGGTAACACGCAAACAAACAGAAGGTTTGGTCATCTTTTTACTCCTCGGGCCTCAACCGTGATGAGTCAACCGTGCATTCAGTTGCTCCACAGGTTCGGCAAAGTCTACTGTGACCGGTTGCTTGACCACAAGCAGTAAGTCACGTACGTTTACCACTATAGCGAACACAGTGACCCGGCATCATTACGCAGGTAACCCAGCCAACGGAATTGAATTTAAGAAATCATAGTCGCTTTCTGAACTTAAGCTGGCCGGCATTGGCTTTTTGCCTGTGCACTGCCGTCCCTCCTACCGCCAAACCCCTCACTCGAATCTTCGCTGTGGGTGGGTTTGCGGGGGTGCAGGAGGCGGTACCGCCGGCCCCTGCTGATCGAGCACTGACTTATTGGCGGGTGGTAGGCGAAACTGACTTGAAGCCTTTACCACTTGAGGCAGGCGCCAGCAATCTCCGTCCGGAGGTGCCGGCAGGCGGCGATAAGTGGGGTCAGGTAGAGTTGAAAGGCGAGACCGCCTCAACGATCATCGCGAACAGTGTTCCACACTTCTTTCTGTTTGTCCCGGATACCATTGGCGTGCATCCGCCGTTGCTGGTGCGGCTAACGCCGAAGCGCGGGGTCAGGCGCGTGGCTGCCATGGTGCAGAAAGGCCAGCGCGGGTTCGCTATTGCAGCAGAAGAGATCGTCAAGCCACGCTATCGCGTGCTGCGACGTGACGAGGGTATGATCTACATGGAAGTTTGGGCACGTGAGCCGCTGCTGCCGGGGGAATATGCCTTCATCGGATCCGGGCTGGGCCGCATCCCAACTTTTCGTATCAGTGAATCAAAGCAATAATGCAGAGTGTCGAGGAGCGCAGGGATAGTATGTCTTCATCACAAAAGTCGCCCGATATGAAGAAGAAGTTTTGGAGTCCTCGTCGAGTGATCGCGACGCTTTTCGTGTTGTCACTAATTGCTGCGTTCGGAATCTCCAGCTGTCATTCCAACGACGAGCCATATAGCACGAATGGAAAACCAGGTGACAAGCCCACCGTATCAGTTACCAAAACTTCGCCGCCTGCACCGGCCTCAAATGCTCCCCCGGCCCTCCTGCCTTTGCCCGCGAGTGTGCGCGACGCGCAATTGACCGCCATCGACGGCTCCGCCTTCAGGTTGGCAGACTTCTCCGGCAAGGTCCTGCTGGTTAACCTCTGGGCCACGTGGTGTGGCCCCTGTCGCCAGGAGATGCCTGAACTCGTCAAGTTGTACAAGGAATACAAATCGCAGGGACTTGAAATTGTGGGCTTAACTACTGAGGACCCCGAATCCTCCGGCGAAATGGTAAAGAGTTTTGTGCGCGCGAATGCAATTAATTACCGCATCGGGTGGGCCAGCAACGAACTGGCGGGGACTTTAATGCAGGGACGCAATTCGATTCCGCAAAGCTACATAATCTCTCGTGACGGCTTCATACTGAAACGCTTTGTCGGGTTCAGCCCGGTACAGACTCCGCCGCAGTTGCGCCAGGCAATAGAGGAGGCTCTCCATAACAAGGGCAAACCGTAATCGGCCTGCGCAACCATGGTGCCTGAAGTGACGATGTTACTGAGGGACAGAACCCTTAATGTCGTCCTCGCCTTCCTCTTTTAGTTCACGGCCTTCGCGTTCCAGTTCGCTGTCTTGTAGTCCCTGCCCGACTCGTTCTTTCGCCCGGCCTTCGGCGCGTTTCATTTGCGCCGCAACTCGTTCTTCAACTTGATCCATTGCTGCCGCTTCGCCTGAATCGTCCTGACTTACCACTTTATCTTTATCGATTTCCATTTTCCCGTCTCCCTTATCGTATGACTGCTTTGGGGCATCATCGCACTACTGCGCCTCATTGCAAAATGAGTTGTAGGGGCGTCCCTGCGTGAGCGCCCCCCCTCTTTAGTTCGCCCGCGATCAGTGTCAAGGAAGGGGCGCCCACGGAGGGACGCCCCTCCAACTCATTTTGCAATGACCCTTTGCTCGACAAATCCTGTGGCCCGAGACTAGACTAGGGCTCGTGAAATTGCTTCAGTCGTCATTGGGAAAGTTGCGCTCCGTGTCCGCGGTCGCCCTTATCCTGTGGTTTGCGGGGGTGGGCTGCGTGTTTGTTAGTTATGCGCGCGGCGCGATGAGCGCAGACGCTTGCTCCAGCGAGGCGTCGCATACTTCACATCAAGCCGGCGCGAGTGCCTCCCAAAAGGACGCAAATCCTTCTCATTTCGATTCTGGCCGAGCTGCAAGTGTTTCCGCCGCGCCAGCCTCGGAAATCTCCACCGAGACCGTCGTTGCCACCGGAGCTCATAGCTGCTACAAAGCTAAACCGTCGGCAGCACAGAAGCGAACCCGGCCAGTTGCTTCAACATCAGCGCCGGGCGCCAGAGCGAGTTCAGTTGCGGACGTACGAAGCAGACCACAAAAGGCATCCTGCGCTGTACGAAGCCAGCCTGATCAGCGGCAACCTGAGCTTTCTATTATCGAGATCGCGTCGGCGTCGGGCAGAACGCTTCCTTCTTCCGGCTCGACGAATTGCTGTCCGCTCACCGGTCCTTTCGCAACGGTGGCAACAAAGGCACGAGCCGACGACAATTCAGCTGCGCCGCTGCTTGAACGAACAGCGTTACCGCTGTTTATTGGCGCCGCTGACACTTCACCACTTACGCCTCCGCTTCGATTACCAAATCGCGGTCATACCTACCTCCGCTGTTGTGCCTTCCTGATCTAGAGCTCTGCCTGCGGTAGAACGGTCAGACATTTGTCTGCCACGAAGGGTATCAGTGTGCGCACTGATATCGCGGCAATAATCTCTTACACAGGAGAACTAAAAATGAAGAACATCAGAGGATTTGCCCTGGGCCTCGTGCTCGGGTTAGCACTTGCAGTTTCCGCGGTCGGCTTTGCTCAGGATACAAAGCAACCCGATCAAGCCAGGAAAGCCGAAGCTTGTTGCGCGATGGAGTCGTGCTGCTGCAAAGGTGATTCCTGCTCGATGAAAGACCACGCGAAGAAGGATCACTCCAAAAGCCATTCGGATAAGGATGGCTGCTGCTGCTGCTGCGGCTCCGAGTCCTGTGACATGAAGATGAAGGACACAAAGGCCAAGCCCAGGGCATAACCGCGTGGGTAACGGTGTTTAGAGTGCCGCCTTCTGGTGGGTTTATCAGGCTCACCGCATGAAGGCGGTACTCTGAACCCGGCTCTCTATGCGAACGCGCGGGCCGCAACCATCGCCACGCGCCCGGGCAAGAAGTCTATGGATGGGCCCGTTAATGTGCACGGAGGGATGAAACACCAAAGGAGGCTGAGCTGTTATGAAGAATAGATTTTTGTTCCTGGCGATTGGATTACTGGCTCTCGCAGCCGGCGCGCTGGTAATAATGCGAACGAAGGATGATTCGGGGCCATCCGCCCCTGGATCGACAGTTTTTGCGCCGAGCGCCTCTCCTTCAGAGCCAGCACATAGCCCCGCTGTTACTGTCGCCGGCGTGCCCGCCTATCAGAGCCCTACGGAAGCGCAGCATCTTGCGCCAACGTTGGCTCCCGCGCAATTCTTTGGCAAGGCGCGCATTGCCTATCAGATAGTCAAAGAGATTCCGCAAACGATTGCTCAGCTGCCCTGCTATTGCCACTGCGACGAATCGTTCGGCCACAAAAGCCTTCATACCTGTTTCGTCGATGACCACGCGGCCCATTGCGCGGTTTGCGTTGACGAAGCATTGCTGGCGTACAAGCTGGAGAAACAGGATAAGCTTACGCCCGAACAGGTGCGCAAGGTGATTATTGAGAAATACTCCAGCGCTCATGCGGACCACTAAATTGGAGTGTAGCGGCGTTTGGAGTACCGACTTTAGTCGGGCTTTGTTGTTTTGAGAAAACGCGACTGGGCTCGGTACTCTGTTGAGTTTTCAATTGATCCGGAGGGAACTTGTAATGAAGCGAGTGCTCATAGTTTTGGTTTTTGCGCTGGCAGCCGCCGGGTCGGCGGCGGGGCAGAAGGCGATAAGGCTTGAGGGCCAGGTGGTCTGTTGCGCCGACTGTTGGGCGGAAGCAGATCGCACCAAAGTGGAATACGGTACGGCAGAGAATCTGTTGAAAGCCAGGTCATGCGTTGACGGTGGCGACCCGACGTTACTTGCCGTTCGCGAGGGCGATAAATTCACCCTCTATCAACTCGCCACCGGAACATTTCGGCTCCCGGGGAAAAACTGGCTCGAGTTCGTTGGTAAGCGCATTGCCGTGACCGGGGCAGTGCAAGGGAAGAAGGACAGGAGCATCATCCGCGTTGACACGCTCGCGGTGCTCGCCACAAGCCTCGCCGAGCGCGAAGCCGCAAACGTCGTCGGCAAAGAAATTGACCTGAAGCTCAAAGACTTGTCCGGGGTGGTGCAAAGTCTGAGTTCGCTAAAAGGCCGCGTCGTAATCCTCAACTTCTGGGCAACCTACTGTGTCCCCTGTAAAAAAGAGATGCCGGACTTAGCGGCCATCCAGAACGAATATGCCGCTCTGGGCGTGCAAGTCATCGGGGCCTCGGCAGACGAGATATCAGATCGCGTGAAGGTCTTGCAGTTCGTCCGGGAGACTAAAATCAACTTTCCTGTCTGGATGGGGACGACGACGGCTGACATGAATCGCTTCGGTCTGGGCGGCGCCTTGCCGGGGACGGTGGTCGTGGATAAAAATGGGCAGGTTTCTAAAGTGATTTCGGGCATAGTAAATCAAGCTGACCTGAAGACCCAGTTGGACGCGATTCTTGCCGCCGGCGAGGCGAAGGCTGGAAAAGAATCAAGCCAGGTAACCCCGGTAGCTGCCGCGAAGAAGCGTTCAAGCGAGGTCTCTTCAGTTCCCAGTTGACCCCTTTGACCAGGTGAGGGCCGCGCCGTGAGCGGGGCAGGAGAGGATGGTTACAAGTGGACCTACGGCGTGCGGGTCATCGCAAACCAGATCGATAGGGCGAAGTGGCGCAACACGCTGACCTACCGATTTCATCCGCGGCTTACGGCGGGGGTGGAATACAACCCGCTGGCAGGGAAGGCAAGCCCCATCGCTAATGTCGTGGCGCTAACCGAAACGCATAAACGTCCCGCATTGATCTTCGGCACCAGCTCCGACCGTATCGGCACACCGTCCGGCCAGTCTTTCTACGCGACTTTGAGCAAGAGTTTGAAGCATCAAACCGGGTTGCCCCTGGCACCGTATATCGGTGTAGCTTACGGGACTTACGAAGATCGTTTTCGAGTAATCGGGGGACTAAATATCATCGCGGACGACCGCTGGAGTTCGACGATTCTTTTCGACGGAGTGCGCGTTCATCCGCTGGTGAACTACACTTACGGCCGGCATCAATTCGGGGTGATGTTCGAGCGCGGGCGGCATCCCGGTGCAACCTATAGCATTTCATTCTAATGTTCACCCGCATAGAGGAGCGGCTCGCGGTATGAAAGTTTGGAGCGTGGCTCAGGGCTCTTCATTGCTCTTAGTGGGACTGCTGGTGATCGGTTGTAATCGAACCGGTCCCGATTCTTCGCCAAATTCGGAGTCAATTCACCCATCGGATCAGGCGCTCATCATTCGTCAGAGTGAATCTCCCACTCAGGGGGACAGCCGCGAGCCTGAACTTAACGCAACTCTCGACGGCCGAATCATCCTTTGCTGGGTAGAAAAGATCAGTGGCGAACACTACGCGTTACGAACCGCCATCCGGGACGCAAATGGTTGGTCTGAAGTGCATACGGTTGCGCAGGGGAAGAACTGGTTTGTTAACTGGGCGGACTTTCCCTCCGTGGTAGCCCTGCGAGACGGTTCGCTGGCTGCCCACTGGTTGGTGAAAAGCGGGCCAGGCACGTACGCGTACAACGTGAACATCGCCAGATCGAAGGATGGGGGCAAGACCTGGAGTAAACCCATCGTTCCTCATTTGGATAATACGCAAACTGAGCACGGCTTCGTCTCGCTGATACCACTCGCGGATGGGCGGGTGGGCGCTGTCTGGCTCGACGGTCGTAATATGAAGAATGTGAAGGATGAAGGGGACGAGCATGCTTCTTCGTCTGACAGCATGACCTTGCGATATGCCGCAATCGACGCGGACGGCAAACTTTCCGACGAGGCGCAACTCGACGAACGCGTATGCGAGTGTTGCCAGACTTCAGCCGCAATCACTAGCGAAGGAGCAATTGCAGTGTACCGTGACCGCTCCCAAACTGAGGTGCGTGATATCTATTCCGTAAGACAGGGCAACGGCGCCTGGAGGTCGCCCCGGTCGGTGCACGCGGATAATTGGGAGATCAACGGATGCCCGGTGAATGGCCCCTCCATCGCTGCAGATGGTAGGCGCGTAGCCGTGGCCTGGTTCACGGAGGCCGGTGCTAAGCCCCATGTGAATGTCACGTTTTCCCGCGACGCAGGCGAGACATTCGGTGGTGCCACTCAGGTTGACGACGGTGAGGCCGCGGGGCGGGTTGACGCTCTACTATTGCCCGACGGCTCCGCACTTGTATGCTGGATGTCCGGCACTGCCGAGGGCGGCGCCATCAAAGTGCGCCGCATCCGACCTGACGGCGCGGTCGGGCCTGTATCGGTCATTGCTGAAACCGATATCTCGCGTTCCAGTGGCTTCCCGCGGATGGCACGGCTTGGTGACGAAGTTCATTTTGCCTGGACAGAGTTCGGCAAACCCTCGCGAGTGCGCACTGCTGTGACCGATGTGAGTGCTTACAAATGACAGAGAAGTCAAAGCTGAAGGCAAACTTATGAGGAAGCGGTAGCCGGTGGTTCATCGCTGAAACAGATTAGAAATTGTTCTTAATCTTTTGGTTTAGTTTTCCTATTTGGGAGATTTAGGTTGCTAAGCCTGGGAATGACAAACCGGATTTGAGGCCCTGGTCGCACT
>JBDTOI010000134.1:0-10946 GCA_039933315.1 Pyrinomonadaceae bacterium
GAATTGATTTTCATATCGACACTCGCAAAACGCTGCGAAGAAATGTCGAGTGGGCTGGTATAGCGAAGCAGTTCTTCAACCGCGGAGTCGATCAGATTGGGATCCTGCACCAAACGCTCACGCTGCTCGGGATGCCGCAGCAGTGCTTCAGCGCCATTGCCGATAAGATTGACTGTAGTCTCGTAACCGGCGATCAGTAGCAACATGATCGTGGCCACCAGTTCCTTTTCGCTGAGTTTGTCGCCTGCTTCCTCAGCCTGGGCCAATGCGGTGATCAGATCCTCACGCGGCTCGCGCTTGCGCTCAGCTATCAACTGGCGAATGCGCCGCACCAGAGATCTCTGATCAGGCAGGGCCCGCAAGGCTCCCAAAAGAGTAATCGCGGAAAGGCTGCTTCGTGCCAGGTTGTGCAAGCGATTACGATCTTCGACTGGAATGCCAAGCAACTCCGAAATGATTATGAGCGGCAAGGGGAGGGCGTAACCACTCATAAGGTCCATGCGACCGGATGCAGCCAGATCGTCGAGCAGTTCATCGCAGATACCCTGGATCCGCTCTCGCATTCGGGCACTCATCTGCGGGGTAAAGGCCTTGTGCACGAGGTTGCGCAGGCGAGTGTGATCGGCCCCATCCTGGTTGAGCATGTGTCCAATGGTCGCACCGGACAAGCGATGCAGCCACTTAGTTCTGGGGCGCCAATCCTTCAGCAAGCGCGCATCCTTCAGCACCATGAAGGCATCGTCGTAGCGGGAAACCAGCCAGGCGGGTTGGTTAAATATCTTAGTCCGGCAAACCGGGTTTTCCGCGCGTAAGCGCGCATAAAAGGGATAGGGATTAGCCTTAAATTCCGGCCTGGCAAGCTCAGTTACTTTGAGTTGATCCATCTGAATAGCTGCCATCTGGACGGGGCGGATAAGTATCGGATCAAAACCCCGGCGCCCCACTCTGCGATCAGGCGTTAGTAGCTCGTCGATTAAGAACGAGCATAGCCAGAAAAATGCCAACAGGAACACTGTTAAGCAATCCGCTCAGCAAGGGCCTCCGCCCGGCGAGGTAATCGAACCAATGTATGCCTGCCATTAGGAGGGCGAATAGAGTTAGAAAAGCATGGACGATTCGACGTCGATCGAAATTGAAAATGCACCAGAAGGACATGAGTCCCAGGAAGATTGTGGCGGCGCCTTGTTCTCGCAGGAGATGGGCCATGTTGCTCGCCTCGGTCGCTTCCGGCTCAATGGCGCCCGGTGCAATAAGCGCACCCAGCCCGATAGAGATGGCCACGGCGCCAAATATTGCGTACACGACAACACTGGCCTTTTTCATTTCCCGTCCCTTTCGTTCGAGGCAATCCTTCTCAAACCACAAGTACCGGACGTAACTATCTCGCGGAGAATTGTATCACCCACTCTGAACGAAGCGATCTGAAACTGTAATGGCGGCTCACAGTAACTTTCGGCAGCCACTTTCGAATCGAGCCAGTTCGCAGGTTGCTTTCGCCGGATCTGCAAACGGTAGAGTGTGCTGGTCGGGGGTGACCCTTCTGGGCCAAGTCCCTTCGATTCTGTGTGTTATACTCCTCTGCTTAATGATGTTCGGTGTTTTGCGATACAGGTAGGCAAGGAGCCCCGGCTGTCTTCGCAGCGGGGAGAGTAACAAAAGTGAGTAGTATGCTGGAGATCATACCCCTCGGCGGTATCGGCGAGTTTGGGATGAATTGCACGCTTATGCGCTGTGGCGACGAGATGATCGTCATCGATGCGGGCATGGGATTCCCCGAGGAGAGTGTTTACGGCGTCGATATCTGCATTCCCGATTTCGATATCCTGGAAGAGTATCGCGATAACATCACCGCCATCATCCTCACGCACGGTCACGAGGACCACCTGGGGGCCCTGCCTTTCATTCTGAAGAAGTTCAACGTCCCAGTTTACTGTTCCCACTTCACAGCCGGCTTAGCTGAAAGCAAGTTGGAAGAGCATGACTTGACGGGCGATACCCTAATCCACCGTGTGGAGCCCCGTGACGTGGTTACGATCGGGGTATTCACTATCGAGTTCATACGTGTGTCACATTCCCTGGTAGATTGTTTTTGCCTCGCAATTAAGACGCCGGTGGGCACTATCGTTCATACGGGCGACTACAAAGTTGACGAGACACCGGTAATCGGCGAGCCAATCGATCTGCGGACATTGCGACGCTACGGTCAGGAAGGGGTGCTCGCGCTTCTGTCCGACTCTACCAATGCCACGGTCCCGGGTCGCACTCCCTCCGAACGCGCGGTAATTCCCGCGTTCCAGGAGATTTTTGGCGAGGCTACGGCCCGCATTATCGTTGCCGCTTTTGCGTCTTCCATTCACCGGCTGCAAATTGTTCTGGACACCGCACAGCAGTTTAACCGCAAAGTTTGTGTGCTTGGGCGCTCGATGCAGAAGAACGTGGAAGTGGCCGACCGCCTGGGCTATCTGGACATTGCCGATGGCTTGCTGGTTTCGTTGAACGAGGCCAAGACTCTGCCTGATCACGAGATAGTTTTCCTGGTTACCGGATCGCAGGCCGAACCGCGCGCGGCGCTTTCGCAAATGGCGACGCAGACCTACAAAGGACTGACGATTGAGGAGAGTGACACTGTCGTTCTTTCGGCCCGCATCATTCCCGGTAACGAACGTGCCATCTCGAGACTCATAGGGTTCATTTACAAACGCGGCGCGAACATCATCGAGGAGAAACGACGGCTGGTGCACGTTAGCGGCCACGCTTCACAGGAAGACATACGCATCATGACGGAAGCCGTGCGGCCAAAGTTCGTGGTGCCTATCCATGGCGAGTACCGCATGTTGTTTCGTCATAAGGAGTTTGTGAAGAACCATGTCGGTTATGCCGAAGAGAACATCATACTGATTGAAAACGGCGACGTACTGGAGCTGGATGCGGAGCACGCGGTCGTGACCGGCAACCGAAAGATCGGCCGCACGTTCATCGATGATTCCGGCTTCGAAGAGATCGAGCGCGAGACAGTGCGCCAGCGCAAGCAAATGGCCTACGACGGCATCGTGACATTGATCGTTACCATGAACGGCGAGACCGGCGAGGTCGAAGCGCCTCCTGAAATTGTGGCGCGCGGAGTGCGCGGCTTTGATGGCACCAATGGCTTCCTCGCCAGCGCGCAGAAGGTAGTGAGTACGGCGCTGGAGAATGCTTCGAAGACCCAGTTACAGGATTCGAGTCTATTGAAGGAATATTTACGACTCGCGTTGAAGCGGTTCATACAGAAGCAAACCGGGGCACGCCCCGTAATTACGCCGGTAGTGGTTCAGATCTGATTAAACCAGGCATCACGGACACGGAAGGCGCGGAGTTCTGAGTTGCGTTCTCCGCGTCGTTCGTGTGTTCCGGGATTCGTTTTATGCCTTTTGATTGGTCTCACAAGGTTGTATTGATCACAGGGGCCTCGTCCGGGATCGGCCGCGGCCTCGCGCTCGCCCTCGCCCAACGCGGAGCGAAGATCGGTTTGGTTGCCCGCCGGACAGACGTACTCGATGAGACCGTTAGCGAGATTGAAAAAGAGAGCGGGCAGGCCTTAGCCCTGGCGGCCGACGTGCAGGATGCTGCGGCCATGAAACAGGCGGCCGAGCGACTGCGGAGCAAGTGGGGGGCAATCGATATACTGATCGCCAATGCCGGCACCGGCACCACCACCGATGCAGTGGAGTTGGACGCCGGTGAAGTCGCGAGGATATTCGGCGTCAATGTCGTTGGCGCTGCCAGCAGCGTTCAGGCCGTGGTGCCGGATATGGTCAAAAGGGGAAGCGGCCACCTCGTCGCTATTTCCAGTCTTGCGGCCTATCGCGGCATACCCAAGTCGGCTTCATACGGAGCCAGCAAAGCGGCCCTGTCATTATTCTTTGAGAGTTTGCGACTGGATCTGAAGCCAATGGGCATCGATGTGACGATCATCCATCCTGGTTTCATCAAGACCCCGCTGACTGCGGGTCGCGAATCCCAGATGCCTTTCTTGATGGAACTTGACTACGCGGTGAAGAAGATCATTTATGCCATCGAAAGGAAGCGGAAGTCGTTCGCGTTCCCGTGGCAACTGGCCGGCATTGTGCGGCTGGGGATGGTAATGCCAACCGGCCTGTATGATCGCCTGGCGACCAGGAGGTCGTACCGGGAATAGTTGCGGCGCGAGTAACATGACACTTCTTCAAGCAATCATCCTTGGCATAGTTCAAGGTCTCACCGAGTTCATTCCCATTAGCTCGACCGCTCACCTTGTGCTGGCGGGGCGCGTAATGGATCTTCCACTTTCTCCGCAACAGACGACCGCTTCAATCGCTGTGATCCAGTTAGGTACTCTGTTGGCGGTGTTCATCTATTTCGCCCGCGACATTTGGAGCATTACCCGGGCCTTTGTCGGTGATCATCTGGCCCTGTTGAGTGGTAGGAAGCGTGTCTTGCCCGGTGGCGCAACCTCGGTAGCGCTTTCGCGCGAGGCGTGGTTGGGCTGGCTCGTGATCATCGGCTCGATTCCGGTGGGTGTGGTAGGACTGCTTTTCAAGGAGGAAATTCGAGGAACCTTTACCAAAAGCCTTTGGGTCATCGCGACGATGATGATTTTCGTTGGGCTGCTACTCGGGATTGCCGAGATGGTAGGAAAGAAAACGCGCGGCATGGACGACCTGGGCATCGGTGACGCGCTCGCCATCGGAGCCGCCCAGGCCCTTTCGCTGATTCCCGGTTCCAGCCGTTCAGGATCCACCATTATGGCTGGGCTGTTCGCCGGTGAAACGCGCGAGACAGCAGCTCGATTTTCCTTCCTCCTTTCAATGCCTGCGATTGCAGCGAGCGGTTTGCTCGAACTAAAGGAAGCACTTCATAGCCTGCCGCAGAGCAGTCTGGGAGCGTTGGCAGTAGCCACCGCGGTTTCCGCCATTGTCGGTTATGCTTCGATCTGGTTTCTGCTTCGTTTCCTGCGCACGCACACTACCGGGATCTTCATTGGCTATCGGCTGATTCTCGGCACGGTCATTTTGATTCTTCTGTTTAGCGGGCGAATCAGCCCTCAAAATGAGCCTCAGAGCGCGCCCGTGAATAATCCCACAGTCTCAACCGGCCCAGCTTCGCCTGGATTTCAATCTAACTAACAATAATCGCCAGGATTAGGTAAACTTGGGCCGCCCTTTTCCTCCTGCGACGAACTCCAAAGTTCGTCTCCCGAATCTTGAGGGAGGCCATCTAAATTGATGACTGACAAAAACAAAGCGGAGGGCACGCCTTCGCAACGACCGCGCAGTCCGCGAGTGCCCGTGGATTTCTCGCTCGTCGTTGAGGGCCGGACTACTAAAGGCGATTCGTTTGAGATCAAAGCTGCGGCCGTAAAGATCAGCCGCGGCGGCGCTACGCTCCTGCTCGACGCAGAGGTCGAGCGCGGGGCGCGTCTTTTCCTCACGCCACCGTTCGGACGCAAGCTGGAAGCGGAAGTCAATGGTATCTGGACTGACGAGAACGATGGCAAGCAACGCGTAGGGATCAAGCTACTCGACGTGAACGGATGGTTTGCCGATTAAGGCGATTCACATGGCTGCCAAACGCTGGATTGTGCGTGAGCAGGACCCGAGTCGCGCCGCCGCCCTGGCAGTCAACCTCGGAGTTTCCCCAATCGTCGCCGGATTATTGATTGCGCGAGGCTGTGGCGAAACGCTCGCCGCGGGAAAATTCCTGCAACCTTCTTCCGATCAACTCCATGATCCATTTCTAATGCTGGGGATGCGCGATGCTGTAGCTCGCCTGCTGCGGGCGATCGACGGCAACGAACGTATCCTCGTGTACGGTGATTATGATGTGGACGGCACTACCGGGACGGCAGTGTTGCTGCGCGCTTTACGAATGCTCGGCGCAACCGCTGGTTTCCACGTGCCTCATCGTTTCACGGAGGGTTACGGCATTCAGCAGAAGGCCCTGGAAACTGCGCTGGCCGACGGATACAAGCTGGTCGTCAGCGTGGACTGCGGCATTACGGCGCATGAACCTTTAGAGTGGGCCCGCTTAAACGGTCTGGACATAATTGTCACCGATCATCATTTACCAGACGCGCAACAGGGCGCGCCGCCGGCCTTTGCCGTGCTCAATCCGAACCAGCACGGGTGCGAGTACCCGGATAAGAATCTGGCCGGGGTGGGCGTCGCTTTCAAGCTGGTCCACGCGTTGTTTCGCGAAAGAGGACGCGAGCACCAGGTTAACGGCTTCCTGAAAATGGTGGCTATCGGTACCGTCGCTGATGTGGCGAAACTGGTCGGCGAAAATCGCACGATTGTGGCACTCGGACTGGCCGATCTTCCACGCTCGGTGAATCCGGGGCTGCGAGCGCTGATACAAATTGCCGGATGCGCGGGAGGCCAGGAGGTAACGGCCTACGATCTTGGTTTTCGTATTGGCCCGAGAATCAACGCGGCCGGGCGAATGGATGCAGCGCGGGCAGTGGTAGAGCTGTTCGACACTAAAGACGGAGACGAAGCGCGTCGCCTCGCGGAACATCTTGACACTCGCAACGGGCAGCGCCAGGAAGCTCAGCGCGAGATTTTTCAGCGGGCTATCGAAGAGTTTGAGAGCTCAACCGAAAGGGAATCCCAGCGACACGTGGCAGTAATTGCGGGCGACGGGTGGCACCGAGGCGTTATCGGAATAGCTGCCTCGAAAATAGCGGAGCGCATCAACCGTCCGTGTGTCGTTATTTCGCTCGAGGGAGAGTTAGGTCACGGGTCGGCGCGGAGTATCGAAGCGTACCACCTCTTTGACGGGCTTACTGAATGTCGTGACTTGCTGGAAAAATTCGGCGGTCACTCCCACGCGGCCGGCCTCACTATCAAACGCGATCGGGTTTCAGAGTTTCGCAGCCGCCTGAATAGCCACGCCGCTTCCTGTCTGTCTGATGAAGACTTAATTCCGGCCCTGCACGTTGATGCCGAGGTTCCGGCCACAGCGGTTACCCTTGGTCTGGCCGGGCAATTGAGCGCGCTCGAGCCGTATGGAGCGGGAAATCCCCGCCCGGTTTTTATGACTCGCCAGCTACGAGTGTTGTCGGAGCCGCTTGTAATGAAAGAAGAACATTTGAAGATGCGCGTGGCAGGGGCTGAGAATAGACCTTTAGAAGCAGTTTGGTGGCGCGGACTGGAAAGCTTCGGGCGAACGCCGCAGGTGAATGAGAGCATCGAACTGGCCTACGCGATCGAGCCGAACAAATGGAATGGCGAAACACGGTTGCAACTCAATGTGAAGGACATGAGGGGTGGTCAGTAAAATTAATAGGACCTATTCGACCTATTGGGCCTATTCGGTTTTTCAAGAGATGGAAGCAATACCACGAAAACGAATTAGCTTTGTTGACCTGCGGGCGAGGTTCCCAGTGGTGACCCGCGTCCTGGCACTGCTCGTTCTGGTAGGCGGTCTGCTGTTTGTCGGCATTTCTATTTACCGTCTGCGTAATAACCAGCCCTTCCGCCTGCGCTCAGGAGCCCCCGAGCTATCGAAGGAAATTACGGGCGTAATTGAAGGATTCGACCAGCGCATTACAAAAGACGATCGCTTGTTCCTCTGGCTCCGGGCCGATCGCGAACTCACGTTTTCCGACGGTCATCATGAGCTCGAAAAAGTTAAGCTGGAGGTCTATCCCGCAACTGGAGACAAACCGGACCGAATCACTGCCGACCGTTCCATTTATAATCAGCAGCATGAGGTCATTACTTTCAATGGCAACGTGAACATTGAAACGCGCGATGCTCTTAAAGTTAAGACCGAGACGCTCGCCTACAACCGGAATAGCGAGATTGGCGAGACGGCGTCGCCGCTGTCGTTTGAACGCGAGAACGTTTCCGGGCAGGGAACGGGCGCGATGGTTGACGCAAAGAACAAACGACTGGAACTGCGGAAAGACGTGCAGATTTCAGTGGACCCGGAAGCGTTGAAGGATCCCAAAGCTAAACCTAATAACCGATCGCAGCCAGTCACCATCAGGTCGGCCCAGGCTGTATTCGAACAGGCGACCATGCGGTTGGCGTTCACCGGGGGCGCCACGGCCCAACAGGATCACGACGTGATGAGCGGGGATACTTTGACCGCGGTTATTACTGAGAAGAAGCGATTGCAAAAGCTCGAGGTGCGGGGAAACTCATATCTGCGCTCGATGAACGAAGGCAAGGCCGCCGAGGTGCGCGCTGCCGATATGGACTTCTTCCTCGACGACGACCAGCACCTGAAACAGGCTAACGGATCGCGAGACGTACGCGCTCAGAGCCTTGACTCCGATTCAGAGATGCAACTAACGGGATCGAACAGCGTGGAAGTCTTTTTCCAACCGCAGGCCGATCGGAGTGTGCTGAAAGAGCTTCACGCCGGAGGCCGATCGGTGGTGACCCTGGGGGCGCCGAAGTCGCGGGCCAACGATCCGCGGGCTGCTACCAAGCGCTTGACGGCGGACTCTATCAAAATGTTTTGGCGCACGACGGGACGCGACCTCGAGCGGACTGAAGCTGTGGGCAATGCGGAACTGTTCGTTGACCCGGTGCAGAAGAATGCGAAGGCAGATCGTCAAACTCTGACAGCACCCCGTTTTGATTGCGATTTCTTTGAGACAGGAAACCTGGCCCGAAACTTTACCGCCACCGGTGGCGCGAAAGCTGTGATTGATCCGGTGGTTCCCAGTCAGGATCGTTCGACACGGACCATAACCTCGCAGAAGATGGTGGCGGTGTTTGCGCGGGAAACTCAGGATGTGGATCGCATTGATGCGCAGGGCGAAGCGAAGTTCAACGAGCAGGACCGTAATGGAACTGCCGGCAACATCTCATTCACTGCCGCAGACAGGACCGTTCGTTTGCGTGGCGGGGATCCTACGGTCTGGGACTCGCGGGCGCGCACAACTGCCATTGAGATAGATTCAGACACGGCAAATCGCATCTCCTACGGCCGCGGCAAAACTCAGACTGCCTATTACAGCCAGGAGCAAACAAATGGTGCGACCCCGTTCGCGAAAGTGAAGAGTCCCGTGTACATCGTGGCGGAACGGGCTGAGTTTCATCACAACTCCGGCGTGGCAAACTATTCCGGCAATGCTCGCGCGTGGCAGGATGACAATTTCGTGCGCGGTGACACGCTATCGCTCTATCGCGAACAGAAACGAATGGAAAGCCGCGGCCGCGTGCAAAGCGGTTTGTACCAGGCGACGCGGCGCACCCAGACGGGGACGACCGTGATGCCCGTTTTCGCTTCGTCTGATTCGATGTGGTATTCAGAGCCGGACCGGGTGCTGCACTACGAAGGTAACGTTGACATCAAGCAGGGGACGGAACGAGTTACCAGCGGCGTGGCTGACGTTTACCTTTTGCAGGATAAGAATGAAGTCGACAAGACTATTTCCCAACGCACCGTCGTGCTGACTCAACCCGGCAAGAAGGGCGTGGGCGATTGGCTGCAATACACAGCAGCGGATGAGATCGCGGTCTTGAAGGGAAATCCGGCCCGCGTCGAAGACGTTGAGCAGGGCAGTACCGAGGGTGCGCGTTTGAGCGTTTATCTCCGAGAGAACCGGGTGGTCGCGGACGACAGTCGCGGTTCGCAACCCACTGGCCGCATCCGCTCAGTGCACCGGATAAAGAAACAACCTTGAATGTTGTCGGATTCGCAAGCTAGCGCGGGAGACTTAATTGCGATCTGTCCAGCCTGAAGAACCTGAAGCAGCTATCCTTTCAGCCACGGCGGAGCGTTCACCAGCCGAATCGGCGCCTGTGCCGGTAGTCTCTGAACGCGCGCTGGCCGCCTTCAATCTTTACAAAACCTACGGTCGCAGAACTGTGGTTCACGACGTTACTTTGCACGTTGAGCCCGGCGAAGTGGTAGGCCTCCTGGGTGCTAACGGCGCCGGAAAAACCACGACCTTTTATATGATGGTGGGCCTCGAGAGAGCTGACCGGGGGCGGGTGCAGTTAGCCGACCGGGATGTGACCCGGCTTCCCATGTATCTGCGTGCGCGTCTGGGACTCGGCTACCTGCCGCAGGAGCCCTCTGTGTTTCGCAAAATGACCACCGCCCAGAACATTCTGGCAGTACTGGAAACCATGGGACTGCGCCGTCGTGAACAGCTTAAGCGAGTTGAAGAACTGTTGCAGGAATTCGGCATCGAGCACGTGCGAAATACGCGCGCCGACGAATTGTCCGGCGGCGAGCGCCGCCGCACTGAGATCGCACGGGCACTGGCCACGGAACCGCAATACATTTTGCTCGACGAGCCTTTCGCGGGTATTGACCCCAAAGCGGTCGATGACATTCAAACCGTAATTCTTTATCTGCGCAACCGGGGCATCGGAATCTTGATAACCGACCACAATGTTCGCGAAACCCTGGGTGTCACGGATCGCGCTTACATAATGGCCGATGGGCGTATCTTCCGCGCCGGCGCGCCGCGCGATCTGACGGAAGACGCGGAAGTACGCAGGCTTTATCTTGGCGAGAAGTTCCGCATGTGAATCTAGCAGACGCAATCCCGCCTGATCGGTTATAATCTCCCCGCGCGGGCCTCCCGCGAAACTATCAAGTCCCCCGACGATAACAGGAAGTAGAAGCTGATTTAGAGTTATGTCTGTCAAGCTCACAACCTCTCTCTCGCAGCGTTTGGTGCTGACGCCGCAGTTGCGTCAACGCATTGAGATGTTGCAGATGACGACGCTCGAGCTTACGGATCTTATTCAGCAACAGCTCCTCGAAAACCCGGTGCTGGAAGAAGTCGCCACTCAGGAAGAAGCGAACGAGCTGGCCGAAAAGATTCTCGATCACCTGGCCAGCGGCGATCAGACCGGTAGCTTCGACGTGCCCGCTGTTGAGGGTACGTCCCCGGAGTTTGGCGAACCCTCATCCAATGGCGCCGGCGACGCTGAGGTGGCGGGATCCGGCGATCC
>JBDTOI010000135.1:0-10624 GCA_039933315.1 Pyrinomonadaceae bacterium
TCTCAAGTAAACTTTGTTCCCTCAGCTCGGATGCTATCGCGCGCCGCAGCCACAAATCACGAGAAGAAAATGAGTACCCTAAATTCAAAACCAGAAAGTAATCGAAGAGTAATGAACCTCTTCATACTCTTGCGCCAGGCCGGCTTGATGTGCGCTCTGCTGTTAGTGCCACTCACGGTTCAAGGCCAGGAGTTAGCCTGGCCACAGTTCCGCGGGCCGGAATCAAACCCCGTGGGAACGCATCCGCGGCTGGCCGAACGCTGGTCCAAAACTGAGAACGTGGAGTGGTCGCAACAGATTCCGGGGCGCGGGTGGTCATCGCCAATCGTGACTGGCGGTAGGGTGTACGTGACCACAGTAACCACGGATGGGAAGTCAAAGCCCCCGCAGATCGGCACCGACTACAGCAACGAGTACATCGCAGAGCTACAGAAACAGGGACTCCCGATGTCAGAGGTGATCAAGCGCGTGACCGAGCGCGACACCGAGCTACCGCACGAGGTTAACCTCCACTACATCCTTTATTGCCTGAACCTGAAGAGTGGAAGGGTGGAGTGGCAGAGAGAATTCCACACGGGCCGCCCCCCGGGCGGACGCCACCGCAAAAACAGCTTTGTCTCCGAGAGTCCGGTGACCGACGGGAAATTCGTTTACGTGTATGTGGCGAACCTGGGGTTATGGGCATTTAGCGTGAACGGCAAGCAGGTTTGGTCGACGCCGCTCGAGGCGAATCCGATTTACCTCGACTTCGGGACGGGAAGTTCGCCGGCGCTGGCCGGGGACCTGCTTCTGATCGTGAGCGACAACGAGAAACAGCAATACATCGCCGCGTTCCACAAGAAAACGGGCAAGCAGGTCTGGCGCACAAATCGGGACCTCGGCGGCAAAGGCCGGCGGTCAGGATGGGCGACGCCATTTGTTTGGCGGCACGCACTGCGCACCGAGATCGTGGCGATCGGACCAGAGCAGGTTGTTAGTTACGACCTGGCGGGCAAAGAGCTGTGGCGAATGTCCGGTATGTCCGGGGCCCCCATACCAACGCCCTTCGCTTACGACGGATTACTTTATATTGATGGCGGTCGAGGAAGTCCGCTGTTTGCGCTTCGTCCTGGCGCTGCCGGCGACATCTCTTTGAAAGATGATCAGACTTCGAACGACTTCGTAGTCTGGTCGCAACCACGTGCGGGGACCTATCTGCCGTCGCCAGTGGCTTATGCGGGAGCTGTGTACACGCTAAGCGAGACCGGCATCCTGACCCGCTTCGACGCCAGGACTGGAAAGCAGACTTACAAGACACGGATTGACCCGGCAGCGACGGCTTTCACCACCTCGCCCTGGGCATACAACGGCAAGCTGTTCTGCCTGAGTGAGGAAGGTCAAACGTTCGTGATCGGCACGGGCGACCAGTTCCAGTTGTTGCACGTGAATGCACTGGACGACATGGCGCAAGCATCGCCGGCACTGGTGGGTGAGCGCTTGTTGATACGGACGGAGCAAAGACTTTACTCGATTCGGCGCAAAAGTTAACGAACGAATCGAAGTGGTTGCTACTCGCCGTGGCCCGTCAACTCTTACGTTTGACACTACAATCTGTAAGCTGAATTTGGAGGAACACCTATGGCCGATGGTCATAGCAACACATTACCAAAACCGGTGAAGCGTGGCAGGCGCTGGACTTCCTTTGTGGGAGCTCCTGCTGCAGGGCGAGTCGTTCGAAGTCTTCAAGAGGAAAGAAATCCCGCGCATCGACTTCGGGTCGAACACAACCAACATACGCTTCTCATTCACCTTTCGGATGAAAACGGAGAAGGCTGGACAACAATCGCGCTGGACAGAGCCACAAGGGAGTGGTCAATTGCCCAACGCCAACGGCAAGTTGATGCGGCAATGGCGGCCTGTGAGCAGCTCTATATTTAATAGCCTGCGGCCAGGACACAGGTTCTCTGGTATCGCTACGACCGGGCAACTCAGACCCCTGGGCGCTTCGGGTAAAGTTACCGACGGAGTACGTTAATAGGCTATGAACTTCGCTGGCAGGCAGGGCGTATGTTGAGAAAATGAACGGCGTATTCCCCTGGAGGTCCTGATGTTTTGTCCACAATGCGCTCATCAGCAGATTTCTAATGATACGCGCTTCTGTTCACGCTGTGGCTTCTCGCTCAGTGTGTCCCAAGCACACGATCAATAAAAATACACGAAATCTCACGAAGCAACACGAACCAACGCAGCGTTGGCTGTTAAAATACTTGAGCGAGGCCGGCTTATGAATTTGGATGAAATCACATCGGGTCCGGCAACATCACCGTCTGACCTCATCGACCTGGAGGAGTCGCTAATCAAAGACCCATCATCCGGCCTGGCCTCGCGGGCCCGATGGGCCTTTCGGTGTCAACCGCGCACATATGGGACGCTGGTGCCTTCGTTCCAACGCGTGTTCACGACCAAGAAGTCGGTTGGCACTGCCCAGATCATCGAGCGAGACTTGATCCAGGCATTTCGCACTCACTACGCCGAATTGAAGGAGCGAACCGACGATATGCCGCTTCCGCCGGCAATCTCGGAGGGTTATGACCTGCGTTGTCTGAGCGTAATGCAGCACTACGGTGTGCCCACCCGTCTCCTCGATTGGACGTCGAACTTCTGGACGGCGATCTACTTCGGCTGTGCGGCAGATCCAAACACAGACGCAGAGCTTTGGATCTATGATCGACGAATGTTTTCGCAGCAGGTCGAGACTGAGCATGACCTGGCCTCCCTCATATCGGCACAGCCGCAATATCCACTGCTGCCGCCTCGCGAGCCTGAACTGCTTACACGCCGAGGCGGGAACCTGATCGTCGAGTTGGACCCACAACTAACGCCGCGCATGAGGCAACAGTCGGCACACCACACCGTTGGTTCCGATGTGTTTGCTGATCACGCCCCGCTGATTTTCGAGCTCCAGAAAACGAATTGGCCGGAGGGGTCAGACGGCACCGGACTGTTTCGCAGGGTTGTTATCGCGAGTGGCTGCAAAGAGAAGGCGCTCAAATTTCTTGACGAACATAAGGGGATCACGGCCAGCAGCATCTTTCCCGACGTTGAGGGTCTGGGTCGATTCCTGCGCTGGCACCTCGACTCACTCTTGACTACTTTGCTTTAATAACGCTCATCATTCATCGATTCATGCGAAGCGCGGGCCCAACGCAGCGCATTGACGTGAGGCGATCGTTGGGGCGGCTTCGACGTCGGCGCCAGGAACATGAAAATGAACCTAATCAGATACAACCTTGCGCTGGTTGCGTTAAACCCGTTAGTTGCGGCATCCGTTGTGGCCGCGCCTAACAAGCGCTTGCAGCCGAGATCCGCAGAGCACACAAGAGGTCTCCATTGAGAAGGGTTCGCTACGCGGTTGCAATGAGTCTGGATGGATACATCGCCGGTCCGCAGGGCGAGGCCGACTGGATCATCATGGATCCGGATATCGACTTCGCCGCGCTGTTCGAGCAGTTCGACACGTTTCTGCTGGGACGCCGGACGTTCGAGCCGATGGCACACATGCAGAAGGGTGAGACGCCCGGCGTGAAGAGCTTCGTTTTCTCGCGCACGCTCCGGCAGGAGGACTACCCGGGGGTGACGATCGTGGCCGAGGGGGTGGAGGAGAGGGTGGCTGCCCTGCGCGCGGAATCCGGAAAGGATATCTGGCTGTTCGGCGGCGGTTCGCTCTTTCGCAGTCTTCTCGACGCCGGGCTGGTAGATACAGTGGAGGTTGCCATCATGCCTGTCCTGCTCGGCGAAGGGATCCCGCTCCTTCCTCCTCCCTCCAGGCAAGCGAAACTGAAATTGACGGGCCACAAAGTGTACAAGACAGGGATCGTTTCTTTGGAGTATTCAATCCAGTAGACCGAACCGCCGGCGCCATCTCAGTGTTCTCCGTGTCTCCGTGGTGAGACCTAAAGCGAAGAAACTGGAACCACGGAGTCACCGAGAACACTGGGAATACAAAGCCGAAAGATTTCCGAGTCTAGTGTCCATTTTTGCGTCTCTCCTTACGCGCGCCACTTGAACTCAATCGTTAGGTTACTTCGGTTAAGCGCGCAGCTAATACAAAGAACGAATTGATATGACAACTATTGGGACTGTCGAAAGCCTATGGCGTTACCCGGTCAAAAGCATGGGGGGCGAGCAGGTGGCCGAGGCGTTTATGGGTTTTTCCGGCTTTTACGGTGATCGTTGTTACGCCTTCAAGAACTCAAACGCGCGCAAAGGTACGCCCTACCTGACGGCGACGTTGCAGCAACAGATGCTGCGCTATCGCCCACAGTTTCGTTATCCCGAACAGGCGGCGCTGCCGCCGAACTTGGCCGAAGCGATGAGCATCGAGCCCGGCATCACGCCGGCAAACGGCGAGCCGCAGGACATGCTTTTAGATGTTGTGACGCCGACGGGTGCCGTCTTGCCTGTTGATGACCCCGCGCTCGTGGTAATGCTTGGCGAAGGAATCGACGAAAAAAACCGGCTCACGCTCGTGCACTCAGATCGCGCATTGACCGACTGTCGCCCGGTTTCGTTGATCGGCTTGCAAACCATCCGTCAGGTTGCAGCGGAGTCGGGGATCTTGCTCGACAAGCGTCGCTTTCGGGCAAACATCTACCTTGATTTGGCGTCGGATCAGGGCTTTGCCGAGGACAAGTTTGTGGGTCGCAAGCTGCGCATCGGATCGAACGCAGTGATTATGGTCCTGGAGCGCGACCCACGTTGTAAGATGATTTCGCTCGACCCCGAGACCGGCGAACACGACCCGGCAATTCTACGCCGAGTCGCCCAGGGGCACGATGCCCTCGCCGGCGTCTATTGCGCGGTTTTGGTTGAAGGAGTATTGGCAAGAGGCGATTCAATCGAGCTGGTGGACTAGGAAGGCCTTGCAGGAAGAAGTCGGCCGGTTCGAAGCGCACCACGGGGACGTCAAGATCGTTTGGTTCGTGTTGCTTCGTGAGATCTCGTGTATTTCGTGGATCGTGTGCTTAGGATTCGGAGCCACACGATCCACGAAATCACACTAAACTTAAATGAAGGAACACGAATAAGAGGTTTTGTGCAAAGCTACCAGCATTGTAGTATTTGTTCACAACTGGCCGATTTCCAGTACGGCTTCCAGAAGATTGGCCGGGAAGAGATGGACGATCCACGAAATCACACTAAACGGCACGAAGGAACACGAAATAGGAGTTTTTGTGCAAAACCCTTGCAAGTGATTGGATGAGGAGAGAATCATGAGGCGTTCACTGGTGGAGGACATCCTGGCTGCTGCGGGGAAGCCTGTCGCAGGTCACACACTCAGTGTGAACGAGATGAAACGGGCTGTCGCGGAGGGCCGCGTGCTCGAGATATTTCTCTGGGGCTCTATGGGCGATCGTGAAGCATCGTTCGGCTTTGCGACGGACTTTGGGCTCGACAGTGCGGGGCGCGTGTCTCCAGGGTACCTCGTGTTCCCGAAGGTCATTCCCACGGCTCTGCGTCGCAGCAGCTCGAGCGAATGGGATGAAGTCGATCAGGTATACGCCGCGTTTGGCGCAGAAGGGTAGCCTGTGCCATCCGCCCGGCCTAAGAGCTACTCAATCGTTATCGTAGATGATCTAATTTGCTGATTGCTTCAGGATAGTTCAGCACCTATACTCCCTGCACTGCAAAAGCAAGAGCGCCGTTTTGTATCCGGCTTTCGCCGGAAGCCGCTCAAAGTTCGGTCATCCCAGGCTTTATTACTTTCCTATCAGGAGAGAAAAGAACTATGAAGAAGCTGACCCTGTCCGTTGCTTTGCTCGCAGTGTGCTATTTGCTAGCCGCCTGCTCCGCCTCATCAACCAAAACATCCAGCAGCGCGCTTAGTGAACCGAAAAGTTCGCTCGCCTATCAATTCGAATTGGTTAAGGCAGGCGACATGGACAAACTCAAAGCCTGTCTGACCCCGCGCGTACGCGATGGCGCGACGAAAGAGGTAATGGACAAAGCGAAAACTGAGGCGGCGAAATACACAATTGACGACCTTTACGATTCCGCCGAGATGGGCGAGGCCGACGGTAAGAAAACCGCCAAAATCAAAATGAAGAACGGACGAACGCTAACTACTTTGGTCCAAACCGACGGTCAATGGTTGGCTGATACACTTTGGTTTAAGTAGGGGTGCTGAAGATACGGAGGACGTCGACAGCGCGAGCGGTCACACGTATAGGCTTAATGTAGGAGCGGCACTCCGTGGCCGCCCCTCCGGGTCTCATTCAAACTTTCGACACTGACGAAAAGAGGAGTGGCCACGGAGTGCCACCCCTACAAACCAATCGAAGTTGCGGTGACCGTGTAATCTGTGGATCGCGACTTGCTCGCCCTCGGGAATCAGGCAGTTACCAACACTTCGCGCGCACCTTCCTCGTTGAGGCGCTTCAGGCGCATCCATACCAATACATTAAAGAGTGAACGGACTATCAACACGTCGGCTAGCTGCAAAAGAGCCATGGAAAAGGCATTGAGGCCGCCGGCAAGCGCAAGGATAACCACGACACTACTGCTCGTCAGCAGCGCCAGATTGTGCCATTTGAGTAAATCCAAACTCACTGCCAGAGGGCGGAAGACCAGGTAAACCAACTGAATTCCTACCACGCTTATTAAGACGTAAAACACCGGCAGGGCAGCGGCATACTCCGGTTGAAATAGCCTGAACAGTAAAATGCGCGCCAGCAAAAAAGCGCTGATCACTAACAACGTACTTAGAATCGTTGCCGAGGCGACGTACCGGCGCAACAGCCGCCTTAACTGTTCAAACTTTCGCTTCGCGACGAGTGAAGTTATCTCCGGGATCAGCGCAGTTTGCATGTTGGTGGTTAAGAGAGCGAGCGGAGCAGTGAGTTGTTTGGCCAGTCCATACAGAGCAACCTGCATGGGCGAGGAAAAGAGGCCCAACAGAAAGAGGTCGCCCGGGTTGAGCCCGATTTTTAGATATCCGGAGAGATTACTATTAAACAGACACCGTATCAGCTCTGGCCGCTGCAGCTCTGAAGTTTGCGACACTGAAGAAGTATTACGGTTAACCAGAAGTGGTTTCACCATCCGCAACGCCTGGGCTAATGGCGGTACATTTTGGACGAAGACGCCAACGGCAAACGCGGCGATGATTACCTTGAGATCGTAGCTGTCGCTAACGGCAAAGTAAGCCACGAGGATCGCCAGTGTAACCAGGCTTCCCAGTACTTGTGGCACTACGATGGAAGTAAAGCGATTATGAATTCGCAGAATCGGTTCGTAGAATCCGCTAAAGGTCGAGACTAGAACAGTGCAACCGTAGATATTGAACAGCGGCGCCAGCCCCAGACCCGGATAAAGACGGTCTGCCAGCCAGGGCGACACGATGAGAACGAGAGCGCAGATGATCAATCCGGAAGTCAAACTAATTCCCAGACAGAACCGCAACAGGCGTTTGAGGGAGCGATCGTCGCCGAGTTCTTCGAGTGGCTGAAAGAAGCGAAACATCACGTCGTGCACGCGCAACGCCAGAAAAGAGTCGAGAAACAAAAAGAGATTCAGAACGATCAGCACGCGCCCGTAGTCATCTATCTTCAGCAGCCTGGTCAAAAGCGCGGTTTGCACTAACTTGATCACGAGAGAGAAAGCTGAGCCCAACACACTGATTGACACATTCCACCGGAAGCGGCGCCATATCGAGCTGTCCTCCGCGCCTATTTTGATCCGGCGTAACGCTTGCTTCACTCTTATCATCGCAATCTTAACGTTCCAAGCTGCTGGTTAGTCACGCAGCGCAGTGATTCATCGCTGATCCGCGGTGCTGAGGTCGCTAAATGAATCAGAACTTTTCTGGACTGAGCTCCGTGAAAAATGATTACATGAGAAACATACCAAATCTACAAAGTAAGTTCATGTCTCAGAAATTCATCACCCGGATGGGCGCAACCTGGGGCCGCAGGAACGCAATAGCCTAATGACTTTGGGTTAAGCCATGGTGAATGATCCTTTTGCAGTGGATAAAAAGATCCGCTCCGAGGCGGACGTGCTGCTTTATGACAAGGGCTTGCGCAAGTTGGTCGAAGAGTACGCGCCGGTTCATGTCGTCGGAAGCCATACGCTGAACCTTATGTGCTGGCGCGATCTCGATCTGGCTATGGATGCTCCTGCTATCACCGTTTCCGAGTTCTTCGAGCTCGGCAAACGAATTACTGCCCTGCTCGCGCCGCGGAAGATGTTCTTCACAAACAACCGTGATCATAGCGGCGGTAATGATCCGCGGGGTCTTTACTGGGGTATTCGCATGGGCGACGTCAGGCGTGGGGCGTGGAAGATAGACCTCTGGGCATTCGACACGGAACAATGCCTGGAAAAGGTTCGTGAATGCGAAGCCCTGCGGAGCAGGTTGAACGAAGAGAATCGCCTAAAGATCCTTCACCTCAAATCTCAACTCTGGCATAAGCCGCAGTATCGGGACACCATAACCAGTCAAGACATATACGATGCTGTGTTGGATCGCGGTGTTAATACGCTCGACGGATTTTTCGAGTACGTCCAAAAGAAAAGGCCGTAGTTAAGAAAGCTGCTACCGCAAGTTGAAGGGTCTCGGCCTTGCACCGAAATTCCTGTTTCGTGTTTTTTCGTTTAGTTAGTGTGATTTCGTGGATCGTGTGCCTGGGATTCGGAGCCATACGATCCACGAATCACACTAACTACACGAACGAACACGAAATAGGAGTCTTTGTGCGAAGCTGTTCCGAGCGTTCACGGAAGACTTCCAGCCGCGTAATTCTACGTTAGCTGCCGCGCGAGTTATCCGGAAAGTCGAAGGTTCTCACAAAATCTGAGAACTAACGCTCCGTGGGAAGCGTACAACATCCCATGACCCCCCCCCAGACTGATCAACCGATCCCCGACGTAGATAAACCTCATCCACAAAAAACGCTTCGACTCTGGCCCGGCGTTGCCGCCGTTGTGCTGCAATGGCTGTTCTGGCTAGTCGTCCCCGTGGTCGCTAAGGACGCTACCATGCTGGCCATTCTTGGCGCAGTCGCATGCGGCTTGGTGGTGCTCTTGTGGTGGCTGTTCTTCAGCCGCGCGCCCTGGGCCGAACGCGTAGGCGCAATCGTCTTGATGGTCGTTGCGGCCATCTTGACGAAGCGGTTAGTTCACCCATCAATTGCCGGCGGCGCTATGGGAGCATTGATGTTCCTTTATGCCATCCCCGCGATGAGTCTGGCCCTTGTCGCCTCGCTGGTTGTCGCTCGCCGCTTCTCCAGTGGACTGCGGCGCGCGTCGATCGTCGCCGGTATCTTGATCGCGTGCGGAGTGTTGATGATGCTGCGCACTGGGGGCATCAGCGGCGAGGGCGAGTCGGATCTCCACTGGCGTTGGACCAGGACTCCGGAGGAACGACTCCTGGCCCAGGCCGGCGACGAACCGACAACTCCTGCGGCGGTGGAGACGTACGCAGGAACGAAAACAGACTCAAGCTGGCCTGGCTTTCGCGGGCCCAATCGTGACGGAATCAGTCATGGCGTACGCATCGAGACCGACTGGTCCGGCAAGCCGCCGGTAGAGATGTGGCGCCGCCCCATCGGGCCAGGGTGGTCGTCCTTTGCAGTCCGCGACAACCTTGTCTACACCCAGGAACAGCGCGGCGAGAATGAGGTAGTCTCCTGCTACAACCTCACCACAGGCAAACCGGTGTGGGTACACCGCGACGCAGCCAGGTTCTGGGAGTCAAACGGCGGCGCCGGTCCGCGTGGGACGCCGACGCTAAGCGGCGACCGCGTCTACACTCTTGGGGCCACAGGGATCTTGAACGCGCTCGACGCACGCAATGGCTCTGTCGTGTGGTCGCGCAATGCCGCCTCCGATACCAAGACGAAGGTGCCGATCTGGGGCTTTGCGAGTTCCCCGCTCGTGGTTGGAGACGTAGTCATCACCGCCACAGCCGGCGCGCTTGCTGCCTACGACATAAACAACGGCAATCCACGGTGGTCCGTTCCGAGCGCGCGCGGCGGCTACAGTTCGCCACATCTTTCTAACATCGACGGCGTGGCGCAGATCCTGCTGCTGAACGGAGAAGGCGTGACCAGCGTCGCCCCGGCCGATGGCAAGCTGCTCTGGAAGCACGGGTGGGAGGGCGACAGCATCGTGCAGCCCGCCATCGCCGCCGACGGCGACATCCTGATCGGCAGCGGCTCCGGACTTGGCTCCGAAATCGGCCTGCGCCGCATCAAGGTCACCCACGCAAACGGAGGATGGACTGCTGCCGAGCGCTGGACATCGATCGGGCTTAAGCCATACTTCAGCGATACCGTCCTGCACAAGGAACTTGCTTTTGGCTTCGACGGCAGCAGCCTCGCGTGCATCGATCTAAAGGACGGCGCGCGCAAGTGGAAGGGTGGACGCTACGGTCACGGCCAGATCCTATTGATACCCGATCAGGACTTGCTGCTGGTGTTGTCCGAACAGGGCGAGCTGGCGCTGGTCAAGGCGACCGCCGACCAGTTCACCGAGCTGGGGCGCTTCAAGGCGGTCGAGGGCAAGACCTGGAACCACCCTGTACTGGTCGGCGACATCGTGCTGGTGCGCAACGACCAGGAGATGGTGGCCTTCCGGCTGTCCC
>JBDTOI010000136.1:0-10622 GCA_039933315.1 Pyrinomonadaceae bacterium
CTTTGAGTGACGGTACGTTAGTTGCCAACAGAGACTGCAAACACCGATTGAGTTCGGATCTCGCACGGCCTCGGTTGTCCTCTCGCCGATCGAGTCACAAGGCTTCTTGCCCGTTGCGCGCCGCCTCACCATTTTCGCGCCGCGACAAATGATCGGTGTGTGAACCTTAAACCTTACACTCAAGGAGAAAAATATGAGTCAAGTTATTGCTCCCTCACAACGTTGCACTGTGGCAGGTTTTCTCTACGGAATAATCTGCGGTGATCTTGGCGTCTATGATGTTATTGGCGACGCCGAAATCTACGCGGTGCGTTCAAAACAAAAGTCGCCGACGGCTAATCCCACCGAGAACGAGCGCGGCGACGCCAAGACGGTCCTCCGCACCGTCAGCGATGACGAATTAAAACGCCTTAGCGCGGGAAAAGGCGTCCTGGCCGGGAAGACCGACAAGCGCGGCTTCTTCTGTCTCAACGATCCCAACTACGGCGGCGAGTTGCTGGATGTTTATGTTTGCCTGCGCTCCGTGCCGGGGCCAAAGGAAAAGTCACTGCCGCTCGAGAAAACTACCTGCCTGTTTCTTGGTACCTATGAGCCCAGGCAGTCCGGGTCAGGTTGGTATCTCTCATTCTACATCCCAGCCTATATCTGGTGCGCCCTCAAGAAACTGGTGGATGCGTGGACAGTCGCAGGGCGCGTGGCGGACTGCGACACGGACAACCCGCTGGGTGGTGTCATCGTGATCGCCCGCGACGTGGATTGCACCCAGGAAGATTTACTCGGAGAAGCCGTCACCAATGGACTTGGCATCTTCCGCATTGACTATCCCGGCGAGGCTTTCCGGAGGGGCACCTTCATTGACGTGGAGCTCTTCGGCGGACCTGACATTTACTTCCAGGTGAATGACTCAGGCGGTGTTCCGCGGTTGACGGAGCCGCCCTCGGCCGGACGTCAGGTGGGCCGTTGCGACAGCGGGCCATGCAAATGCGTTCGTCTCTGCGTCGATTTGCCCGGTCCTGGCGATAACACCGGCCCCGGTGATCTACCCAGCGCGTGGATCCGGGTCGGCACCGCGTTCCTGATCCCCGATTCCACCGTGGCGCTGAACGACTTCGACGCGAATGGCTTCGCCGGCGGCGCGGCCAACAAGTTCGTGTTGACCGGCGCTCCAGCGATGCGTGGCGGCGTGCCGCGCAAGACTGCCGGCGGCGATCCCATCGAATATCGTTTCAAGGTTGGTCAGTCGACGGCGGCAAACAACGTGGCGCCGCTGGCAGCAGCCAACTTCACCCGCATAGTCGGCGCCGGTCCTCTCGCAGACAAGAACCTGTTTGCCAACACATCGCTGGGCGACGTGTTCCGCATAGTCAGCTTCTCGCCGTTCGTGACGGAAACAATCGGTATTGTGGCCGTGCTTACTGACCTGAGTGCCGACGGATGGCTCGACGTGAACAAGGTGATCCAAAACCGTTTCATCGAGCTGGGACGCGACCCGGCTACCATCGCGCTCTTCAGCTGGATTCCCAGCGGCGACATGATGCGGGTGGATACTAATGCGCTGCCAACGGTAGCAAACGTGCCATCCGGGGTAGCCATCCCGGGACAGCCGGTTCCGCCAGCCAATCGATTGCCGGTCGAGAAGATGTCGCTACGCTTCGAGACGCGCAACGCAACCACGTTGGCGGCGTTGCCGGGCAGCGGCAAGACGCTGAACTTGATGGTCGTCAACAATAACTCCACCTTCCTGAAGATCGCGAACAAGGAGCAACTTGACGCCAGCGATCCCTGCATGATCGTTCACGGTGTTCCGCACCTCGCCTACACGGTCTATCACCCGCACCTGCAATCGGCCAGCATCAATATGCGCAGCAACAGTGGGGCGTACAACAACGACATGAATGATCCGCCGCGGCTGCCTCTCATCGGCAACACGGATCCCACCGTCGTTAACCTGAATAACCCCAACCTGGAAGTACTGCCGCATCCGACGGTCAAGTGTACCTATATCGTCACCCTGAAGGCGCATACGCGGCGGCATACGGGAGGAGGTCAGGTGGGCGCCGAAGATACGCTGATTGCGTTCTACTGGGAGCCGTAGACGCACACTAACTGCGACCGCGCCCACCGCGCGGGGCATCACAGATGAAGACGCCCGGCGATCGTATGGATTGCCGGGCCTCTTCGCGACACCGCGGCACTTTCGGACGCGGCGGAGCCGCGTGTGCGGCGCGGTAAAGCCGTGACTGATCAATCCCTCACGGCCTTTTATTGCCACTTCACGGCAACCTTCTGGACTTTGCCTTTCAACTATATTAGAAAAGTCATGGACTAACTTTGGCTGAGAGACTGAGAACGACTGGCCCCCCTCCCGTTCCTCGACGTCCAATGGCTCTACAAAGAAATCTTTGCGTGTTGTTTCGCCGCCGGGGCCTGAGGGCCTGGGCCTACGCCTCGATCCTCTTGATCTCTGGCGGCGTAATCAGCGCGAGCGCACAGACGCCGCCGCCGGTGCTGATCAGCCAGCCCTCCTCAACTCGCGCGATTGCGCTTGAATCCCTCAACTTTGTCTCAGAACCCTTCAAGCTGGAGTCGCCGTATTCTTTTGGTGACGATCATCGCACGCGCATAATGCTCTTCGCGTTGAATCTCTCGCTCGCGCCCGGCGAGGCTCTTTCCTCAGTCAATGCCGACGCAGAGGATGCCTCGCATCGACATTACAATTTGCTCGTAGAACACGTCGGCCCGGTGCCCGAGCAGGAGTGGCTGACGGCGGTTGTCGTGCGTTTAAGCGACGATATGGGTGATGTTGGCGACGTGTTGGTCCGAGTAACTCACGATGGTGTGGCCAGCAATCGCGTGCGCGTCGCTATCGGTCATTTGGGCGGCGGGCCTGCCGACGATCAGGGAGCTGCGCCCACTCCGGCGCCGCCTTATCTGATCGCGGGCCAGGTGACTTTCGCCGGTGAGGCCTTAGCCGGCGTCAGTGTGAAACTTAACGGTCCGCAAGCCGAAACGGTGGTCACCGATGCCGGCGGCGGTTATAGATTCACGGTGCAGGCAGCCGGAGGCTCTTACAGCGTCACTCCTCTGCATTCCTTTTTCGACTTCAGTGCAAGTCCGACTTTCCTCAATCTCAGTGGGAATCAGATTAACGTCAATTTCACGGCCCTGAGACGATCGTTTGCTGTCCGTGGAAAAGTACTCGACGACCTTGGCCAGGGCATCAACGGAGTCCAGGTAACCCTATGGAATGAATCGGATGAGATAGTAGCTGCAGTGCTAACCGCTGGTGGCGGCAGCTACTCATTTCCGAATCTGCCGGCCGGTTTTGCATACACGCTGACAGCAGAGGCGAGCAGTTTCTTCAACTTTAATCCCCGCAATACAACTGCCCTCAGCGGTAATCTGACCATCGACTTGAATGGCAGCAGGCGATCCTATGCAATCGGCGGAATCGTCACAAACGCGGCCGGTAGCGCAACGAGTGGCGTCACCATCAACTTAAGCGGCCGGCAGTCTGCCACCGTGGTGTCGGATGACTCCGGAGCCTATTTATTCTCCGCGGTGCCGGCGGGTGGGAATTATACGTTGACGCCGGTAGCGACCCCCTTCTACGCATTCACACCGAAAACCATAAACGAGCTGAGCAGCAATCAAACCGCCAACTTCAACGGCGCTTTGCGCAAGTACTCGATCGCCGGCCGCATGACCAACGGAACTGAAGGGCTTAGATCGGTAGAAATGCGTTTAAGCGGTGCGCGGTCAGCAGCTACTGTCACCGACAGCAACGGAGACTTTTTATTTGCCGATTTGCCGGCTGCTGCGAATTACACGCTGACGCCTGTTGCGACCCCGTTCTACGTGTTCACCGTTCAAAATGTAAACAACCTTGGCAGTAACCAGACGTTAACCTTCAACGGCGCGCTAAGAAAGTATTCGTTTAGTGGTCGCATAACCGAAGGAGTCAATGGCATCAGCGGAGTAAACATCGCACTGACAGGATCGGAGCAGGCGGTGACGACTACTGACTCCAACGGGAACTTTACCTTCGCGAATGTAACCGCCGGCGGTACCTACACGTTGACTCCGACAAGAACTCAGTACGTGTTTAGTCCGCCCTCCCTCTTTTTCGAGGGACTTGCCGGAGATAAGCCGGCGGACTTCAGTAGCTCGTTCCGCTATTACGTCGCTGGTACAGTCGCGGACAACACAGGACGCGGGCTGGCTGGCTTAACTATGACGGTCAGTGGTAGCCAATCGGCGACCACCCTTACCGCTTTGGACGGCAGCTACTCATTTGCCCTCGCGCCAACGGGTAACTACACCGTGACGCCATCGATCGAACAGGGTTGGTACTTGTTTGGTCCGACCAGCCAAAACTTCAACAGTCTGACGGGCAATCAGACGCTGAACTTCACTGCCAGCCTGGCCCCGCTGCCTAATCCAGCGCAGGTGCTGGAGTTTGATGGGTCGCCCAAGGCCGTCGATTATGGTTACATCTGGCAGCCTGATGTTGACCTGGGACATTTCTTCTGGGAGTTCTGGGCCATGCCCGGAAGTTACGCGGGCGCGACTTATATGTTGAGTGACGGTTATGGTGGCGCGCACGCATTGCTTTTCGGTTTCGCTAACTTGAACACGAGCGAACGGGGCCGCTATCAGTTCATTGGCAACATCTACAATGGCGTCACTTATGATAATTATTTCAGAAGCGACGAAGGGCCCGCCCCGGGCGAGTGGGGCCACTTCGCCGTAGGGTGGGATGGGAAAAAAATAATTACCTACTTAAACGGCGTGCCGGTGGGCAGGACCGCATTTACCGGGCCACGTCGTACGCCAGGCATCGGCGGAGGTGGCGGCCGGCTATTGATCGGAGGTTCGGACCACAGCAACTTTGAGGGTCGCATTGCGCAGGTCCGCGGGTACGAGGGCCGCAATCCTCGCGAAGACCCTATCGGCCTGGATCAAACTCTGGTGGAGTCTGCTTTTGATCCGCAAAACGTCTTTGCGCCCGACGGTAATCTGACCAGCTATTTTTTACGGCCGGCTCCGCGAGTTGCAGATTTATCCGGCGGGTTGAATGGCATTACCCATCCGGGCGTGCTTCGGGGAACGATCAACGGAATACTCTACGGCTGCTCGGGCTGTCCGCTACCGACATTCGTTATTGATCCCACCGCACCAAACTTTGCGACCGGCACACCGGCAGCGCCGGTCGCTGTTAGTAGCCCCGCACCTGTTCCCGCCGGCGCTCGCATCTTCGATTCATTCTCGAGGACAAACTCAACCTACATCTTCGGCGGCAAAGGCGGGCTGGGTGCCACCGAAGGCGGGACCGCGGGAGCAAAACTGTGGCAGACAAGCGTGGTCTCACAACAAAAACCATTCGGCATACTGAATGGACGCGCCGTGGTATTGGGGAACTCAACGTACATTAGCTGGATTCCCACAGGCTCGACTTCGGCAAACCTGGACATACGGGTTGACCGGCACCCCGGCCTGGCGGGTAGCGGGCACGACACCGGGTTGTGTTTTCGCGTCGTGGGAGGTGGAAACTTCTTCTTTGCGTACTCGAGCCCGGGCAGCACACCAACTGGTCCCCGATCACTGACAGTTGGTTATTATCTCAATGGACGGCGCGTAATACTCGCGAGCGGAGTAACTATGCCGGCCATCTGGACGACTCTACAGGTGGTCACGCGCAGTTCCGGAGAGATAACTGTTTATGCCGGCGGTATCCAGGTCTATACAACCAGCAGCAACATCTTCCCGACCGTCACCGGCGCCGGACTTTATAACAATTCTGCGGGCCAGGGTCTGGTGAACCGTTGGGACAACTTCACCGTCTATGACGCCCCGTAGAGTCAGAGGTCGGAGGTCAGAGGTCAGAGGCAGTAGGCAGTAGGCAGTAGGCAGAAAGCAGTAGGCAGAAAAACAGAAAGAACGGCGTTCAGAGCAATCCTTTCAACTCCGGTAAATTATTCGTAGGCGGGGCTACTTGTATTTTACTGCCTCCTGCCCACTGCCCCGGTAAATTCTTCGTAGGCGAAACTGGGCTACTGTATTTTTCTGCCTCCTGCCTCTGACTCCTGGCCTCCGATCTGTGCTAGCATCGACGCGTTTTCATAAGTTGGCGCCGTTCCCTAATCCCTTGTTAGAAAATGCGCGCCTTCGATCTTCGGAGGTCTGTTCCTTCTTGCGCATTGGGCTTTCCGTGGCACAGCTACGCTTATCAATTACGCTGCTCGCGCTGGCCCTGGTTTGTCTCATGGGTAACGCAGGTCGGATTGCCGCGCAACAGACCAATCCAGTCGATCGCAAAGTTACGAATCCCATCACGGACACGCCGAACGTCAATCCGCTAACACAGGACCAGCCCATTCGCCCGCGATTGCCAGGCCCAGGCGCGCCCACGGGCACTTCAACTCAGGAGCTCACCATTGACGCTGGAAAGGCCACGGAGATCGGGAAGGAAAAGGGTTCTCGAGTCATCATTTACGAAGGGAATGTCGATGCCCGCGTCGGCACTTACCGCCTCCAGGCTGACAAGCTCACCTACTATGAGGCTACTGACAAGATAGTGGCTGAAGGCAACGTCGTGTTCGACCAGGGCGATCAGCAGCGCATCACCGGCTCACGCACTGAATGGAATTCCCGCACCAAGCTGGGTTTCTTCCTTAACTCAACCGGCTTCACCAACCAGACCCAGGACGGCACGCGTTTGTACTTCACTGCCGATCGCGTCGAAAGAGTCAGCCTGGATACGATCATTGCGACGAACGCGCAGATTACAGCCTGCGAAGAAGAAGTTCCCAAGTGGAGCTTTCATGCCAAGCGGGTCAGGATTAAGACCGGTGACCGAGTGCGAATAGTATCGCCCAACTTCAGGGTGAAGGGCGTTCCCATTATTTATCTGCCCTATGCCTCGATCTCCATCAAGCGCCGCGATCGCGCCTCCGGCTTTTTGACACCGACCTTCGGCGGCTCGGCCGCTAAAGGATTTCGTTTCTCCAACGCTTACTACATGACGCTGGGCCGTTCGGCCGATATGACCTTTCGCGGCGACGTATTTACCGCGCGGGGAATTGGCGTAGGAGCCGATCTACGGACGCGGGCAAACTCGCGCTCCTTTTTCAACATGGGTTTTTACGCGGTCAAGGATCGCGTCTTTGGCTCCAAAGTGGACGAAGCGCATCCCGATCAGGGTGGCTCCAGTTTTTATGTTGATGCTGTGCATTATTTTCCCAACGGCTTCCTGGCCGCGGCCGATGTGAACATCACTTCCAGTCTCGCTTTCCGCCAGGTGTTCTCCGAATCGATCCAGCAGATCATTTCCCCGGCCGAGCTGTCCCAGGTTTTTGTTAACAAGAACTCCGGCGATTACAGTTTCAACTTTCTCGCCAGTTCGCAGGTGACGTCGCTGGTTAACTCGCGCATACGAATCCGGGAGTTGCCCAGCGTGACGCTGGACAAACGCCCTTCGCCGCTGAGCTTTCTCAAAAGTATTCCCGTTTACTTTTCTTTTGAGAGCGGGCTCGAAGGCGTCAGTCGCAAGGAAACGCCCGAGGACATTATTGCTTTTCGGAACGAGACCGGCGGCGAACCAATCATCACGCCTTCAATCGTACAGCGCCTGGATGTGCATCCCCGCTTCTCCATTCCGGTCACGTTTGCCGGGTGGTCGGTGACGGCCAGCGCCGGTGTGCGCGGCACTTTTTATTCGAACTCGATCGACCCATCGACGCGGCTGGTTCTGAACCAAAACCTTGTGCGGGGTTATGGTGAGTTCGAACTGGATGTGCGTCCTCCGGCGCTGGCCAAAAACTTTCGCCGCAGTGACGGCTCGGTTTTGTTCCGTCATGTAATCGAGCCCTACATCACCTATCGGCGGATTGGCGGGCTGGATAACTTTGAGCGCATCATTCGCTTTGATTATGTGGACGCAATTGCCAACACCAACGAGATCGAATTCGGCATCGCAAACCGCTTTTATACGCGTCGCTCAACAGAGAACGTGACCGGCAAAGCGAATACAGGCGGGAAGAACGGCAAGGATGACCGGGCCCAACCGTATGAGGCCTTAACCGTCACTCTGAGAGGCAAGTACTTTTTCGATCGCTTCTTTGGCGGCGCCTTGATACCCGGCCAACGCAATCAGTTTTATCCCATTAACACGCTTTCCGGTTTCACTTACGGGGGAGTGCCGCGCCCTTTCTCGCCCCTCAACGTCGAAGTGCGCTATCGACCCAACCGCAATCTGTTCACAGACTTTCGTGCGGACCTGGACACGAAGCGCGGCGGCTTGCGCGCGATGTCGGCCACCTTTGGCATTAACCGGCCGCTGGTCAAAGCGTTTCAGACTTTCTATTACACCCGGGCGATCGACCTTGTTCCCAGCTTGAGCGCATTTGCCGATGCGCGGGGCAAGGAACCGGGCACGCTGCGAGGCTCGCAGTGGAGTCCTTCGATCTTTTTGGGCAATTCAGAGAAGGGACTTTTCGGAGGGGCCTCGTTCTTCTTTGATTTTCAGAAGCACCCCGGCCGGGGAAATTCCTCGCTTATCAGTTCCACTCAGACGCTGGGCTACTCATGGAATTGCTGCGCCGTGACCGTGCAGAACTACACCTTCAACGTCGGCCTCCGCAAAGAAAACCATCTCGTCTTCAGCTTCCGCCTGAACGGCATCGGCACCTTCGGCACCGAAAAACTAGGCCAGCGGTTCTAGACTAAGTGGGCGTTCAGAGTACCGACTTTAGTCGGGCTTCTGTTTGAGTTGAGGTTTCACGCAAAGGCGTTAAGAAAAGAAGGATATAAGGCGCAAAGAGAGCACCCACCCCTTTGCGCCTTCTGCTTTTCCTTTCTTAGCGCCTTTGCGTGAAACGTCCAACCTACCCCTCCAGCTTTCTTTAGCGGCAGCTCTAAACTCCCCCGGCCCGCCTCTGTGCAGTTTTGGGCAGTTAGTATATAGTTTCGTGTCGCGTACTGGTTCCTACAGGAGTCCGGAGTAAAAACAACGATATTTACGGGTCCTGACCTTTGATTTGCGGGTCAGGCAAGCAACGAATAGCAGCTCACAGCCTTCTTAGCTTCGATTAAGAATCGCGGTGGCCCCCGTTACCGATTTGACCCGAACAATCAGGAGTTTCCCCTTCACATGCCTTCCATACCATTGAAGAAGAGCCGGGCGGTCACGCTGCCGCTCGTTACCCTCTTTATCGGCCTCTTCTTTGTTTCCGTCATCATATTGCCTTCAGGTTCACGGGCTTCCCTCCAGTCCGGCGCCAGTAACACATCCTCAGCCTCGCGTGACGTAAGCGGAAAACGCGCGAGACCGGACTTCGTGCCCGGCGAGGCGTTAGTACGTTTCAAGCGAGGCAGGGCACTCCAGGGCAACATCCATATCGCCGTACCCAATGGAGGTATAGCACCGCTGCAACGCTCGGAGACGGAGGAAAACCAGGAACAAATTCTGATGCGCGTCGAGCGTTTCGAGGGTTCCGATCTGGTTGATGGATTACGGATCGCGCGCTTTGCTTCTCCGGACACGGGAAAAGCGATCGCGGCGCTCAACAACAGGGCAGACGTGATTTATGCCGAGCCTAACTACATTCTGCGGGCTGACGTCGGATCCAGCGATCCCAGATTCGTAGATGGTTCTTTGTATGGCCTCACAAAGATCGGGGCGCCTGACGCCTGGGACAGTATTCGCGGAAGCTCGGACACCGTGCAGGCGTTCTACGGGAGCCCCAGGGTGGTTGTCGGCGTGATCGATCAGGGCATAGATACCAGTCATGTCGATTTACAGGGCAACATCTGGACGAATCCAACTGCGGGCGGCGGAGACATTCCAGGAATCACCGGCGATATCAACGGGTACGATTTTCATAACAACACAGGCACTGTTTTTAGCGGCAACTCGTCAGAAAACCATGCCACCCATGTCGCCGGCACGATTGGCGCCAGGGGCGATAACGGCCTGGGCGTGGTGGGTGTGAACTGGCAGGTCAGCCTGATGTCGCTAAAATTCCTCAGCCCAACCGGTTCCGATGCTGATGCCATCAGGGCCTTTAGCTACGCAAAGCAAATGCGCGAGCTTTGGATTAGCTCAGGAGGGACGAAGGGCGCAAATATTCGTGTTCTAAACAACAGCTATGGCGGTTCCGGTTATTCGCAGATTACTGCCGACGCCATCAGTGCGCTGGGCCAAGCCGGCATCTTGTTTGTTGCCGCGGCTGGTAATGACGGAACGGATAATGACGTTTTCCCTCACTACCCTTCAAGCTATTCGCTGCCGAATATGATCTCGGTAACGAGCACTACTCAAAGCGATAGCCAGGTTCATAATTTTGGCGCCCATTCGGTGCTGATCGGCGCCCCAGGCACGGGCATCTTGAGCACTACGCCCGGCAATGCTTACCTGACCTTCAGCGGCACCTCAATGGCCACACCGCACGTCAGTGGGGCGGCGGCGCTTCTCTGCGCGGCGTATCCGACCATAGGTTTGAGCCATTTACGCGGCGCCCTCGCCTTTAATGGCGATGTGCTGCCTTCGTTGCAAGGGAAGACGCTCACCGGCCGGCGCTTGAATGTGAAGAAGTCGCTCGACGCAATCGCCTCTAATGACT
>JBDTOI010000137.1:0-10597 GCA_039933315.1 Pyrinomonadaceae bacterium
GTTTCCTCGCTCCTATCTGAGATCTCAAATTTCAAATTTCAGATCTGAAAAAAGAGAACTCCAAAAACCTGGTCTCCTAATCTGATCCGGATCTAAAGTTTTGAAGACAACCCAAAGCGGTGTCACCGCTTCGCTCTGCCACCGAACTCCAAATTAGAATTTACCCAGCAGCATTAGCGCGCCGATCAGAATGAAGAGCACTGCCGCGACCCGCCTGACCCATTCGAGCGGTACGTACTGGCTGACCACGCCACCGACTATAACGCCAATCGCGGAAACGGCGACCAGGGCCAACGACGCGGCGATGAAGACTTCCCACGGCCGCTTCTTTTGCGCGGCCAGCGTCATAGCGGCAAGTTGCGTCTTGTCCCCCATTTCAGCTAAAAAGATCACTCCGAAAGTAGTAAGCATCACGCGCCAGTCCATTTAATTTCCTCCTCAGGCTATAGATGCCTGATAATCAGCCGAAACGCAAAGGTGTTGCGCCCCGGTACTGGTGAGGTTTTGGCCAGTAGCCCGACGTTCGCAGTCTGACAATCTTGCGTGAATGAGATGGACGATTCAAGCACGGACTTTTTAGGTACCGAAAGATTTACCATCCGCCGCCGGTTAGGATCCGGCGGCATGGGTGTGGTCTATGAGGCGCACGATCGTGAGATGAACAAGGCGGTCGCCCTTAAAACACTGACCCGCGCCGAAGCCGTCCACATCTATCGGTTTAAAAGAGAATTTCGTGCCCTGGCGGATGTGACGCACCCGAACCTCGTCTCCCTCTACGAGTTTATGTCCGACGGCAAGTTCTGGTTCTTCACCATGGAGTTGGTGAAGGGGATAAGTTTTCTTGAGTACGTCAGGCCCGGCGGAAAAGGACATTCCGGTTCTTCGAAGACCTCGACGCTCCTGGCAAGTCTGCCTGATAGTAAATCGTCGCTCGACTACGAGGCTGACACTCAGGACTTCAGCGACGCGCACCCGACCTGGCCTTCCGCGACAGACTGGTCCAGCGGTTCTTCACCTGACTGGTCCGGTGTTCCCCTCGATGAAGAACGCTTGCGATCGGCCTTTCTCCAACTGGCCCAGGGCGTCCAGGGACTTCACGACACCGGCAAACTGCATCGCGACTTAAAACCCACAAATGTGCTGGTGACTAAAGAGGGCCGGGTGGTGATTCTTGATTTCGGGCTGGTAACGGAAGTCGAGCCCGAGGGACTGCACGACAGTGTTACGCTGGCCGGCACGCCCGATTATATGTCGCCGGAGCAGGGAGCGCAGCTGCCCATTTCGCCCGCCAGTGATTGGTACAGCGCCGGGGTCATGCTCTTCCAGGCCCTGACCGGGAAGCTACCCTTCAGCGGCAAGTTCTTTGAAGTGATGATGAACAAGCAAAGCAAGGATCCGCCGGCGCCCATCGATTTCGATCCGCAGGTCCCGTCCGATCTGAATGAGCTTTGCGTAGGCCTGTTGCACCGTGATCCCCAGGCCCGGCCATCAGGCCGCGAAGTACTGCGCTTGCTCAGCCGGGATCACGACCGGAGCGAGCCAACACGATCGGCGCCAGCGCCTCAGGCCGGCGCAATAACTCGCGAAGCCCCGTTTATCGGACGTGACCAGCAGTTGCAGTCCCTGCACGAGGCATTCAGGCAAATTAGCAGCGGCCAAACAGTCACGATTTACATTCACGGAAGCTCCGGCATGGGTAAGACCGCTTTAATGCGTCATTTTCTGAATGAACTTCGCGAACAACACCGGCGCGTTGTGATTCTGGAAGGCCGGTGCTACGAGCGCGAGTCAGTTCCTTACAAAGCGCTCGACGGTGTAGTTGATAGTTTGAGCAAGTACTTGATGTCGCGTTCACAATCCCGGATTGCTGCCCTCATCCCGCGCGATGTGCAGGCGCTGGCCCGGCTATTTCCGGTAATGCTCCAGGTTGATTCAGTCTTCAACGCTCCGCAGGATGAGCCCGATAGCGCCGAACCACTGGCGCTGCGGCGGCGCGCCTTCAACGCGCTGCGTGAACTGTTGGGACGGATCGCGGATCGTAGACCCCTGGTTCTGTACATTGATGATCTGCAGTGGGCCGATGCCGACAGCACTACGTTGCTCGAGGACCTTTTCCGTTCTCCTGACGCGCCGCCCCTCTTGTTGATTGCCAGCTTTCGCAGCGAAGACATCGATGCCAAGCCGTTCCTGCGGCGATTGCTGCAACAGGCCGGCAGCGAAACTCATAGGGAAGTGGCGGTGGCCCCTTTGAATGAACCTGAGGCTGCCGAACTGGTTTACAAATTGATGGGTCTGGAAGCGCCGGCGGCGGAGTCGTTCGTTGCTTCGATCGTCAGAGAAGCCCGGGGCAATCCCTTCCTGCTGGAGCAACTCGCGCGCTATGCCTTAACCAGCGATAAAGCCACCACGACGGGAATCACACTCGCCGTAATGCTTGAAGCACGACTGCGGCTGCTGCCGAAAGGTTCGCGTCAGTTCCTTGACACGCTGGCCGTGGCCGCCCGCCCGGTGAATCCCGAGGTGGCTTATAAAGCTGCGGGACTGAAAGGGGATGAACTGCGACTGATTGGCGCCCTGCGCGTGGCCCAGTTACTGCGGAGTGGCGGCTCGAATTACGGTGTTGAGTTGTATCACGATCGTATTCGCGAAACTTTAGTCGCTTTGTTGGAGCCCGGCGACGTGCGCCAGATCCATCGCCGGCTGGCGCAGTCGATCGAGGCCAGGGGGTTAGATGACCCGGAAGCCCTGTTCGATCATTACCTGGGTGCCGGCGAGCGGGTCCGGGCCGCCGGTCACGCCGTGGCCGCCGCCCGTCGTGCTAATGCGGCCCTGGCTTTCGATCGCGCGGCACTTTTCTACCGGGAGGCGGTGGAACTGACGCCAGTGACGGGCGGCGCCCTGGTTGAATTAAAGTGCGGACTCGCCGACGCGCTGGCAAATGCCGGCCGTCCCGCCGAGGCTGCCCCCGCGTACCTGGAAGCAGCGCGCGACACTTCATCCGCGCGGGCCCTGGATCTGCGCCGGAAGGCCGCCGAGCAACTATTAATGGGCGGTCACATCAACGAAGGCCTGACCGTCTTGCGCACGATCCTGGAAGAGGTAGGATTCCGGCTGGCGGCGGGACCGCGGCGCGCGCTTCTTTCATTGTTGCTTCGCCGCTTGCTGATTCGTTTGCGCGGCTTCGAGTTTGATGAACGCGATGCGAGTAAAATCCCCGAATCTGATCTGCTGAGAATTGATATCTGCTGGGCCGGGGCTGCCGGGCTGGGGGCGGTGGACTTGATTCGCGGGGCTGACTTCCAGGCTCGCCATCTGCTCCTGGCGCTGCGGGCCGGCGAACCGTACCGCATTTCGCGCGCAATCTCTTTCGAAGCAGTGCACATCGCTACGGCCGGTGGACCCACACAAAAGCGCGCGGCACAAATCGTGGAAAGAGCAGAAAGACTAGCCCGGCGAGCAGGGCAACCGCATGCGGTGGCGTTATCCATTTGGTCCAGCGGGGTGGCCGGCTATCTGGTCGGCCATTGGCGAAAGGCGGCTGCTTTGTGCGAACGCGCGGCGGAAATGCTGCGCGACCGCTGTACTGGCGTGACCTGGGAACTAACCATCGCGCATCGCTTCATGCTGAGCGCGCTGCTATACCTCGGCGAAGTCGGCGAAATTTCCCGGCGCGTTTCCGGCTTGCTGACCGCAGCCCTCGAGCAGGGAAACCTCTTTGCCGCGGTCGATCTGCGCACCCGCTTAAATTTAATCTGGCTGGCTGCTGATAAGCCGGACGAGGCGCGTCAGGAAGTCATTAACGCGCTGCTGTCATGGCCGCAGGAGGGCTTTCATCTGCAGCATTACACTTCGCTGCAGGCCTTGGCTCAAATCGAACTCTACACCGGTGATGCTGAAGTGGCCCTGAAACACATCAACGGGCAATGGCAGGCCCTGGAGGAGTCGATGCTGATGCGTATCCAGTGTCTGCGCATCGACGCGTTTCACTTGCAGGCGCGGGCCGCCCTGGCAGTTGCTGCGACGTCCGCTAATCCCGAGCCTATGTTGAAGACCGCCACGCGCCTGGCGACGCGAATCGAAAAGGAAAAGATGTTATGGTCCGCGCCGTTCGTGTCACTCATCCGCGCTGGAGTGGCAAACACTCGCGGCGATGCGAACAAATGCGCGAGCCTTCTTTTGTCCGCCGTTGAAGGACTTGAAGCCGCCGACATGGGCCTTTACGCCGCCGCCGCCCGGCGGCGCCTGGGCCAGAGCCTCGACGATGAACGCGGCCAGTCGCTAATCGCTGAAGCCGACACCTGGATGCAGAAGCAGACGATCAGGAACCCCGAGCGCCTCACCCGAATGCTCGTGCCGGGATTTGAAGAGTAGGGGAGAGTTTCCGCAACCAAAATTAGCCGCAGATTAACGCGGATAACACGGATCTGAAAAAGCATTTCCTCAAATTGTCATAGTTCAAAGGTTCTGATCCGCGTTCATCCGCGTAAATCTGTGGCTTATTTCATCTTAAGCATGGCGGCTAACGAGTCTCGCGCGAACCGGCGCTGCAACATGCGCGTAACCGGGAAACCCAGCTTTGCCGCAGCTTTATTTGGGCGCGAGAAAGCCAGTATGTCGTACCAGACTGAATCATCGCTCGAATGCCACTCGATGGTGAATCGTTCCTCTCCACTCTCTGCGTGATCTGGCAGAGTTCCATAAGCAAACCCGAATTTCTTCACGTCTGCTTCTTCCTCAATCACATAAACTATCCGGCACGCGTTTAGTGACCAAAATGCCAGGTGATGCACTATCACGGCCACAGCTGAGCCAACAACGATGGGAGCATTCGCCGGTCGCAGCTTCACCCAACCAAGATCGAAATGTTTCCACATTCTTAACGCGGTGATGGCGTGATCGTACACCTCCGGACCTTCGCCCAGTCTGATTCGGTTATGGTCAACTTGAAAACCTGAAGGCAAAAACGCCCGCGTTGCGCCAACTTCCCGGTAGGAGAACTCGCGAAGCTGCTGCGATTCGATAAACGTTTTTATCTGAGCGTCAGAAGGTTTCTTGAGGATGAACATGAAGTAAGGTTCGCCTTTGCGCCTTATGTCTTTCTTTTCTATGCGCCTTTGCGTGAACCCTCAACGCTAACCATTGACCAGTGGCAGTTACTTTGGAGATTTCGTTTTCGGAAATTGGGGTTTCACGCAAAGGCGCGAAGAAAGGAAAGACATAAGTCGCAAAGAAGATGCTAGTTTTGCAATGCTACTACTCATCTTTCTTAACCGTGCTCGTAGAATTACCGGAACGTGGATGATGCCGATCGTAAGCTCGGCGAAGATGGCGGTCAGTAACGTGGGTATAAATCTGCGTCGTCGAAATATCGCTATGCCCCAGCAGCGCCTGCACTGAACGCGAATCCGCCCCCCGCTGCATCAAGTGCGTCGCGAAGCTGTGACGTAGAGTATGCGGCGAAACCTCCTGCAAACCGGCGCGCTCCGCGTGCGTCTTGATGATCGTCCACGCTACTTGCCGGGTCAGGACCCGCCCGCGATTGAGAAAGTATTGTGGTTTATGCTCGTGGCCCCAACCGGCGCGCACCGCCATGTATTGCTGTAACCAGTGGATGGCGCTCTTGCCGATGGGCACACGCCGTTGCTTGCTGCCTTTTCCCTGGCAAACGATCAAACCAGTATGCAGGTTCACGTCGGCAAGCTTAAGTAAACACAACTCAGAAACTCGCACTCCGGTCGCGTACATCAGCTCCAGCATGGCCCGATCGCGCACGCCGGTATCAGTGGAAACGTCAGGCGCAGCCAGCAATAATTCCATCTCCTGCTCGCTGAGAAAGCGCGGCAGGTACGAGAACCGTTGCGGAGTATCCAGATCTTCAGCCGGATGCTGCTTGATATGGCCATCGAGCATGAGGAAACGAAAGAAACCGCGAGCGGCGCTGACGGCGCGGGAAATTGATGACGGCGCCAGGCCGTCGCGTGACAATCTGGCGATCCATTCGCGCAGATCTTTGCGCGTTAGTTCCGGCAATTGCCGATTGCGTTGTTGGGCCCAGGCTGCGAGACGGGCGAGATCTCGTCGATAGCCGGCCAGCGTGTTTGCCGACAGGCCTCTCTCGACCTGGATATAGCCCAGATACTCTCTGGTTAAATCTCTTTCCGGTGCTTCTTTAGTCATTCTTGCAGACAACGAAGAACTATCAGCGCATCTCCAAATACTCGCAGTCAGGAAGGGTGGCTTGCCCCGCTTCTTTACCCGATAAGGACAATATAGGGCGGGGGCAAGCCCCTCTTCCTGACTGCGAGTATTCCCAATTGAATCATGGCATCCACTATTGAGTTCCGCTGGCACTGCTTGGCATCAAGTCTTCCGCCACCAGCGAATAGAGAACCCCATCCACAGGTTTTCCATGCAGCCGGAGTCGCTTTCTCAAGACAGCTTCTTTCACGGCTCCGGCCTTTTCCGCAACCCGCTGACTTGCGACATTGCCGGTGGCGGCAAGAATCTCGACACGTTGAAAACCGAGCCGCTCAAACGCGAATCGGGCCACAAGCCTGGTAGCACTGCTGGCAATTCCCCGGCCCGTGGCGCTGCTTCTGACCCAGTACCCGAGATTCACCAGGTCATGATTGCGATTGACGAAGTTCAACCCCACTCCGCCCAGGTAGCGTCCCGATACTTGGGCGAAGATGCCAAAGCCGTATTCTGCGTCTCTCTTCCAGGCTTCGGCCCGCGAAAGAATGAAGGATCTGCTTTCGTCAATTGAGTAATCGGGATGGCACCAGGGCATCCACACCGAAAGTTCGGGAATTGACTCGCGCGCCGCCTCGTAAAGTGCCGGAATGTCTTCGACCCGGTAAGGCCTCACGACTATCTCACCATCGACTAACTCAATCGCCTCGACGCTCATAAGGTCATCGTACTACAAAAGGCAGTACTAGCCGCAGATGAACGCGGAGATACGCGGATCAGAAAACAGAAACATATTCTGATTTCAGTATTCGCGTTAATCCGCGTGAATCCGCGGCTAATTAATGCTTGTTTAGCATAAGTCAGGAAGCAGGAGAGCCGGCTTGCTTCTTTGTCGGGGGGTGGCGGCGGTAGCGGTGGGTGATGGGACGGCGGCGGCCGATGCCGATGGCGTTGCGGGAAATAATCAGCGTTGGCGGGAGCTGGCGGCGCTTAAATTCATTCGCCGGCGACTCAACCCGGTTCAGCAGATCGTAAACTAACTCCGTATCGTGGCCGGCGGCGATGATTTCATCCGGTGTCGCCTTCTGTTCGAAATACATTTTGAGAATTGGATCGAGCTCGTCATACGGCGGCAGCGACTGATCGTCGAACTGGCCCGGCGCCAGTTCAGCCGAAGGGCGCTTATCAATAATTGAACGCGGAATGATTTCGCCGGCCAGGTTCATTTCCCGCGCCAGTTCGTACACCTCCGTTTTCAACACGTCACCGATAACAGCCAGGCCGCCATTGGTATCGCCGTAAAGAGTGCAGTATCCCAGCGCCAGTTCTGACTTGTTTCCGGTGGACAGCAGTAGCCGGCCTTCGGCGTTGGAGATGGTCATCAAAATGTTACCGCGCAGGCGCGATTGCAGATTCTCGACCGCGTGCGAGCTGGATTCACGCGTGGGCGGCGGCAGCTCAAGCTCTTTGCGCAACAGTTCGAATGCCGCTGAGATGGGTCTTTCGATCACTTTCATCCCCAGTCGTCGGCCCAGTTCCACCGAGTCTGCAATGCTGTCGGGCGACGAATAAGGCGATGGCATCATTACCGCCAGCACGTTCTGGGAGCCCAGCGCTTCGCAGGCCAGCGCGGCAACTACCGCGGAATCGATACCACCTGACAGGCCAATCACCGCGGTGGTGAAACGGTTTTTGCGCGCGTAATCGTGTATGCCCATCACCAGCGCCCGGTGCACAGTTTCAATGTCATCGCCCGAAAGGCAGCGCTCGTCCGCCACCCCGCACTCGAGATCGGCGGTGCCGTAAAACTCTTCAAACGGCGGCGCCTGTAGAACAATCTTGCCCTTGCAGTCGGCTACGATACTGGCGCCGTCAAAAATGATCCCGTCGTTGGCCCCCACCAGATTTACAAAAACAATGGGTAAATTTGCTTGTTTGGCGCGATGGGAAACCATAGCGCAGCGGGTGCGCATCTTGCCTTTGTTGAAAGGCGAGGCGTTGATGGACACCAGCAGGTTGGCGCCCATCTGGATCAATTCTTCGGCAGGATCGTTTGTGTACAGCCGTTCACGCCAGAAAGTTTTGTCGTTCCAGAAATCTTCGCAGACCGCGATCCCCAGCTTCGTATCCTCTTCCAGTTGAAACAGACGGCGCTCGCGCGATGGTTCGAAGTAACGCGGATCATCGAAAACGTCATACTCAGGCAACAAGGTTTTGTCGGCATAGCCAATCAGCTGCTTATTGCGAATCACGGCGGCGGAATTGAACAGCTTGCGCCCCGTTGCCTGATCGTTTGGCCGCACGGTTCCCACAATGGCCGTTAAGCCTTCGGTGGCGTTGATGATTGTTTGCAGCGGGTCAAGCGCTGAGCGGTTGACGTCATCATCGAGAAACCAGTCGAATGACATGTATCCCTGGATAGCGACTTCGGGGACTACCACCAGATCGGATTTGTCTTTCTTAGCCTGATCGATGGCGCGAAGAATAGCGGCAGTGTTGCCTTCGTAATCACCGTTGGTGGTGTTTATCTGGCCGATGGTGACGCGCATGGGTCTATTTTATCACCGATTGAATTGTAGGGGCGGCACTCCGTGGCCGCCCCTTCGGTTCATGGGAACCGGGGCTTGTTTTAGAGACGGCATTCTCTGCGCGGGATCCTCCACGAGAAGTGAAATAAAAAAAGAGGGGCGGCCACGGAGTGCCGCCCCTACAGAGTTAATCACCGTGCCCGCCGCCGCCAGGGGTCTCAATCCGCACGCGATCTCCGGGATCCAATTGCCAGCTTCCTTTTGAGGCAATCGAGTGCTTCTTGCCATTCCGGCGAATGAGGTGGTCGCGACCGACGGCGCCTTCCTCACCGCCACGCAGTCCATACGGCGCGCGCTTTCTTCTATCCGCCAGTAGAGACATCCGGGAGGAGGCGAGCACTTCGATCTCGCGAACCACTCCTTTGCCACCGCGCTGTCTTCCCTTTCCGCCTGAGCCCTTGCGCACCCGATATTCGCGCACCCGCAGAGGGTACGCATACTCCAGCGCTTCAGCCGGAGTATTCAGGCTGTTGGTCATATGCGTGTGCACCGCGCTCATCCCATCCAGTGACGGGCGTGCCCCCATTCCGCCGGCGACAGTTTCGTAGTAGGAAAACTCCTGGCCCGATCGCGGATCGATTCCCCCAATGGTCAGATTGTTCATCGTCCCCTGGCTGGCCGCGGGAATGCGGTCGGGAATCGCCTGGGCCAGGGCCTTGAAAAGCACATCAACAATGCGTTGAGAAGTTTCGACATTCCCTCCGGCCACCGATGCCGGATGAACCGCATTCACCACCGTGCCCCGCGGCGCGATGACTTCGATCGGCTCCATCAAGCCGGCACTGGCCGGCACATCACTCGCCAGCAGACAACGAAAGACATACGCCACAGCCGAGACCGTGATCGCCTCGACCGCGTTAACCGGCCCGGCAACCTGGGGCGCGCTGCCACTAAAATCTATCCGGGCGCTGTCACCCCTGATCTCAATGCGCCCGTGGATGCTGACCTCTTTCTTGCCGATTCCATCGTCATCCAATGCATCTTGCGCGGTGTATGTGCCGTCAGGAATGGCGCGGATTGCGTGACGCATCATGCGCGCCGAATATGAAATCAAATGGGCCGCGTATTCCCTCGCCTCTCGTGGCCCGCGGCGATCCACGATCTCCCGCAAGCGGGCAGCGCCGGTGTTCAGCGAGCCCATCTGCGCCTCGAAATCTGCTTGACGTTCAGCCCCGCTGCGTACGTTTGCCAGAATCAAGCGCATCACGTCTTCAGCTAACTTTCCCCCGCGCATCAAGCGCACCGGGGGAATGGAAATCCCCTCCGCATATATGTCGGCCGCCAACCCCATCGATCCGGGCGTCGCGCCGCCGATATCCGCATGGTGCGCGCGGTTGGCAACGTAGAAAAGACAGGCAGACGGCAGACGGCGGGCCGCAGGAGAAGAACTCGATTTCTTTCCTGCCTCCTGCCGTCTGCCGACTGCCGTCTCGGGCCATACTCCCATTACCAGTGTCACATCCGGCAGGTGCGTACCACCGGCAAATGGATCGTTAAGCGCCACCACGTCGCCTGGCGCCATTTCTACTTCGCGCAGCGCTGCCGCTACGGCCATGGGCATAGAGCCCAGGTGCACCGGCATGTGATCGCCCTGGGCAATCACGCGACCATTTGCGTCGAAGACGGCGCAGGAATAGTCGCGGCGCTCTTTTATGTTCGGTGAGAACGCGGTGCGCCGCAGCGCTATGCCCATCTCTTCCGCAACGGAGGTGTAGAGCGCGCGGTAGATTTCCAGCGTGGTCGGGTCGAATGACTTAGCCATCTTTAAAACTAACTATTGCCGGACTCACATTCGGTGGCGGCTCTGCCGCCGCACA
>JBDTOI010000138.1:0-10588 GCA_039933315.1 Pyrinomonadaceae bacterium
ACTTCAGTCTGTGAAGTCTGCATTCGGTTCATCACAGACTGAAGTCTGTGCCACTGCATGGATCGGGCTTGGAGGCGATTACACAGCGACGCGTTGAAGGTTCTGATTCAGAAATACCTGAATCCGATCGAGTCCGGCCTTGGTGAGTTCGACCAGGGGCATGGCGTTCTCCAGATCACCTGCGCGTCCCGCCCGTTCCAGTTCGCGCAGGGATGCCACCACCGCCACCATGCCGCAATTCGCGCTGGTACCGAACGAATTGTGCGCGATTAAGTCCACTGTGCCGGCATCGCCGGAAGCGACCGCGGCCTCAAGTTTCACAATATTCTCGCTCATCTGGTCTAGGTAAACGTCCAGAATCTCAAACATCTCGTCTGGCTCATGGCCCATGACGTCGTGCAGCCTTTCCAGATCCACCGGCGCCTCGGTTGGCTCGAGGCGCGGTGCGAAAGAATCCAGCTGAGGCATTAGAGCCGTCTGGCTAAAGATAGTTTCGAGCACGGACGCTAAAACGTCCGCTTTGACAGGCTTGGTTATGTGCTCGTCCATGCCCGCCTTTATCGACTTCTCACGGTCCCCGATTAGGGCATGTGCCGTCATTGCCACGATGGGCGTATGTTTTGTCGCGCCTTCGCGCCGGCGTATTTCTATGGTCGCTTCGTACCCGTCCATCTCCGGCATCTGGCAATCCATCAGAATAAGGTCGTAGGGAGTGCGACTTAATGCTTCCAGTGCTTCCCTGCCGTTAGCGACCGCGTCGGCACGGTAACCAAGTTTTTGCAGCTGGCGCAGTGCGACCTTCTGATTGACCAGGTTATCTTCGGCCAGCAGTATCAGTTTGTCGGAGACTATTTCCGGTGACCATGGCGTGAAAACAGGCCGGGCAAGCGCCTGGTCCCCGACCACCTTTTCGCTCATAACGGTCTCCAAACTTTCAAAAAGCTGAGTCTGTTTCACGGGTTTGGTGAGACAGCTCGCGATGCCGGCCCGTTGCATGAAATCACACTCAGCGCGCTGACCCAGGGAAGTCATCATGACCAACCGTGTAGCTGCGATTTCCGGTTCATTCTTAATCATACGGGCCAACTCCATTCCATCTATATGCGGCATTTGCATGTCCAGGATTGCCAAGTCAAAGGATATACCCGCGGCAGCTTCGCTACGCAAAAGTACCAGGGCCTCCGCTGCGCCGCAGGCTAACTCAGATTGCATGCCCCAGGATGAAACCTGGTGCTGCAGGGTGACGCGATTTGTCTGGTTGTCGTCCACGATTAGCACGCGCACACCCTGCAGCGACGCTCTAATCGGCGCGTGAACAATCTGGTCCGCTCGTTGCCGTTCGAAGCGTGCTGTAAACCAGAAAGTAGAGCCTTTACCTGGGTTGCTCTCGACCCCAATCTCACCACCCATCAGATCCACAAGTTGGCGCGAGATGGCCAATCCAAGGCCCGTGCCACCGTATTTGCGGGTAGTAGATCCATCGGCCTGGGAGAACGCCTTGAACAGACGAGCCTGGGCCTCGTCGTTAATACCAATACCTGTGTCACTGATAGCGAAACGTAATACTTCATGGGTATCGTTGCCATCCTCGCGCGTAACTCGCACGACAACCTCGCCCGTTTCAGTAAACTTGACGGCATTGCCTACCAGATTATTAAGCACCTGTCGCAGGCGGGTAACATCGCCGCGCAGGTAGGTTGTGACCTCGGCGTCGATGGAAGCGGCGATCTCAATATTCTTACCGTGAGCCAGCTCGGCGAGCATTTCTACCGTACCCTCCACCGCCCCACGCAGATCAAAATCAAGGTGCTCGAAATGCAGTTTGCCCGCTTCGATCTTGGAAAAGTCGAGGATGTCATTGATGACCCTCATCAGAGTTTCAGCGCTGGCGTTGATGGTCTGCGTAAAGTCTAGTTGCTCGGCCGTCAAATCCGTGTCCAATAGCAGCCCCGTCATCCCGATCACTCCATTCATGGGAGTGCGGATTTCGTGGCTCATGTTGGCCAGAAACTCGGACTTCAACCGGGCTGATTCCATCGCCAGATCGCGGGCCTGCTCCAATTCTTTTTCGTTTTCCTTGTGCTGTGTGATGTCCAAACACGTGCCGAACAACCTGATAGGGACACCAGCGTTATCAAGGACCAGCCTGACATTCGCCTGGTTCACGAAAGCCTCTCCGTTTGGTTTGATCATTCGAGTTTCGTAGGTGCACCCTTCCTTTCCTTGCAGAACCATTTCAATTGTTTTGCTAACCCGCTCACGGTCATCCGGGTGAACAAGATCCAGGTAACTCTCGTGAGTGGGAGCAGAGTCTTGCGGCTGCACTCCGAACATAAGATACTGCTGCGCTGACCAGGTTATCCGGTTCGCGGCGATGTCCCATTCCCACATGCCCAGGCCGGCAACGCGCTGCGCTTCGACTAATTGAATCTCGCTGTTGCGCAGTTCTACTTCGAACTGTTTTCGCTCGATGGCCAGGGCAAGTTGGTCTGCGACCGAAAGTAGAAACTCAAGATCGCGCTGGCTATAGCAATCTGCCTTCTCGTAGTTTTGCACCACCAGGGCACCAATCGTGCGGGAGAGCGTACGGAGTGGAACACCCAGCCATGAGTCCGATGGCGTTCCGCTGTCTTCAATCTCACCTCGCTGGATCATCTCATCCTGAAGTTCGGCGGTCAGCAAGAGCGGTTGACCTGTACGCATTACATAACTGCTGAAATTCTTTTCGATAGGTCGAGGAGAAGGCGGGGGATCAACGCTATCCACCCACAGGTCATAGTGCACCAGATCGGTGGTCGCGTTGTGAAGCGCTATGAAGCCATTCTCGGCGGAAAGAAGCCTCCCGATTGCCTGGTGAGCAAGCTTGAACAGTTCTTCAAGACTGGATGTGGAGATAATCCCTTGAACGATTTCGGAGATAATCTGGCGCTCGGCTTCGGCGCGATGGCGATCAGTGATGTCTTCGACCGAGCCTTCGTAATAAAGAACTGCTCCGTCGGCTCCGCGGCAAACTGCTGCATTCTCACGAACGAAGATCAGTGCGCCATCGGCTGTAGTCCACTGGGTTTCCTGGCCCCTGATTGCACCATCCCGTTGGAGTCGTTCCTTCGTTTGGGCCCGAGAAAACTCGGGTTCGAACCCGTCATGCTGCAAATTGCGCTTAGCCAGTTCTTCAAAGGAAGAGTATCCCAGCATACGAATCAGGACGGAATTGGCCATCAGAATTTGGCCATCCGGCGTCGAGCGATAGATACCGATAGGAGCATTTTCGAAAAGAGTCTGAAACTCCTCCTTGCTCTTCTCTAAAGCTTCTTCCGCTTGCCGGCGAGCTGTGATATCTCGTCCGATACCCTGGACCCCCACAGGCTTACCATTCTGCTCGATCAGTCGCGTGCTGACCTCCAAAGTAATCCGGCGGCCGTTTTTCGCCAGAATATCGAGCGGGTAAACAGTGGTCGATTGATCAGCGAGTTTTCGGGTCGTCATGGACTGGGCCAACTTCAGGTCTTCCGGCGCCACTATCTGAGCACTGGTCATCTCGAGGGCTTCCGCCTGGCTGTAACCCGTGAGCCGTTCGCCCGCCTTATTCAGCGAGGTGAATTTGCCCGCGAGATCATGGGTAAAGACCATGTCGTTGGCGTTCTCGAACAGGTCGCGGTAGCGCTCCTCGCTGAGTCTGATTGACTCCTCTGCCCGCCTGGTCTTTTCCTCGGCCAGGTTACGCTCAACGATCTCACTCTTGAGAGAACTATTCGCTATCGTCAACTCAATGGTTCGCTCCTGAACATGCGTTTCCAGCTCATGATGGGCCTTTCGCAAGACATCCTCTGCCCGTACACGCCGAATGATGTTGGTTCGAAGAGTTGCCTGCGACCGGTGTAGCCGGCGTATTATCGCCACCCAGCCAAACAGCAAAACAGCCAGCACGACGATGCCCGCGGCGACGGAGTAAAGAGAACGCTTACGTTGAGATACTTCCGTTCTGGTCAATTGACTTTGAAGTTCGGCGAAGAAGTTTGTCATCCCCGCCGCGTAAATGCTCTTCTGCTTGCCATACTCTTCACTGGACAAAATGGCGCTCGCCTGTTCAGGTTGGTGCCCGCGGACCAGGGCGAACGCTTCGTTTTCCAATTCGACCAATTTACTGTTGGCAGCATCGGTCTGAGCCACCATCTTAGAGGGAGCCAGTCTAACCATCTCCTTAATGGCCTCATTCAACGGCGGCTCGAACTTGCGGTAGCGCTTTTCCCACTTCGAATCTCCAGTAGCGACGGCCATTTTGGCCGACATAGTCAACACTTCATCAAGGTGAATAACGGTGCTCCATAGCTCCTCAGCGCGCCATATCTGCGCTTTCTGAATCGTATCGCGGGAATATAAATCGTAAGTGCTCCATGTCAGCCAGCCCAGCACCGCCACCGTTAAGACAAGCGCGATGATCGGTAACCTGACCGAAAACCGATTGCCTGCCGCGGCCGGCTCAGACGTTTCTTCGCCGGTGACAACTACCATGTCTTTATTTGTTGATGCTTTCATCATCGTAACTTTCTCGGCGGATCTATAGACAGTCAGGGCCGCCTTCCCCGGCTGCAGTGTCCGCCACCGCGCTGTGGGCACGTAGAAATTTCTTCATATCCGGGACTACAATATCGTCATAGCACTTTGGACAAACGCTGTGGCTGAACTGCACATCGGCGTGATCGCTGATGTAGTTTTCAACCTTCTGCCAGTAGTTTTCATCATCGCGAATCTTCTTGCAGTAGGAGCAGATGGGAAGCATGCCCTGCAGTTGTTTCACCTTTACCAGCGCCGCCTCGAGTTCATTAATCCGGGCAGCCAGGCTGCGCTGCAGCTCGACGATGCGAATTCCTGCCTGGACGCGCACGCGCAGCTCCTCGCTGTGGTAAGGCTTCGTGAGATAGTCGTCGGCGCCGGCATCGAGAGCGGCAACGATATCTTCTTTTCCGCTTCTGGCGGTCAGCAGGATGATGTAGGCGCCTGAGGGTTTGGCGAGACTCCGCACGGCGCGAGATACTTCAACTCCGTTCATTCCGGGCATCATCCAATCCAGAATTGCCAGCGCCGGTGGATCGTCGCTTTGGAGAGCGGCCAGAGCCTCAGAACCGTCAGTCGCAGAGATCGCTTCGTAGCCCCAGCGTTTAATGGCCGACAACAACAACATACGAGCCACATCGTCGTCATCTGCAATCAATACTTTCATAAGGGGGGCCTCAAAAAAATGAAGTTAGCTTGGTTCTTACAGACCATCCGGGTTGGGGTCATTCCGGATTCAGGTTGGACAAATAGGGGCGAGAAGCGGCCGGACAACGGGCATACCGCCCCGTTTTCCACCGGGAAGCAGTGCTTTCGGACTGCTTTCTGAATCTGTGCATTCACTGTGCCGCGATCGTCGGCCTCAATCCGGCTATTTGGCGCGACGCCGCACTCGAGCGACTTTTTGCTGGTTGGCTTTCCGAAAAACCCATCTGCGACTTTCTCTGTGGCCGTCATTTCTTGTTTGGTACAATGCGCCGCGACAAAATCAGAATCGAAAGGAACCCTATGCGCTCTCTTCTTTGGTTTCTTGTGCTTGCGCTTGCTTTTGGCGCCACCGCGGCCTACGCGCAAAAACGAAACATTACCGAAAAGGACTTATTCAATTTTGTTTGGATCGGTGATCCCCAGATTTCGCCGGATGGCTCACGAGTGGCATTTGTCAGGGTAAGTGTTAACGAGAAGAAGGATGGGTATAACACGGCTATCTGGAGCGTCCTGGTTGCCAATGGTGAGACCCACCAATTGACGAATGGCCCAAGGGATTCCGCCCCGCGCTGGTCCCCGGATGGTAAGTACCTTGCTTTTGTTCGCGTGTCCGAGAAAGACGGTAAGCCCGATCTGCCTCAGCTTTTCATGCTGGCCATGGCCGGTGGCGATTCATTCCAGGTCACTAAAGTGACGCGCGGAGCGGGCCAGCCACAGTGGTCTCCCGATGGGAAGATGATTGCCTTCGTGAACAACGCGAACCCAGAGGACCTGATAAAGGAAAAGGAAGGACAACCCAGCCCAGCCCCGGCGAACCCACCGCAAGCCTCAGCTTCGCCCATCCCCGGTTCGTCCGAGGCAAAGAAACCAGAGGAGAAACGCGAGAGCGACGTCCGTGTAATCACGCGCGCGGTTTACCGTGCGAATGGCGCGGGCTACCTGGATCCTAAGCGGCCGCAGCACATCTGGGTCGTTACCGCGCCGCGGAACGCAGACGAAAAAGTTACGCCAAAGCAACTGACCAGCGGGCGCTATGCGGAAGACAATGTGACCTGGGCCAGAGATAGCTCGCGAATCTATTTCGTGTCCGATCAAATTGATGAGCCTTATTACGAACTTCCGTCTACTACGATTTATTCGATCGCCACGGCGGGTGGGCCGCCGGCCAGGATTACTTCGTTTGACATGGATGCCGGGCCGTTTGCTCTCAGTCCTGACGGCAAGCAGGTGGCCTTCATCGCTCAAACAAGTAAACCGATCAATTCGTACACCCAGCCCGACCTGTGGGTAATGGAGTTGGCGGCCGATGCTAGACCGCGTAACCTGACGGCCACGTTTGATTACGACGTAGGCGCCGGCGTCGGAGGAGACAACGCACCTCCGCGCGCTGGTGGGGGCAACGTGCCTGTGTGGGCTGCTGATGGTCGCAGCATCACGCACGTTTATGCGAAGGAAGGACAAGCCAACCTTGCCAGCTTCGAAGTCAGCAGTGGAAACAAGACGGACCTGACTCGCGGCGATCAGGCGGTAGTCAGTTTTCGCGTAACTCCTAATGGCTCGAAATTGGTCTTTAACGTTTCTACTCCCACCACCATCGGGGACCTGTATCTAATGGAAAGGCCGGGTGTGAATGCAAAACAACTGACCGCGCTTAATGATGAGTTATTCAAGAAGCTGAACCTGACGGAACCTGAATCAATCTGGTATACCAGCTTCGACGGCAAGCGCGTCCAGACCTGGGTGCAAAAACCACCAGATTTCGATCCCCACAAGAAGTACCCGCTGATCCTGAATATTCATGGCGGCCCGCACACCGCTTATGGCTATGTTTTCGATCATGAGTTTCAGTGGATGGCGGCGAAGGGTTATGTGGTGGTTTATCCTAACCCACGCGGCAGCACGAGCTACGGCCAGGAGTTTGGCAACATAATCCAGCATCATTATCCCGGCGACGACTATAAGGACCTGATGGCCGGAGTGGATGAAGTAATTCGGCGCGGTTACATCGACGCGAATAAGCTTGGGGTCACCGGTGGGAGTGGGGGAGGACTACTGACCAACTGGACTATTGGACAAACCACTCGCTTCGCCGCCGCAGTTTCGCAGCGCGACATTGCGAGCTGGTCGGACTGGTGGTACACGGCGGACTTCACGCTCTTTCAACCCAGCTGGTTTAAGGCGCCGCCGTTCGAAGATCCCGAGGACTATAAGGCGCGCTCGCCTATCACCTATATCAACAACGTAAAGACGCCGCTGATGTTGATTCTGGGCGAGACCGATTACCGCACTCCCACCGGGCCTGGCGGCGAAGCAATGTTCCGCGCCCTGAAGTACAAGAAGATTCCCACCGTGATGGTGCGCTTTCCCAATGAGACGCACGAGCTGTCGCGATCCGGCCAGCCCTGGCATCGCATCGAGCGGCTACAACACATCGTCGGCTGGTTCGACAAATGGTTAATGGGTGTGCCGAAGCCCGAATACGAGGTGGCCCAGTAGCTAGCGGGCCGCATTCTCCCGCCGATAACGGCACGGAGAGAATCTATGGCGAATGAAGAACAAGCGATACGGGATCTGATAGAGACGTGGATGCGGGCGCCGCTGCAGGAGATTTGCCTCAGATCCTAAAATGGCTGCGAATCCCAAGCACACGATCCACGAAACTACACGATATCTCACGAAGCAACACGAACCAATGTTGATCTTAGACGTTCACAGCGGTCCGCTGCGAACCATTCGGCAACTTTTGTGCAAAGCTGCTCGACAGAATGTTTTGAGAGAGAACTGACGCGATTAGGAAGCGTTGGGTCGCACTGGTCCATGGCTGGCCGTGCGGTGGCAGGTTTATTCGTCGGCTCGATGCGGCTGCACCGGCAAGGGCACACGCCGGAATCCATCAATGCGCGAGAGCCAGTAATCACTGAATTCGTCATACACTACCCCACGCTGGCGCGAGGAGTGATAGAAACCGTGCTCGTCCGCCACAATCCCCACGTGAGTCTGTCCACTGAAGAATACGAGGGTGCCAAACTTGAATTGTTCCGCCTCGAGCGGCGCCAGTAACTGCGCCCAAAGCGTCGCGGCACTCACTCTCTCAAAATCAATTCCCGCTGCCTGGTAAGTAGCCCAGACGAAGCCGGAGCAATCATAACTATCAGGCCCGGTCCCCGCCCAACGGTAGGGAGCGCCTAATCGCTCTTCAATGGCTTCGGAGATTAGCTTCTGAAACTTTGCTGAACTGAGATTGCTTTTCGCGATCAGGGTCTGCTGGGGTCTGACTTCTTCGGCCAGCGCAAAGACCCGGCGCGGGCGCGTAGCCGTATTCTGCGCGGATGTCTCGACTGAAATAATGCACAGAGCGCACGCGGAAAACACATAGGGAAGCAGTCGTTTCAGCAGCATGTTCAAGAGGCTTACCTTTCTCAGTTCCTGTGTATTTGTCTTTGGCCGGGGAGTCAATGGCAGGCGGGCCGCACGGACGCCGACCGGCGCAACGCCTGTGCCGTGGATAAACAGGTCTCTGGCCTGACGACAGTCGCTGTTTCTCTAACAGATCAGCTGGTGGAATAACTTTGGTGAGATTCGTTTGCCAGAGATCGGCGTAGATTATTCCGGAGGCTGGTGTAGAAAGTGCATCGGCGACAGCCCTACGGCCTCGTGCCTAACTGCTTTTGGTTCCTGTTTGCGATACAATTCGCGCCATGCTGAGAAAAGGTTTGCGCGCTTTAGCTCTGCTAAGCGCGTTGTATGTGTCAGTCCAGGCCGCTCCGGGTACGATGCGTCTGGACTACTACCATACCGGTAACGCTGCCCAGGAAATGTTCAGCGTCGATCGCGTGGTGATAGAGCCGCTGCCATGGCCGGGAGACCTCTCCAGGAACATCGATGACAGCAATCTGGGAAAGTATTTTTTTGAGGTCCGCGATCAAAAGACCAGGCAGGTGGTTTACTCACGCGGCTTTGCTTCGATTTACGGTGAGTGGGAAACCACTGATGAAGCGAAGGCGATGATGCGAACGTTCAGCGAGTCGTTGCGTTTTCCCGCTCCGACTGCTCCGGTTGAGATTGTTCTGAAAAAGCGCGACGCCAGGAATTACTGGCAGGACATCTGGTCAACCGTAATTGACCCGAAGGACATATTTATCGATCGCGCGAAACCCCGGGCGCCCGCGCTGCTGATACCAATCCAGAAGATGGGCGACCCGGCGACTAAAGTGGATTTTCTGATTATGGGGGACGGGTACACCGCCCGCGAGAGGGGAAAGTTTGAATCCGACGCGCGCCGGCTGACTGAGGTGCTTTTCGCGACTTCTCCATTCAAAGAACACCGGCGCGACTTCAATGTTTGGGCGCTCTGCCCGACTGCTGCTGAGCGCGGCATCTCGCGACCATCGAACGGCGTCTATCGCGATTCACCTTTGGGAGCGACCTATGATGCCTTCGGCTCAGAGCGCTACGTACTGACCTTCGACAATCGCGCGCTGCGCAAAGTTGCACAGTTCGCGCCCTATGAGTTTATTGAAGTGCTCGCCAACGATCGCACATATGGCGGCGGGGGAATTTTCAATCTCTACAGCACGGTGGCCGCTGACAACGGCTTTGCGAATTACGTTTTCGTTCATGAGTTCGGCCATCACTTTGCCGGCTTAGCTGATGAGTACTACACCTCGCCGGTGGCTTATGCGCCCTCTACGGAACGCATCGAGCCCTGGGAACCGAATGCTACGGCCCTGTTGGATCCAGCCAATCTGAAATGGAAAGATCTTGTCACTCCCGGAACTCCGATCCCAACTCCGTGGAACAAAGAGGCCTTTGAAAGAGACTCGCGGGCCTATCAAGCGCGGCGCGCTCAACTTCGCAAAGACAAGCGCCCGGAAAGCGAGATGGAGGCCCTTTTTCGAGAAGTGAGAAACCATGAGGAGGCGGCCTTCGCGCGCGAACGCTACGCCGGGCGAGTCGGGGCTTTTGAGGGCGCCATGTACGAGGCCAAAGGGTACTACCGGCCCGAAGTGGATTGCATAATGTTCACGCGTACTAATCACTTCTGCGCGGTATGCCGTCGCGCAATTTCCCGGGTCATTAGTCAGTACTCACGACGCTGACGCTAAAAACACGAATGTTCCTTAAATCCATTTACACGATGGTCGCGTACATTCGGTCAGGGCGGCAAACATTATGTTCAAACGATTCAAACAAACATCTGGAGTTTTGCTCATGACTATTTCAATGGCTTGCAATGCGGTCACTGCTTCCGCGACTGCGATTCCCGATCCGGCCCTGGATGCGCCACTGGCGAGCGTTAAAGGCGAGCAGATCGCTGTGCTGGCGG
>JBDTOI010000139.1:0-10529 GCA_039933315.1 Pyrinomonadaceae bacterium
GCTTTGCACAAAAACTCTTATTTCGTGTGCCTTCGTGTAGCTTAGTGTGCTTTCGGGGATCGTATGGCTCCGAATCCTAAGCATACGATCCACGAAATTACACGAAATCTCATAAACCAACACGAACCAATGCTCACCTTAGACGTTCACTACTGTTCGCTTCAAACCAGTCGGCGACTTTTTGCGCGAAGCACTCATTATTGCTTCTGAAAGTGAGATCGGAATGAGTCATCCAGTAAACGAGCCTGACAGCGAGCGCCCACCCGCTACCTCGGATTTCGCCGCCATGCCGGAAGCGGAAGCGCTTACGCCGCAGACTAAGATCGGTAAATTCAAGATCCCCACCGAGGTGCTGCGCGCCTACACGATGGTCTTCGCCCTGATTGCCATCTGGATTTACTTTCATTATTCCACCGACCAGATTTTCCTCGACCCGCGAAACTTTTCCAACCTGATGCGGCAGACTGCAGTGACGGGCGTGCTGGCGGTGGGCATGTTGATGGTGATCATCACCGGGCAGATCGATCTCTCGATTGGTTCCGTGGTCGGGCTGGCCGGCGGCATTGCGGCCATCGCGCAGGGTTGGCTCGGGTGGGGGTTGGGGCCTTCGTTGGCTGCCGGAATTGCCGTCGGTATTGCTATCGGCGCCACCCAGGGCGCGCTGACGGCATACGTTAACATTCCGGCATTTATCGTTACGCTGGGAGGATTGCTGGCGTGGCGCGGCGTGATTCTGGGTTTAAGCCGCGGGGAGACGATTCCCATACGATTGCAGGCGTTCAAGTCGATTGGACAAGACTATGTAGGGCCCCTGGTGGGATGGGTCGTTGCAGCCATCGCGGTGGCGGCCATTATCTGGCTTTCGCTGGCTCGCACCCGCACACGGAAGCGGCACGGGCTGGCTGAACCAGGGTTGGGCCTGAGGCTATTGCGAATTCTTGGCCCCTCTTTGGTGGTAATAGGTTTTATCTACATGATGAACTCCTACGAGATTGCGCCGGGACGTTATGCCGGGATTCCTATTCCCGTGATCATCTTCCTGGCGATCGCGCTCGCCGGTGCCTTTCTAACTCAGAACACAACCTTTGGTCGCTATCTTTATGCCATCGGCGGCAATCCCGACGCGGCCCGCCTGTCGGGAATTAATATTCGACGGCATCTTTTGGCTGTGTTTTGCATTATGGGCGCGCTCTCGGGAGTCGCGGCAATTATCTATACGGCGCGCGTCGGTAGCGCCTCGCCCGATGCCGGTCAACTGCTCGAGCTCGACGCGATTGCTGCCTGCGTGATCGGCGGCACAAGCCTGATGGGCGGACGCGGCACAGTGTTCGGAGCGATTCTGGGCGCTTTGATTATGGCCAGCCTGGATAACGGCATGTCGCTGAAAAATGTCGAGCCGTACATGCAGAATATTATTAAAGGAGCGATCCTCGTCGCCGCGGTGGGTCTGGATATGGCGGGACGAAAACGGGGCTGATAAGAACGAGCCACAATAAACACGGATTCACACAGATACATGGAGGCAGCAAAAATAGATTTGGTCAGCAGAATAACGAAAACTTGCGCGAGCAGCTCTTCTTTACGTTTCCCTCTTATATCTAATCCGTGTCAATCCGTGTTCATCTGTGGCTGGAATCATTTCCGGTATTCATCTGTCTATCTTGTGAATCTTGTTAATCCTGTCGAAGAGCTTTGATGACCGCCCTAATCATCCACGGGCACTTCTATCAACCGCCGCGCGAGAACCCCTGGACGGGTGCGATCGATCCGGAACCCAGCGCAGCGCCTTTCCATGATTGGAACGAGCGCGTTCACGCTGAGTGCTACCAACCCAATAGCGCCGCCCTAATTCTGGATGAAAAGTCCGGGCAGGAACTGATCGTTAATAACTACGCCAACGTTAGCTTCGACTTTGGTCCTACCTTGCTTTGGTGGCTGGAGCGCCAGCATCCCGAAACTTACGCGAGCATCCTTGCCGCTGATGCGCAGAGCCTGGAAAGGCACGGCGGCCATGGCAACGCTATCGCGCAGGCTTACAATCATGCGATCCTTCCGCTCTGCAACGAGCGGGACAGGCGCACACAGGTGCTTTGGGGCCTGGCCGATTTCCGTCATCGATTCGGGCGGGAGTCAGAGTCCATTTGGCTGCCGGAAACGGCCTGCAATGACGACGTCCTGGATTTGCTCATCGATGAGCGATTGCGATTTGTAATCCTGGCGCCGTTACAGGCAAAGCGGATCCGTTCCGGCGAGTCGGCTGACTGGCAGAGCATACCTGCCGGCTCGGTAGATACCAGTGTTCCTTATCGCTGCCTTCACCGCGACGGTTCGGGTCGTTCAATAGCAGTGTTCTTTTATGATCAGCGGATCTCTCATGCTATCGCTTTTGAGCGGGCGTTAACTTCAAGCCGGGCGCTGGTAGATCAGTTTGCGCAGCAGCGAGGGGGTGCAGGCTCGCTCGTGAATGTGGCAACTGACGGCGAAAGCTACGGTCATCATCATAAGTTTGGCGATCTCTGCCTGGCCCACGCCCTTGAAATAGAAGCGCCGGCGCGTGGGCTGTCGTTAACCAACTACGGTGAGTATTTGCAGCAGCACCTGCTGATGATGGAAGTCGAAATAGATAGTGGTGATGATGGCGAAGGCAGTTCCTGGAGTTGCGTGCATGGGGTCAGCCGCTGGCTGCGTGATTGTGGTTGCCACACCGGAGGTGAATCCGGCTGGAACCAGGCGTGGCGCCAGCCTCTTAGAGAAGCACTCGATTATTTGCGCGATGAAGCAGCCAGCGCGTTCGAGGCCACACGCGGAGAATTGTTTCGCGACCCGTGGGCGGCGCGGGATGAAGCTATCACTCTGGTGCTCGATCAAATGAAATCGCGCGAAGAGTTTCTGGCGCGCCACGCCCCCCGGGAGCTCAATCGTGAAGAAGAGCAGCGGGCGTTGCTGTTTCTTGAAGCCCAGCGTCACACGCTTTTGATGTATACGAGCTGTGGCTGGTTCTTTAATGACATCTCCGGGATCGAGCCAGTACAGATACTGAAGTATGCCTGCCGCGCCATTGAAATTATGGTCCAACTGGGTTTCCCCTTGCCACGCGGACGATTCCTGGAGATTCTGCGGAAAGCAAAAAGCAATCGGCCGGAGATGGGAACCGGCGCCGACATTTACGAGCGCCTGGTCGAACCCACTAATCCCTCCGCAATTGATGTAACGCAAACTGTTAGTTTGCGCGCCGGCTAAGGCTTGCGTGAGATGGAGACGATGGCCGCAAACTAACAGTTTGCGTTACAGCGCATGACGAAGAAGCCAACCAGCAAAGGCAAACCAGCGAGTAAAGCGCCGGCTAAGAAAGGCCGCGCTATCGCTGAAAGCCCCTCGCCACCGCCGGAGTCGTTTTCGCCTACGCTGGGCGAGATCGATCTGCATCTGTTTGGCGAGGGACGGCACGAGCGGATTTACGACAAACTCGGCGCGCACGTGATCACTCATGAAGGAGTGAAGGGCGTCGCTTTTGCCGTCTGGGCCCCAAGCGCAGAGAAGGTCAGCGTTGTTGGTAACTTCAATTCCTGGGATGGCTCGAGGCATCCGATGCGCCGGCTGGGTGATTCAGGCGTTTGGGAACTCTTCATACCGGCACTGCAATCCGGAGAGCTTTATAAGTACGAGATCAAATCACCCGGCTGGCCCAAATTTCTCAAGGCCGATCCTTACGCTTTCTACGCCGAAGTCCCCCCGGCAACTTCATCGATAGTGTATGAGTCGCAGTATCGTTTTCGCGATAAGTCCTGGATGTCCCAGCGCGCGCAGCACGAACATTTTCGTCGCCCGCTTTCAATCTACGAAGTTCATTTCGGCTCGTGGCGGCAGATGATCGAGGACGACGAGAATCGCCCGTTTACTTACCGGGAGATGGCCGCGCCGCTGGCCGATTACGTGAACGACATGGGCTTCAGTCATGTCGAGTTCATGCCGCTGAAGGAACATCCCTACGGCCCTTCGTGGGGTTATCAGGTGAGCGCTTACTACGCTCCTTCGGCCCGCTATGGCACGCCAGATGATTTGCGTTATCTGATTGATTATCTGCACCAGCGCGGCATAGGTGTGCTGATGGATTGGGTCCCGGCGCATTTTCCCAAAGACGCCTTTGCCCTGGGGCGGTTCGACGGCAGCGCGCTGTATGAGCATCTCGATCCGCGGCTGGGCGAACATCCTGATTGGGGCACATACATTTTCAACTATGGCCGCAGTGAGGTGCGCAACTTCCTGCTGGGCAACGCTCTTTTCTGGCTGGATGAATTCCATCTTGACGGGCTGCGGGTTGATGCGGTGGCGTCGATGCTCTACCTGGACTACAGCCGCAAAGAAGGTGAATGGGTGCCCAATCGATTTGGGGGAAGGGAAAATCTGGAAGCGATCTCCTTTTTGAAAGAGTTGAACGAAGTCACGCATCGAGTGCACCCGGGCGCCATGATGATAGCGGAGGAATCGACTGCCTGGCCTGCTGTCAGCCATCCGACCTATGCGGGCGGGTTGGGCTTCGACTTCAAGTGGAACATGGGCTGGATGCACGACACCCTGAAATACTTCCAAACGGACACCCTGTTTCGCGGGGGCAATCACAATTCACTGACGTTCGGGTTGATTTATGCGTGGAGCGAGAATTTCATCCTGCCTTTTTCTCATGATGAAGTAGTCCATGGAAAAGGCGCACTCTTGAATAAGATGCCCGGCGACGATACGCAGAAGTTCGCCAACCTGCGCTCGCTCTACGGTTATATGTGGGCACACCCGGGCAAGAAACTCTTGTTCATGGGTGGAGAGTTTGGCCAATGGCGCGAATGGAACGAGAAGGTCAGCCTGGACTGGCACCTGCTCGAGGACCCGGCCCACAAAGGCGTACAAACCTTACTGCGCGACATCAACCTGCTTTACCAGAGACATGCGGCGCTATGGGAAGCCGATAGCGAGGCAGACGGTTTCGCCTGGATCGAAGTTGATAACGCGGCCCAGAATCTGCTTTCGTTCAGGCGCATCTCACCGCCGACCGGAAAAGAGATTGTGTGCGTCTGCAACTTTTCTCCGGTCACCATTGAAAACTATCGATTGGGTCTGCCTCGGGCAGGGAAATACAAGCAGCTGCTGAACACTGATGCGGAAGCGTATGGCGGCAGCGGGATGGGCGTGGTTAAGAGCATCACGGCCGAAAAGGAACCCAGTCACGGGCTTGAGTATTCAGCCGTGCTTACGCTGCCGCCTTTAGCGACGATGTGGTTTGAGGCGCCGCGAACGCCGCGAACGCCCCGAACCCCACGCACGCCGCGCCGATAGATCAATCGTTTTGGACGAGAGGTGCTCAGTCCCGCTTCCAGAGACGTCCTTTTCGTGTGCCTTCGTGTTAGCTTTAGTGTGCTTTAGTGGATCGTATGGCTGCGAATCATAGGCGCACGATCCACGAAATTACACGAAATCTCACGAACCAACACGAACCAATGCTGACCTTAGACGTTCACTGCTGTCCGCTTCAAACCAGTTTTGTGCAAAGCCTATCAGTACGAAGTAACGCCATGGCGGTACTGCTGAGGGACGTATTGCAAGCATTTCAAATCCATGTGCTTGATGGGAACCAGCCGGTGACCAAGTATGTCAACCGCGGCCTGACTTTGCTGCAGCACAATGTGACCAATCAGCGGCTCGTACTCCCCCTCTTGAGGTTTCATTTCAACAAACGATACTTCGCTGTGGATTGCGGGGAATCCTTCTATCTGAATCCGGACCGGCCCACAAACTTCGCCCGTTAGAATCTCCTGGGTCGCAGTTTCCAACTGAATTGTCCTGGTTGACTCCAGGGCCCCTAACTTATCTTTCCAGCCGGTTGGCAGGACCATATGCGAGGCGCCGGTATCGACCAGGGCATCGCACCTTAGGCTTTTGGAAGCATCGTGAGTGTTTTCTATCGTGACTGAAGCAACAATTCTGCCCATTTCTCTGATCTTCCCCAGGCGCGACCATACACCGCGCTGGAAGCGGCTGCTAACCCTGGACACTCCTGGGTAGACGAGCTTTCATAAAAGGTCCTTTGCTACGCGTCGGGCCCCTCATGCCATGACGTAGTCCGCTAGTTCTTATCCGCGAGTTGGCTATCGCTTGAAAGTGTTCATCGTGTATCTTCGCCAGAATGATCAACTGGGCCGATATTCGCCAACAATTCCTTGTCACTGAAACCGTCAGCTATCTGAACAGTGCCGCGGCAGGTCCGGTGTCGCGATCCGCATGCCGGGCCGCCTCCAACTACTACGAAACGATGATGGCGGACGGTGACGTGCACTGGACGCGTTGGCTGGCTGAGCGCGAGGCTGTTAGAAAACGAGTGGCAGCGTTAATTAATGCCGAGCCGGATGAGATCGCTTTTACCACCAACACGTCCTCCGGCATGAACGTGATCATCGATGCGCTTGAGGGAAGTGGCAAAGTCATCTCCTGTGACCTGGAATTTCCGGTCACGACAATTCCCTGGATGCACCGCGGCATCGAAGTCCAATTAGTTAAGTCTGTAAATGGTGAGCTGAGGATTGACGATGTGCGCCAGGCGATGAACGACGCCACGGGCGTGATTTCGGTCAGTCATGTGCAGTTCTCCAATGGCTTTCGTATCGATCTAGAGGAACTGGGGGCCGCAAAAGGCAATCTGGCGCTGGTGGTGAATGCCAGTCAATCGGCGGGCGCTTTTGAGATTGACGTGAAACGCATGCGGATTGACGCGCTCTGCACCACCGGGCACAAATGGCTCTGCGCAGGCTATGGTTCGGGGTTTGTTTACCTGAGCCGCGACTTACAGGAGCGATCGCGACCGCGCAACATCGGGTGGCTAAGCGTCATCGAACCATTCGCGATGCGTAACGATACGATCAACCTCCGCAACGATGCGGCTGCCCGGGTCGAGCTGGGCTGCCCCACATTCGCCGGAATCTTTTCGCTGGGGGCGGCGGTAGATCTTTTGGCAGGCGTGGGGATGCCAGAGGTGCAATCACGAGCTCTGGAACTGAACAAGGTACTGACAGCAAGGTTGGAGGAAGCCGGCTGGAAGGTGGTGTCGCCAATCCGAAATGAAAAGATGCGGTCGGCCGAGACGCTGGTGGCCATGGAAAGTCCGAAACGCGTGGTGGTTCAGCTTCTGCGCCGGAATGTGATCGTCACCGAGAAGCCGGAGGGAATTCGCGTGGCCACTCATTTCTTCAATAATGAAGACGACATCGACAGCTTGATTGAAGCGCTGAATGAAACCCGGAATCTGTAGGGGCGGCACTCCGTGGCCGCCCCTCGTTTTGAGTGTGAAGCCGCGTTAGCTAAAGAGGGGCGGCCACGGAGTGCCGCCCGTACGATCTTTCAGCGCGAGCCTCTGGCGGCTTTCTTCCGCGGTTTCTGTTTCCCGCGCTTAGGTGTTGCAGGAGCCGCCTTGCTGAAATGCTCGCGGCATAACTTAAGAAACGCCTTGCTGATCGGCGACTCGTATCCGCCCACCAGGCGCGCCAGTCCCATTTCCCAATTGATCTGAGCGCCTTCGATCCACCAGGATACGAGTTTGCCGGCCGCAATTTCCTCATGCGCTGACTGCAGGGGAACGATTCCCACTCCCATATCCGCTTCCACCATTCGTTTGATAGCAGCCAGGCGGCTCAACTCCATCCCGATTGTCAGCGACACTCCTGCTTGCGCAAAAAAGTTATCGATTAAGCGTCGCGTATTGCCGCCGCGTTCGCCCAGAATTAGTTTTTCGCCCGCAAGTTCATAGGCACTCACGACTCTTTGCTTCGCCAGTTTATGACCCGGAGAAGCGATGGCGACCAGTTCATCCTTGCTGAGCTTTTCGGTCTGTATGCCACGCGCTTCCACGGGAAGGGAAACGAACGCCAGATCGAGCTCGCCGGCCAGAATCTGTTGCACCAGCGCTTCGCTCGTGCCGGAAGTGACAGATATCTCGGCCCCGGGATGAAGGGCTTTGATCTGTTTTAGTAGCAGCGGCAACTGGTCAGTGTTAACCATGGCAGAGGCGCTGCCGATACGTAATCGTCCCCGCTCGGCCCCGGCCAACGCACCTATCTCTTCGACGGCGGCGTCATGCTCACGCAGGATGGCCCGCGCCCGGTCCAGCAATTTTTCTCCTGCCTCCGTCAGCATCACGCGACGCGGTGCGCGCACGAAAACTCGCGCGTCCAGCTCCCGCTCCAATTGTCGAATTTGCATGCTGATGGCCGCCTGGGTCACATGGACCCGCAGCGCGCCCGCCGTGAAGGTGCCCAATTCGGCAATGGCTACAAAGGCTTTCAGTTGTCTGATTTCCATTTTTGGCCCTCTATTAGCAACGATTGTTACGCAGATAAGATCTTTTAGTTTCCATTATAGATTGCTTGGCAATAGGATTGGTAGCAATCGCACACGGAAGAGGCGGTTCGCTGCCCGCATTCAGATGTCTACCAAATCCCCCAGCCTCGATCTGCTTCGCCGTCCGCAGTTGACTCGCTTTGTGGTGGGCGTTGACGGTGGTGGCTCGAAGACGCGTGCCGCCGTATTGGATACCGATCACGTGCTGGGTGAGGGTCAGGCAGGACCATCGAACCCATTGCGAGTTGGAATCGCCACGGCTGCTGCCGCGGTCCGAGATGCTGTCGATAAAGCGTGCAGCGCGGCCTCCATCAAGCGTCATGAAATTGCGGCCGTAGGGGTTGGCTTGGCGGGGGTCAGAAGAGAAGACATTCGCGCGCGTATGCGGGAGGCGCTGATCGCGACGCTGGGAATTAGACAGATCGAGTTGGTGAGCGACGGCGACATCGCACTGTCTGCCGCCACCAACGGGCAACCGGGCATTGTGGTAATTGCCGGGACCGGGTCTATCTGCTGCGGCATTAACGCCCGCCGAAAACGTGTTTGTGCCGGGGGCTGGGGCCCGCTGGTAGGAGACGAAGGCGGAGGATCATGGATCGCTCGTCGGGCCTTGCTGGCTGTGGCTTGTGAGTCTGACGGCCGCGGGCCGAAGACGTCCCTGACGCCGGCGGCTTGCGCCTATTTTCATGTTGGGGTCGCTGATGACTTGTCGACGGCGATCTACGCTCCTACTATCACCAACGAACGCATAGCGGGATTCGCCAGGGGCGTGATCGAAGCGGCCGCATCCGGTGACACAGTCGCACGTAGTATTATCACCGAAGCAGGAAAAGAGTTGGGCAGAACAATCGTCGCCGTCATCCGCAGGCTGCATATGGAGAACGAGCGTTTTCAGGTCGCTTATGTCGGCGGCATGTTCTCGGCGGGCGAACTGATAATCGCACCTCTGCGGGAAGAGGTCGAGTTGGTCGCGAAGAAGGCATTCATTGCGCCACCAAACTCTTCACCTACAATAGCGGCTGCGCGCATGGCTCGTGCTCTCGTAAGTGAACTGGCGCTCGCCGTCTGACAACCGTTCTAATTTGAGATCTTAGATTTCAAAATTTGAAATTTCAACATTCCCATGAAGTTGGGTGTTTTCCACGCGGCTTTTGAACGAACCCTCTCTCTGACCTGGATCATATGAAGTCGCCAGACCTCCAGCTTCCCGTCACCGAACAAGAGAACCCTCGCACATCCAATCTCAGCTCCCTGCCGACAAGTGAAATCGTGCGGCTGATGAACGATGAGGATGCGCTCGTGGCCGGCGCAGTTGCGCGGGTGCTGGGTGAAGTGACTCGCGCAATTGAAGGAATAGTTAAGCGACTGAAGGACGGCGGCCGCCTTTTCTATATCGGGACTGGAACGTCGGGGCGATTGGGTGTCCTGGATGCCGCCGAATGCGCGCCGACTTTCGGCGTCTCGCCTGAGTTGGTTCAGGCAGTGATCGCCGGCGGCTATGAAGCATGTTATCGTGCGGTCGAAGCTTCCGAAGACGACGCCGCGGCTGGCGCTGGTGACCTCAATGGGCGGGGCTTTACGGGAAAGGATGCGCTGGTCGGGATAGCGGCTTCCGGCCGCACGCCCTACACGGTCGGCGCAGTTGAGTATGCCCGGGGCCGCGACGCGTTCACGGTTGCTGTTACCTGCACGCCTGACTCGCCGCTGACGCGCGTCGCTGAAGTCAGCATCGTTCCCCTGGTGGGGCCTGAAGTATTAGCCGGATCGACGCGGCTTAAAGCCGGCACAGCCCAAAAGATGGTGCTCAATATGTTGTCAACTGCGACGATGATTCGTTTGGGATACGTCAGTGGCAATCGGATGTCCAACATGCAGACGCGCAATTCAAAACTCCGCGCGCGTGCTATACGTATCCTGGCGGCTGAGGTCGGGATCGATGAACGTGGCGCCGGCGAAACATTGGACCGGGCTGAGGGTAACTTACCGGCTGCTTTGCTGATGGCTAAAACAGGATGTTCGCTCAAGGATGCGGAACGGGCCCTCGCTGAGGCTGGCGGTGTAGTGACTCGTGCAGTGGAGATACTCGCGAATCGATTGTAGGGGCGTCCCTCCGTGGGCGCCCCTCTGTTCCGATGACGAGGGGCGCCCAC
>JBDTOI010000140.1:0-10517 GCA_039933315.1 Pyrinomonadaceae bacterium
TCATTCCGGCGATACCGGGCAGAGTTAAAGTGGCTTTGAAAATAATCAGCGCCGCCAGCATGAGCATCATGTTCAAAAGCAGGGCGATCACCGCGTTGACGCCGGCTCCGCGATAATAAAAGAGTATGAAAGCGACGACGAAAAGCAGCCCATACACGGAGGCCTTGACGCCCGATCGAATGGAGTCAGCGCCCAAACTTGGCCCGACCGTACGCTCTTCCTGATACTCGATGGGTGCGGGCAGGGCCCCTGATTTCAAGGTCAGCGCGAGATCCTCCGCCGATTGCTTTGTGAAGCTTCCGCTAATCTGGCCCTGGTCGAAGATCTGTCCTTTAATATAGGCAATCGACTTCACCTGATCATTCAAGACCACGCCCATATAAGCGTTGAGGTTTGCTCCGGTCCAGGCGCCGAACTTCTCCGCCCCATTGGGCTTCAAAGAAAAGCTTATCTGGTAGTCGGAGGAACCCGCGCCAGACTGAATCGCAGAGGCATTGCGCAATTCATTGCCGCTGACCACGGGGGGGGATTCCACCACCACCCACTGCGTTGGCTTGTCAGCTGGTGGCGTCTGGTTCGCACCAGCAGCCGTGGGCTCGTCGCGAGGGATGTACGGCAGCACTCGACGGGTCGTCGGCACCGTCCCACCAAGTGAAGCCACGGCTTCTTGTTCGGTAGTGTACGTCGCATGCGGTGACGGATTGGAGGGACCAACGACACGCACCAACTCAAGCTTGGATTCCGCCCCCAGCAAGTCTTTCACCCGTTGCGGATTATCTATGCCCGGCATCTGCACCAGTATCTGATGAGAACTCTGCGCCCCGTGCCGCTGGATCAGCGGCTCCGTAACCGCGAGCGCATTCAACCGACTATCAATAATGCGCTGGGCTTGCTCAGTGGCTTGTTCCGCCAATGCCCTTTGCGCGAGACTTGTCAGCGTCCAGCTGATCGTGTTTCCGCTGGTCTCCATTGACCAATCAGCCAGATCAACCTTCTTCTTAACAGCGTCTTCGATCTCTTTGATCCTGGCAGCGTCGGACGCCTCAAGAACAATCCTGTAACGGCCCCCCGCCGTCTCCCACTTTACTTCCTTAACCGGAAGACCGGCGTCCTTCGCGGTAGTCTGAATCGCCAGCCCATTTCCTTCTGTCAAACTCTTCAGATACACATCGGTTTTCACCCTCATGACCAGGTGCGAACCGCCTTTAAGGTCAAGACCGAGGCGAATGTTAGAAGCGAGGGTGGATTTGATTCCGGACCACGTGAAATCCGAGAGCCGGGGCTTGCGGCGGGGACCGATAACTACATAAAGGCCGACCAGGGTAACGATGCCGATGATGATGGCACGTTGAAGCAGATTCTTTTTCTTCATAAAGCAACTGTGTCACAGACTTCAGTCTGTGGCTGCGGACGCGAGATCACAGACTAAAGTCTGTGCCACTCCTATTTCGTTTCCTCCGGTTCCACTCCCGCCACCGCGGAACGCGCAATCTCCAGGATTGATTTGTCGGCGCTGCGTATCAAAAAACTTGTATCGCGCACGGTAGTGATTATGCCAATGACGCCGCCGGTGGTAACCACGCGGTCACCTGACTTGAGTTCCGCAATGGTTTGCTGCAACTGCCGCTGCCGCTTCTGCTGCGGCCTGATCATGAGAACATAAAAGACGCCGAAGACCAGCACCATCGGAATCAGAAATCCGAAGCCGCCACCACCGCCGCCCTGCAATAGAATCAAAGCTATGGTCATTAACTTTTGTAACTCCGTGGTAACGCAAACTGTTGGTTTGCGTAGAAATGAGGGCCCGCGTCGCCGACGTAACGCGAAGTTTGGTTTGCGTCACCGCGCTAACCAGCGTCGCAAAGTAACAGCTTGCGTTACCTCACGCCCGAGCCGATTCTCTCTATGAACTCTTGTCGAAAACTTGTGAATTCGCCAGACCGGATAGCTTGCCTGACACGTCTCATAGTGTCAAGGAAGAACGCAAGGTTGTGGTGGGTCAAGAGAATGCCGGCAAGCATTTCACCTGACATACATAAATGACGGAGAAACGAGCGTGAGTGACGCCGGCAAACCGCGCATGAACAGGCCTCGTCCAGCGGTCGCTGGTCGCGCGCCCACTGGGCGTTCTTCACGTTCAGCTTGCCCCTTGAAGTAAACGCCTGGCCCGTCCGTCCATTCCGTGTCGGCAGCACACAGTCGAACATATCAACTCCCCGCGCGACCGCCTCAATCAGGTCTTCCGGAGTGCCGACTCCCATCAGGTAGCGCGGTTTCCCGGCGGGCATCGAAGGCGCAATGTTCTCGATTACTTCGAACATCACGGGCTTTTCCTCGCCCACGCTGAGGCCGCCGATGGCATAGCCGTCGAAATCAATCTCGCCAGTACGCGCCAGGCTCTCCCGCCGCAGATCGCCGTAAGACGAGCCCTGCACGATTCCGAACAGGGCCTGCGGCGCAGGCATTCCTCGCTGAGAATGGTCGGCGTCTGTGGCACCATTTGCCCGCAATCGATCAAAAGCATCTCGCGAGCGTCGCGCCCAACGGGCGGTCAACTCCATACTGCGGCGCGCTTCATCATGCGTCGCCTCGCCGGGCGCGCATTCGTCGAAAGCCATGGCGATATCGGCGCCCAGCACCACCTGTATCTCCATCGACACCTCCGGGGAAAGAAAACAGAGCGTGCCATCGATGTGGGAACGAAACTCAGTTCCCTCTTCAGTGATCTTCCGCAACGCCCCCAGGCTCCAAACCTGGAACCCGCCCGAGTCAGTCAGAAGCGGACGGTCCCAGCCGATGAAACGATGCAGCCCTCCGCTTGCCTTAATCGTCTCCATCCCTGGGCGCAACCACAGATGATAGGTATTCCCGAGAATGATCTGCGCATCAAGGTCATCAGATTCCAACGCCTCGAAGCGCATCCCCTTCACCGTGCCCGCCGTGCCCACCGGCATAAAGACGGGCGTCTCAATCACCCCACGGCTGGTTTGCAAACGACCGGTGCGCGCCGCGCCATCGCGGGCGTCGATTTCAAAGGCAATTGCTTGATTGGGAGATGCAGCAGCGGTGGGGGATGCAGACTGCTGGAGCGATGAGTCTCTCTCGCTGGCGGTCATTTCTCGAGCCGAAAACTCTTCGCCGCCCGATCGAAAATCGGATCCAGAGTTGCCTGATCTGCTTCGAGCGAGGTGGCGGTCAGGATGAGCTTTTGATCGCCCTTCCCATTGAAATAGTATTGCTGCGATAGGATAAGGAGTCCCTTAAACTCGGCCCGCATCGCGACTTTCATACCCTGGGCGCCCGCAGCCGTCGTGATTGGTGTCTTACTTATGAGCTTCACACTTGTGGCCCCGACCTCCTGGAAGTTTTTAAGAATGTAGTCCACTCCGGCGGTGGCGTAGTCGCTAATCGGCCTCGGGTCAATGGCGTCCTTAAAATTGATGTTTGGGGTAAAGGTTGGGCCGCTAGTTCCAAAGAGTAGCTTAAACTTCTGTCCTTCCTTCTCTTGAACTCTCCAGCCCTCCGGAATGCAGATGGAAAACCCTCCAACCAGCTCTACCTGGCGCTGACAGGAATCCTGCGCACGCACTGCGACGGTGACCAGGAAAACAACCGCAGTGGCCAGGGCCATTCTTTTTATGATCATAGGTTTCATAAGCCTTGCACAATAACTCTTATTTCGTGTTCTTTCGTGGAGTTTAGTGTGATTTCGTGGATCGAGTGGCTCCGAATCCCCGGCACACCATCCACGAAGTTACACGAAATCTCACGAAGCAACACGAACCACTGCTGATCTTAGACGTTCTCTGCAGTCCGCTTCGAACCAGCCGAAGAGGTGCAAAGCCGGTTTCATACTCAAAGCGGGAAAACCATTTGCCTCAACGCCAGGTATCTACCGGAAAGCTTAACTAATGACAAGTGTGATCAGGAGCCGGCGGCTTCTTTTTTCTCGGCTTCGGCTTTAGCCACACCTACCGGTAATCGCACCGTAAAAGTCGCGCCATGACCATCGCTTTTGGCCTCGGCCAGACCTTGATGGGCTTCCACCAATTCCTTCACCAGTGCCAGACCGATGCCCAGCCCTCCATGATGTCGTCGGGAAGAGCTCTCCGCCTGGCGAAAGCGGTCCCAAACATATGGCAGGAACTCCGGCGAAATCCCTTCGCCGGTATCTTCCACTTCTACTACGACCCATTGCGCCGGTCCTATTTCAGCATCGCCGGGAGCAACACCACTCAGCAGCTTTGACCTCACTTTTATGCGCCCCCCGGCCGGGGTGAACTTGATTGCGTTAGTCAAAAGGTTCCAGAGCACCTGTTGTATGCGCTGAGGATCATAATCGATTAGCGGCAGATCACTCGCCAGGCTTAACTCGATTCCGACGCGATTGGCATCCGCTGTTTGTTGGACTGCCTGTACCGCATTCAGCACCGAAAGATTAATATCGGCTGGTTTGATATCAAGCCGAAATACTCTGCGCTGCAAACGGGACAAGTCGAGCAAATCCGAAATCAACTGTGTCAGAGACAGCGTGGCGTTTTGAATTACCGCTACGCCCCCGGCGGATTCCGGCTCGCTCATTATTGCTTCGTTCTCCGCCAGCAGCTCGATCCATCCCTTAATGGCAGTCAGCGGCGTCCGCAGCTCGTGGGACAGCGTGGCCAGAAAGTCATCCTTCAACCGGTTCGCTTCCCGCAGCTCCGCAATCAACCTGGCGTTTTCCAGAGTGGCGCCAATCTGGGTGGCCACCGCGGTGAGCAAATCCACATCGTCGGCGACCCAATGCCGGCGCCGGCGTGTCTGGTGCGCGCTGAGCGAACCCACAATTCGCCCGTGATGAATGATGGGAACCACGGCGATACTTCTCAGTCCGGTGCGCTCGATCAGGTCTTCGACGCCGGTGGCCAGAGGGTGGGTCAAGACATCGTTGATTACCAGCGGCCGTCGGTGTTCACAGATCCAATCCGCTATCGGCGTGCGCTCCTCTACCTCGACATCATCACTCAACCGATTCAGTCCCGGGGCACACCACTCACCGTAGATCTTGACGCCCGGGCCGCAAACTCCGTGTCGCAAGTTGCCTTCATCACGGGGATCGTCATACAACACCGCGACGCAACGGTCCAGCTCCAGCATCTGGGCCAGCCGCTCCACAACTACTTCCACTCCTTGCTTAAGATCGTTGGCTTGCTGCAGCACCAGCAGCAGCCGGTTAACTACAGCCTCGCGTTCAGCCTGCGCCTGAATGGTGGCGAACAAACGCGCGTTGGCAATAGTTTCCGCTACCTGGGCGGCAAAGATCTCGAGCAGTTGCGTGTCGCGATGCCGGAAGCCTCCCGGGCGGTTCGCTACATAAATGAAACCGATTAGCTCCCGCTTGATCAGCATTGGCACGATCAGCGTCGAACGCACGTCGTGGTCGGCCATAAATTGCTGATTGAAGCGTTCGTCTTTGGCCGGATCATTGGAAACGAAAGACTCGCCGGTGCGATACACATATTCGCTTTCGCCGTTGCGATAGTTGAACAGTCCAGTCCCTCCCGGGCTCAATGCGAAGCGGAAATCACGGACCATCTGGGGTGTCGTTTGATAGCCGGGGGCCTCGGCACGCACCATCTTGTCGCGCCGGTGATAAGTGGCCAGCAGGCACATCTCGCCGCCCACCAACTCAGCGATCGCCCGCGCCAGGCGACCGTATATCTCGGAGGTATCCACCATGGTGGAAAACGCTCGCGAGATTTCGTACAAGCCCTCCAGCTCTTTGGCGCGGCGGCGGCTGGCCTCGTAAAGCCGGGCGTTAGTCAGCGCCACCGACACCTGGGCAGCGATGGCTGCCAGTACTTTCTTGTCGTCGTCGGTCCATGAACGCGGTTCACAGTTAACGTGCAGCTCCAGCAAACCGCTGACCTCGCCGCCCCCGACGACCGGCGCCGCCATCACCGCGCATACATCAAGCTGCGCATACAGGCCGAGTAATTCATCCGGCGGAAGTCCTCGAATGTCATTGATGGCGATCGGCTCACTGGCAGCGAACACCTGCTGGGCGAACTTGCTCTCGCGCAGCCGCAGGCGGCGACCACGCAACGATGTGATCTGGTTGCCGGAGACGTATTCATATCCAACGAAGGCGTTTTCATCCTGCTCATCAAACAGTGTCACATGACAACGATCGGCGTTCAGCGCTTCGCCCAGTGTGTCAACGGTCTCCTGCAGAACAAGATTTGGATCCAGCGAACTGGAAAGCTGTCTGCCGATGCGCCCGGCAAGTTCCTCCCGGTGGACGGCCGCCTCCATTGCCTGCGAGCGTTGCTCGGCCTGCTCGAGCAGCAGGACTTTCTGGATAGCGATGGCCAGCGGTGGTCCCAGCCGTTCGAGCGCCACCAGGTGTTTTCGCCCGTAGGCCTCTGACGTACATGAGGTGAGATTCATGCTGCCGATCGGTACGTCTCCGGAAAACAAAGGCATGCACACGGCGGCATGGAAACCTTCGCGTTCCAGGTCTGCGTAGATGTTGAAACGTTTTTCCGCCTTCACTTCAGGAATCAGAACTATTTCCCGCTGCTTGAGCGCATATTCAGTGACTGAACCTTGCAAAGCAGCCACCGCTCCCACTTCCAGGGAATCAGATTTTTTGCCGGAGATAGCAAACACGCGCAGGTGCAGTCCATCGTCATCGCATAAGGCAATGGAAGCGCGATCGAAAGGAACGATGGCGCGTATCTGCTCGCTGGCCAGCCCAAACATATCCTCAATTGTGCGGCTCGAGTTGACGGCCGCCACGACCCGGTTAACCACTTCGAGCTGCTCGGTCGCTTCGCGCAGGTACTCGAAGAGACCCTTCATCTCGGTGCTGGTTATTTCGTCCTGTTCGTGTCGTATGGCCATATCTATCTAAGGCCAGGAACTCTGGGTTGCATCCCGATGAATCGTCCGCTCAACCCTTTGCGCCTTCTGTTTTTCCCTGCTTTGCGTCTTTGCGTGAAACCGCTACTCCCCAAGCTGCAACGACCAAGGTCCAAAGACTACTACCGGCTCTCACCCTCGCTTCCGCTTGCCTTTATGTCGTTCGATCATCCTGATGGGAGTCCCAAAGAAATCAAACTGCTCACGCAAACGATTTTCCAGATACCGCTCATAAGAAAAGTGCAGCCCTGCTCGCCCCCCGGACGTAAAAACGATAAACGTCGGCGGCCGCACGCTGGCCTGCGTCATGTATTGCACATGCAGCCCGCTAATCCCTCGCGGCTGCTCAATCCCTCGCCCAAAGAAACTGTTCAACCGTGAAGTAGGAACCCGCCGGTTGCGCGCTTCGTTGGCCCGCACCGCCAGCGGCAGCAGCTTTTCAACTCGCTGCCCCTTGAGCGCCGAAACCATTATCACCGGCGCCCATTCGAGAAACTTCATTTTCTGTCGCAACCCGCGCTCGAACGCCGACGAGGTCCCCGTCTCCTTATTCTCCAACGCGTCCCACTTGTTCACCGCTATGATGATGGAACAACCAGCCTCGCTGGCATAACCCGCAATCGTGGCATCGAGCCCGGCCACTCCCTGCTCCGCGTCAACCACTATGATGGCGACGTCCGCGCGCTCCAGACTCTTGCGCGCCATGATGACGGAAAGCTTCTCGGCCATCTCGTCCGTTTTCCCTTTGCGACGAATGCCGGCAGTATCAATCAAACGAAAACTTTGCTCCGGCGTGCGCAAAAGCGTATCGACCGCGTCGCGCGTCGTGCCGGCCACCGGTGAAACGATCACACGCTCTTCACCCAGCAGACGATTGAGCAGAGACGACTTGCCCACATTCGGCCGCCCGACAATCGCCAGCCGCAACTCGCGCTGCCCCTTTGCGCCCTTCTCCCCTTCCCCCTGTCCCCCTGTCTCCTCAAGTCCGGCAACCAACTCATCCAGCAACTCAGCTACGCCAATTCCCTGCTCCGCCGATACGGCAAAAACTTCGTCGAACCCGAAGCGATAAAACTCCGTTCCTTCATTCTCCAGGCGCGCCGAGTCGAGTTTATTAGCCGCCACCAACACACGCTTGCCGGTCGCGCGCAGCAGCTTGGCCAGCTCCTCATCCAGCGGCGTCAGTCCCTTGCGCGCATCGACCACCCAGATCAATGCCTGCGCTTCTTCGATGGCGAACGAAGCCTGCTTCAATATGTTTGCGGGAATGACTGCGTCGTCGTCAGGGACGATGCCGCCGGTGTCAACTACGGAGAAAGTCTGGCCAGTCCACTGGGCCTCGCCATAGATGCGGTCGCGGGTAATGCCCGGCTCGTCGCCGACAATGGCGCGGCGTTCACCGGTGAGGCGATTGAATAGCGTTGACTTGCCGACGTTGGGCCGGCCGACGATGGCCACTAAAGGCAACGCGCGAGCTGGCGCGGCGTCATTGCTGTCAATAGAACCTTCAAGCATTTCGGTGCTGTTCATGGTCTATTCATCAATCACAGTTCGGCGGATGAGATCTTGCGGGAGAAAGACCGGGCCGGTGAGAGAGCAACTGAGCAATTCCGCGTGCCAGCAGTGTAATCCCCGACCACATTGCGAGCAAGCCTGTACGGGCGGCACTCCGTGGCCGCCCCTCTCCCGGTCTCCTCAAACTCTGGAAAACTCGTTCAACCCGACGAGGGGTGGCCACGGAGTGCCACCCCTACAATAAACTTTGCAACGGAGGGAGGAGCAACACCCATCCTCAATCATTGACCCTCGCTAAATCCAATTTCTAACATGAACCCATGCCTCACTTTCATGGTCCCGTCCCGCGTCGTCACAACTCGCTGCGATTACTCGGTTACGATTACAATTCAGTCCATCAACTCTGCGCCATTACCCTGGTCACGGAGTTTCGCCGGCCACTCTTCGCTGACTTGGTTCTCTCAAAGGCCGTTCTGACTTCTCTACTGAGCGACGAAAATCTCGATTGCATGCGCGTGCGAGCCTTCACCCTTATGCCGAATCATCTCCATTTTCTAGCAGGGGTTCGGCAGCCTGAACTCTCGCTTCCGGGCCTCATTGGCAGGTTCAAGAGTTATACAACTCAACTGTATTGGAAACGGAGTCGTGAGATTGTGGATGGTGGCAGCGTCTGCCTCCCGCCGGATTCGGTGAGCAGGACCGATGGGAATGAAGCTCGCGTTCTACTCACGCCTCTAATGGAATGGCGAGCCACGCTTCGTCCTGAAGTCGTCGAGTTAAAGAATTGGCCCAAACTAAAGTCGGCACAGTTTCTCAGGAAACGTTTATGGCAGACCCGCCTGTTTGACCACGTTATTAGAAACGATACCGACCTGCACGAGAACCTGGAATACATCGCGATGAATCCAGTGAGAGCCGGATACGTGACCCGACCCCAGTACTATCCATTCACCGGATTCCTTTAATTGTAGGGGCGGCACTCCGTGGCCGCCCCTCTTCCCGTTTCCATCCACCTCCCGAAACAATGTAACGAGGGGTGGCCACGGAGTGCCACCCCTACAAACCAATCACGTTGCGTCTAGCCATCGAGCGGGCTCTGCACACCACGTCCTCCTTTATTAAGGACGTGGGTATAGATCATTGTCGTGCGGACGTCTTTGTGGCCCAGGAGTTCCTGCACCGTGCGAATGTCGTATCCGTTTTCCAGAAGGTGCGTCGCGAAGCTGTGTCGAAATGCATGACAGCTTCCATTTTTCTTAACTCCGGCAGCTCGCAAGGCTGTCTTGACTGCCCGTTGCACGTTCTGCTCAGACGCATGATGGCGCCGCTCCTTTCCCGAGCGCGGGTCAATCGAATGTTTGTCGGCGGGAAACAGGTACTGCCACAAAAAGTCTTTGGCCGCGTTCTTGTATTTTCTTTCCAGCGCGTACGGCAGATACACTTCGCCTAAATCACGCTTGAGGTCTTCTTCATGCAGCCGGCGCACGGCTTCGACTTGAACTGCCAGCGCGGGCTTCAGGGACTGCGGCAACATGGTCAAACGGTCATTCTCCCCTTTCCCGTCGCGCACCGTGATTTCATTGCGCGAGAAATCAATGTCTTTAACGCGCAGCCGCACTGCCTCCATGATGCGCAGCCCCGACCCATACAGCACGCTGGCAATCAACCGGTGATCGCCTTTCAGATGGGCAATCACCGAATTTGCTTCTTCCTTAGTGAAAACCACTGGCAGGTTCTTGGATTGGCGCGCGCGCTCGACTCCCTCAATCCTCGGCGGCTCCACTTTCAGGACCTGACGGTAAAGAAAAATCAATGCATTAAACGCCTGATTCTGCGTCGAAGCAGCAACGTTCCCTTCCACGGCCAGGTGCGTGAGATAGGCCCGCACCGCCTCTGCATCCAGATCCCGCGGATGCCGTTTCCCGTGGAAGAGAATGAAACGCTTGATCCAGGCACGATAGCTCTCCTCAGTCCTTAAACTAAGGTGCCGCAACCGGGCCACATCCCTGACCTGATCGAGCAATTTCCGTTCGGCCATGTGATGCATAATACCGCACGCTGGGGTATTATGGCTTGGATCTTATGCATATTTAGTAGTT
>JBDTOI010000141.1:0-10516 GCA_039933315.1 Pyrinomonadaceae bacterium
CCGGCAAACAGTCAAATGAAGCACCTGGTTTACGGCCGCGTGATACTCGACCCGGAGATGCCTTCGGTGACGTTTTCGACCGGAGCGCTTGAGTCGGGACTTATCTGCCTGGCAGGCGAGTGCACGATCAAGGCAGAAGGCCAGTCAAACACGCTCGGCCAGTATGACTCGATCTACTTACCGCGTGACACCAACGTAGAAATATTCACCGAGACTTCAGTGGATCTGGTGGAGTGTGCGGCGGAAGTCGAAAATAAGTATCCGCTTCAAGTCGTAAAGTACGCGGACGTCGAAAAGGAAAGCTCACTCAAGTTCAAAACGGGTGGAGCGTCGAATTCGCGGACAGTCAATATTACGCTGGGTAAGAATATTGAGGCAGGACGCATCCTGGCCGGCTTTACCACCTCCGAGCCGGGTCACTGGACCAGTTGGCCGCCGCATGAACACGCTGCGATCCTCGAGGAGCTCTACGTTTATTACGACATGCCGGCGCCCTCCTTCGGCGTGCAATTCGTTTACACGAACCCGGACGAACCGGAATTCATCGGCATTGTCCGCGACGGCGATGCGGTGATCATGCCCAAGGGTTTTCACCCAAACGTTTCTGTGCCCGGCCACCCGATCAATTTTGTGTGGATGATGGCCGCGCATCGCGAGGTTGAAGACCGGCAATTCGGCGTGGTGACCGTGCAGCCCGGGTTCGATCAGGGTGGGAGTGGACTCGAGGCGAGCCGGAAGTGAAGAAAGAAGTAGCCGCGGATTTGCGCGGATAAACGCGGATTTGAAAGAGGGGGAGAGAGAGAGAGAGAGAGAGAGAGAGGGAGAGGGAGAGGGAGAGGGAGAGGGAGAGAGAAGAGACAAACATGTTGAGCTCTGGGGTTTTTCAGATCCGAAACATCCGCGTTAATCCGCGGCTGAATTTTCTTTTAGGATGAACGCCAACTTACAGGCCCAATCCAAAGCGGTGTCGCGCTTGGCTTGCCACCGCACTCCAAATTGGAGACGCGATATGACAATGATTCGTCAAATAACAGCGAGTGTTGTGGCTGTTTTCGCCACTTGCATTCTTGTTTACGCGCAATCGGAGCCACGAAAACCCTCGCAGGCAACCCGCCCCGTTGTCGTCATGTCGTCACAGTCGCTTGACGATCTGAAGCAGAAACTAAAACCCGGTAACAAGACCGAAGAGCTGATCGATAGCGCCGGCATGGAACTACGCGTCGCGGTACAGCACGAGAACAACAAGACGGGCGCCGCCGCCGAATTGCACGACGCTTCAGACGATGTTTACTACGTGTTGGAAGGATCGGCCACGCTCGTGCTCGGCGGGAAACTGGACGCTCCCAAAGAGGTCGAGCCCGGCGAATGGCGCAGTCCGAAAATCATCGACGGCAAGACTTTTGAAATCACCAAAGGCGACCTGGTCGTCGTGCCACGCGGCACGCCGCACCAACGCAGCACCGCTAACAAAGATTTTACGATGATCCTGATCAAGATCTACGCCGAACCTCTGAAGCCTGGATCTCCGAAGCCAAGTGTCCTGAGCCAGAAACCATGAAAGAGCAAATCACTGCCGCGGAACAAGCCGTGTCTTCGACCAAGTCCCAGAGTGAAGTGGAGCCGCATTCCGCGAGTGCGAACGCCACCGGCGGCGCCGCCGCAGTCTTAGAAAGTGTGAACGCGCGCATCGGACGTTACCGTTGGACGATCTGCACGCTGCTCTTCTTCGCTGCCACTATCAACTACGTTGACCGCCAGGTAATCGGCATCCTCAAGCCGACACTGAAGACCGAGCTTGGCTGGGATGAAATCGCTTACAGCAACATCGTTTTCTGGTTTCAAGCCGCCTATGCGTTGGGCTTCATACTGATGGGTCGCTTGATGGATCGCTTTGGCACGCGCAAGGGTTTCTCGTTTGCAGTGCTCTTCTGGAGCCTGGCGGCGATGGCCCACTCGTTGGCTAGTACGGTCATGGGGTTTGGTATAGCCCGGTTTGCACTCGGTCTGGGTGAATCAGGAAATTTTCCGGCAGCGATAAAAACCGTAGCCGAGTGGTTTCCCAAAAAAGAGCGCGCGCTGGCGACCGGCATCTTTAACGCTGGAACGAACGTGGGTGCGATAGTCACGCCCTTGAGCGTGCCCTGGATCGCCGGTCACCTCGGTTGGCGCTGGGCGTTCATCATCACCGGTGGGCTGGGTTTTATTTGGGTGATCGCGTGGCTTATGCTCTATCGCAAACCGCATGAACATCCGCGCGTGAAAAAACCGGAACTGGATCATATCAATAGTGATCCGGTTGAACCGGAAACGAAGATCCCCTGGGTGCGCCTGCTCCCTCATCGTCAAACCTGGGCCTTTGCCATAGCCAAGTTCATGACCGATCCGGTCTGGTGGTTCTATTTGTTTTGGATCCCCGGTTTCCTGCACGACCAGTATCACGTGCCGGCTGACAGTATCACCAGTTTCGGCCTGCCGCTGGTGGTTATCTATCTCGCGGCGGACGTGGGTAGCGTTGGCGGCGGCTGGCTGTCTTCGATGCTCATCAAGCGGGGTTGGACCATCAACGCCGCACGCAAGACGGCCATGTTGGTTTGCGCGATTTGCGTCGTGCCCATTGTGTTTGTTTCGCAAACCTCGAACATCTGGGTTGCGGTAGCGCTCATCGGACTGGCGGCCTCTGCGCACCAGGGTTGGTCCGCTAACGTCTTTACGATGACGTCCGATCTATTTCCGCGCCGGGCCGTGGGGTCTGTTGTGGGCATTGGAGGAATGGCGGGAGCCGTTGGCGGCATGTTAATCGCCAAGGTGGTCGGTTACGTTCTGCAATGGACGGGCAGTTATCTACCCATCTTCATCATTGCGGGTTCAGCCTACCTGACTGCGCTATTGGTGGTCCATCTGCTGGTGCCGCGCTTTGCTCCCGCGGGGATTGAACAAGAGGGCGCGGCGTGATCCTCGACGCCTTCAAACTCACAGGCCAGGTCGCGCTGGTGACCGGCGCTTCAGCCGGACTCGGACAGGCCATCGCGATCGCGCTGGCGGAGGCGGGTGCTGATGTTGCCTGTCACGGCAACACCCGCACCCCCGACGGTACGAGCGAAGCAATCACCAGGCTGGGCCGTAAGGCTTTCGCTGTGACGGGCGATCTAAGTGATCGCGGCACGCCCAAAACTTTGATCGAGCAGACCATCAATCACTTTGGCCGGCTCGATATCCTGGTTAACAACGCTGGGACGATTCGCCGTTCCCCGGCAACCGAATACTCGGAAGAAGATTGGGCGACCGTCATCGAAGTGAATCTTTCCAGTGTCTTCCGGATGGCCCAGCTGGCCGGGCGGCATATGATCGAACGGGGCGGCGGAAAGATTCTCAACATTGCTTCACTACTTTCGTTTCAGGGTGGGATCACGGTCCCGGCCTATGCAGCTTCGAAAGGTGGTGTGGCGCAATTGACCAAGGCACTGGCGAACGAGTGGGCCGCGAAAAATATTAATGTGAACGCGATCGCTCCCGGCTACATGCGCACCGACAATACGAGAGCTTTGCAGGCTGACGAGACACGCAACCGGCAGATACTGGAACGGATTCCCGCCGGGCGTTGGGGCGAGCCTGTGGACCTGGGCGGCGCGGCCGTGTTTCTGTGTTCCCCGGCGAGCGACTATGTCAACGGGCACGTTCTGGTAGTTGACGGTGGCTGGATGGGCCGATGATTTGTGGGAACGAATTCAGTGTGAAGCTACGCCGAAGGCGTTGGCAAATTCCAGCCCAGGGTTTCCTACCCTGGGTTAGGTCGGACCGGCAACATTCCGAACTCTGAAAGAGTTCGCTAACTCCTTCAGCTATATCCCAGGGTAGGAAACCCTGGGCTGGAATTTGCGAACTCCTTCGGAGTTAGCCGCTCAAGCTGCAAACATAGTTTTCGAGCTTCCGAGGACGTTTTGTGCAAAGCCATCAGGCTATAAATATCTCGCTCCTCCGGGCGAAGCAAAGAGTGTCCCGCTTGCTACTCGGACGTCGCGTTAACGACGCTTAAGGGAACTTGCATGAAGAGGTTAGGAATCTGGCTGTCATCGTTGGTGCTGTTGTTCGTGGTCGCTGTGCAGCCATGTCAGGCGCAGCTCGCGCGTACCCCAGCGCCCCCCACCATTGAGACATCGTCGTTCGACAAAGAAGTCATTGACTTCTTTACGCAGGAGATGACCGCCCACCTCGATGAGATCAAGTCGTACGACCCGGCGCCGGTAAAAGTCTTTGCCGCCGGCACGACCGGGGAATACACCTGGGGCAGTTTTATGAACTCCGTGGGCGCGTATGCTGCGCTGACGCAGAGAACCAAACTCGGCGATCGCGATCTCGCTCGCGAGGTGGGCCAGATTGGATTACTCGAATACCGTTTGAAGGGCACACGTTTCTCGCAATTGTACGGAGTGCTCGCGCTGAGGTATTTCGGCCAGGACCTGAACACCAATCCGGTTTGGCAGAACCTAAATGAAGAACAGCGAGCGCAGTGGCGAACCTTCCTCGACGTGTCCGCGTTCTACGATCCCAAGACACAACAGGTTATTAAACTACCGGAAAACTATCTGGGCGTAGCGGCGCGTATCGCCAGTGCCAGTTATCAACTTGGTCTGCTCAAAGATCGAGCGTTGGTTGACGGGGTGATTACGCGCGCGGCCCGGCCGTTCCTTAGCCAGGGGATTTACGCCGATGATGCTCCGCCCACGGGTCGCTTCGATCGCTACTCGAACGAATACGCGCGCTTTGTTTGGGATGCGGCGGAAGCCGCCGATCGTAAAGACATTCTGGACGCGGTCCGACCTTCGCTGAAAGAGCAGATGCGTTTGTGGTGGGACCTCGTCCTGCCAGACGGTTACGGGTATGCCTGGGGCCGCAGCATGGGTGTCGTTAGCTTCATGGATACGCTGGAGATTGTCGGTTTCCTCGCGGCGCATCCGGAATTCCGGCCCGCGCCCTTGCCACAGCTGGCAAGTGCTTATTACCGGGCATGGCAGTGGCTAAGGCGTGACTACAACGACAAGGCGCACGTGCTTTCCGTTTTTGCTTTCGGCCGCGGGAACTACTCCTACATAACTCGCGACCGCGAATGGCAACAAACCATAAACTTTTTTGGCAAAGGCTCGCTGGCCCATGCCCGATTCATCAAGGCGATGCAGGCCGAAAATGTCACGCAGTTTTCCAGCGAGATCAAGAGAGCTGACTTGGCGCGATTTGTTTTCTTTCGTCGGGGCGAACGGCCGGCAGGAGTCTGGCTGGTACGGCAGGGACCAATCTATTTCACTCTTCCAATTACCACCGGGACGAAGCCCGGCGTCGCTGACTACCTGCCGGCGCCGCATGGACTGCCCGGATTCGCTAATCCGGTTGAGCAGGTCTATCCCGCGATGGTGCCGTTTCTCGAACTGGTTGATGGACGCGTCATCGCAGCCACTGACGGTGCGGATCAGATCGAGCCCGCGGTCGATGGCAAATCCTTGCGAGTAGTTTGGCGACGGTGGGCGCTGATCGGCGGCAAAGCCGGAGAACTTGTCGATCCAAACATCACCAGCGAAGTGTCCTGGCATTTGGCAGGGAGTACACTGACGCGGGATGAAACCCTCAAATCGATGGAGCCTCTTACGATCCGTCGTTGGTGGATAGCAGTTCCGACGACTGCCGTTCACAATGAATCGTTGTTGGGAGGCGGGCGGCGAATCGACCATTTCGCCCTGGGCGAGGATCGACCGGGCCTTTCAATTATCGGCTGGGCAGACTGGCCGATGAAAACAACTCTGCTGGCCACGGGAGATACGGCCCTGGGACGTGGGGCCCGGGGAGCAATCCCTCTGCACCTGGTTTATGAATCGCGTGATTTACGTTTAGAGCCCAATCGGGGCAAGACATGGCATTTAGTTATTGAGCTCGCGCCGTTGGCGAAACCGCTCGGATAAGGGAACGACTCGAATGCAAAGCATCAAAGAACTACAACCACAGCACACTGACTGGAGCCGTGTTCCGGTCGAACAACTGGAGCCAGGCATTGAGCGACAAATGATCGTCGGGGAAAACCTGATGATCTGCCGGTTGCGCATTGGTCCAAACGTGGTAACACCCGCGCATGATCATCCTCACGAACAAATGACGATCGTTGAGCGCGGCCGGGTGCGCTTTACGATTGGCGACGAACAACGCATCGCTCAGGCTGGTGATGTGTTGCACTTTCCGCCGGAAACGTGGCATGGGGCAACCATGCTCGACGAGGAAGTGATTCTGATAGACATCTTCTCTCCAATTCGGGAAGACTTCTTGACCTAGTAGCATATCCCCCTCCCTTTGGGAGGGGTTAGGGGAGGATGAGAAGCATGGGGTTTGGGGGAGGGTGCGTCGCCGACAGGCCCTCTCCCCAGCCCTCTCCCAAAGGGAGAGGGAGAAAAACTTATCAGCTCTGTGCCACAACAAATTGAGCCTAACGATTAAACCCAAAGACAAATGCCGCTGGGATCTCTTGAGCCTGGGCGAAGTTATGCTGCGGCTTGATCCCGGTGAAGGCCGCATCCATACGACTCGTAACTTTCAGGTCTGGGAGGGTGGTGGCGAATACAATGTAGCCCGCGGCCTGCGTCGTTGTTTCGGCATGGAGACGACCATCGTCACCGCGCTCGCCGAGAATTCAGTCGGCCGCCTGGTGCAGGATCTGATCTACCAGGGGGGTGTCGATCAATCACACGTCAAATGGGTGGACTATGACGGCGTCGGCCGCAGTGTGCGCAATGGTTTGAATTTTACTGAGCGCGGCTTCGGGTTGCGGGCCGCACTTGGTTGTTCCGATCGAGGCCATACAGCGGTCTCACAACTGAAGCCCGGTGACATCGATTGGGAAAACATCTTCGGCAACGAAGGTGTTCGCTGGTTTCATACGGGCGGGATATTCTGCGCCTTGTCCGAGACGACACCCGAGGTGGCCCGCGAAGCCATGGTCGCCGCCCGCAAGCACGGCACGATCATTTCATATGACCTGAATTACCGCACTTCGCTTTGGAAAGGCATCGGCGGATCGGCGCGTGCGCGTGAGGTCAATCGCGAACTGGCGCCTTTGATCGATGTGATGCTGGGCAATGAAGAGGATTTCACCGCGGCGCTCGGTTTCGAAGTGGAGGATGTCGATGCGGAACACTCGAAGCTCGACGTCCGTAACTTTCAGAAAATGATTAAGCGCGCGACCCACGAGTTTCCCAGTTTCCAGGTCGTCGCCACGACGTTGCGGCATGCGCGGACGGCGACGATCAACGATTGGAGTGCCGTTTGCTTCGCCGATGGCCAGTTCTATCAAGCGACCACGCGCGAGAACCTGGAAATTCTGGACCGGATCGGCGGCGGAGATTCTTTCGCTTCCGGATTGATCTATGGTTTGCTCACCGGCAAGGGTCCCCAGTGGGCAGTCGAGTGCGGTGCTGCGCATGGTGCCCTGGCCATGACCACTCCGGGTGATACGACCATGGTCACGCTGAGCGAAGTTGAGAAAGTCATGAAAGGCGGCACTGCCCGCGTCGTCCGCTGATTTGGAGTGCGGTGGCAAGCGAAGCGCGACACCGCTTTGGATTCTTTTCTAAGGATTTGAGATCTGAAATTTGAAATGTGAAATGAAAGCCATCCAAAGCAGTGTCGCGCTCCGCTTGCCACCGCACTCCAAATTATGAACAAATCCGACGTTCTAAGACGCATTCGTGATACGGGTTTGATACCCGTAGTGCGGGCCGAGTCGTCAGACCAGGCGATGCGCGCGGTGGCAGCCCTGCAGGCCGGTGGGCTCGATATCCTGGAGATAACCATGACCGTTCCCGGTGCGATCGAGGTTATAAAAGCTTTAGCGGGTGAGTACGGGGACAAAGCATTAATCGGAGCGGGCACCGTACTCGATCCGGAAACTGCTCAGGCCTGCATACAAGCGGGAGCGCAGTTCATCGTCAGCCCGGCGCTCAACGTGGAAACGATCCAGTTTTGCCGCGAACGGGATGTTGCGGTTTTCCCCGGAGCGCTGACACCAACTGAGGTGGTGCAAGCCTGGAAAGCGGGAGCGGACGCAGTGAAGGTGTTTCCCGCCGGCGCGGTCGGTGGCGCCAGCTACTTGAAAGCTTTAAAAGCTCCTCTGCCACAGGTTGAATTAATTCCCACCGGCGGAGTCTCTCTGAAAACGGCGGGCGACTTTATCAGGGCCGGAGCGATGGCTCTGGGCGTGGGCGCTGATCTCGTAGATACCAAAGCCTTGCGCGAAGGTAACAGCGCACTGATAACCGACCGTGCGCGTCAGTTTCTCGAGATTGTGCAATCGACCCGGGCCTCACTTGTGTGATTTGGAGTGCGCCGACCTGTCGGCTCTTTGTTCAGCGCTACATTCAATCAATTTGTTGGCGAAGTGTCGCCGGTCCGCCGCAGGCCAAAGCGGTGACTGGTCACCGCACTCCAAATTAGGGGCACTTCACCTCAGCGCAAACCGCTCCTTCAGGCCCGCGATCTTTACCTCCAAACGCTAAAGGAGAATCCTCATGGCCCAGAACGGCAAACTAAAACTGGAATTGGTAGACGTCTTCGGTAAGCGGCTGCAAGAGAAGGTAGACATTGCGCTTCGCAACATACAGTTGACTCACAATCCTGTGCATAAGAGCGTGGATGCTTCCAGGCTTATTAATATCAGTAACCTATTCACGGGTTCGCAAGGCATTTATCAGGTGACAATCGACCCGCCTTCCTATCGTCCAGTCAGCCACTTTGTGAACATCAACACCGGCACGCCGAGGGAAAAGACGATTGTTTTTCCGGTGGACATCGCGAAGATAGTCAGCGTGACCGTTCCCACGTTTTCTAATCTGACGAAGGAATTACGCGCCCTTCTGACCAATAGCCCGAACGTCCTGGCTTTCGAGAACAAGACAGGCCCGGTTCTTTACGACGCTCTGGACGACATCCGTCGTGCCGGGGTTCTGAACATCGCACGGAAAACACTGGCGACGCGATTTAGCACCGACAAGACCGTACTCACTTTAATTAAAGAAATCAGAGAACTGCGTGGCGATCGGTTTTTTGCCTTTGTGGAAAAAGGGTTGCGCGAGGAAGTGAAGCATAACGTTCATAGCGGGTTATTTCACAAAGTTGACGGCCAGCTCCACCATCTTCCCGGAGAATTCATAGGTTTCGAGCCGGCTGACAGTTTTAAGACTGACGACCACTTCGGGAACCTGCAACTGACGTTCTTTATGAAGGGTGATGAATGCGTTGCCGATATTGATATCGACGACGCCGGAGGACTCGGCCACATCTTTCAGGTTCTGAAAAACCATTTCACCGGCAGCCCAACGCACCCGTACAACATTCATGAGATTTTACTGCAGCACCAGCACCTTGACCCGGGCTACAGGTTCAATCTGACCTAGTATTTGAAGTACGAAGAAACTCCGTACTGATCCCTTGCGCAGGAACATCGTCCAGAGGGTTCAAACCGTAGGTTGCTGATGTAAATGGTGCACCCGGCACGACTCGAACGTGCGACCCCCTGATTCGTAGTCAGGTACTCTATCCAGCTGAGCTACGGGTGCATGGCGGGGAAGTTGAAAAGCGTTAACAGAAAACTGAATTCCGAATATAGGGATCGGTTTTCCGAGTGTCAAGCAGGCTCCAGCGGAGTAGGCAGAAGGCAGTAAATAGTAGGCAGGAACTGGTTAGCGGGCGAAGTAGCCGGGTTTGGTGCGCGCGATTAATTCGGGATGGGTTACGTCGATTCGTATCTCGCGCCAGCGGCCGTCGTGCAAACGATCCGTGGGCGGCTGATAGGCAATGCTGTAAAGCGAGCGCAAGTCCGCGGCAACCTCCGCGTATAAGCGTGGCATTTGATCCAGGCTCTTGATTTCGTTCAACCGGCCTCCGGTGCGATTCGCAAGAGTTTGTAATCGCGTCCGCGCGGCCGTGTAGATAGCAATCTGTATCGAGTTAGGGAAGGGTAAACGTTTTGCATCACCGGATGGCAGCGCCAGCGGAAAAATTGTTACGCCTTGCCGATCCGCATCGTTCAAGACGGAAATCAGCAGAGGGCTGGCGTCCGGTTTGATCGCGCCGATGGCTGCTTCATTAGTTTCCGCTTTAGTGGCGGCGGCATCTCGATCGACCTTGCGCAGTTTTGTATCCAGCCCGTCAGTAAGCACTACAATGGCCTTGCGCCGTTTGCCTTCTTTGCTCAACTCTTTCAGCGAATAGCTTAGCGCGTCATAGAAATGAGTCTCGCCTTTACCGTTAGCGACCGTGATCGCGTAGGAAATGTCTTTGTAATTGTTGCTGAAGCCGACCAGCGACTTGGTCCCTTTGCCATTGAACTGGATCACTGAGACTCTGTCTTCCGGACCAAGGGCGTCAAGGAAGCGCAGCGCTGCCTGGGTTAGTTGCTGGCGAAAACTCACGGTCGAACCTGACATATCAAGCAGCAGCACCAGACTAAAGGGCGCGTTAGTAGGTTCGAAAGAAACAATCGGCC